>NZ_AP023423.1:1439628-1764256 GCF_021654335.1 Sideroxyarcus emersonii
CCCAAGGTGAACTGGAGAGGCTGTATGTTGTCTTGCGGCTGATTGTTCAAAGGCCGCGCCCAACTCAGTTTAAGCGGTCCCGCCGGAGAGAACCAGGTCAACGCGATACCGGAAGAATAGCGCATCCCATCTGTTCCCGGCGTCTGTCCGCCGGAGCCTATTATCTCACCGCCATCTACAAATGCACTCAGTCGCACCGAGGGATCTTTTTCCATCCCCGGCATCGGGAACATCAGCTCGACATTCCCCACCAGGCGCTTGTTACCGCCCATCGAGAATCCGTACATGTCGCGAGGACCCAGGGTATTCGGATCATAACCGCGCACCGAACCAACACCGCCTGCATAGAAGTTCTTGAAGAATGGAAGTGGCATTCCACCATATCCGCCCGCGATCCCGACATCCCCATTCGTCATCAGGGTCAGATTGCGCGTGAGCCCATGGAACCACTGATTCTGATAGGTCCATTTGTAATATCGCTGGTCGGACGAAGGGATGCTGAATTCGATGAAAGAGCGTTGTATCGTTCCGGATGTAGTATAGATTGCGCTGTCGCGCGTATCTCTCGACCAGCCAATATTACCTATCTCATTCTTGTTCGTCGGACCGAAGGTGTTGATGTAACTTGTGAATTGCGGAGGACTATAGGGAGTCAGGCCGATCGTGGTCTGCTCCAGCGACACGCCCAGATGGAACATCTCGTCGTCGTTGATCGGGATTCCATAACTGACTCCTGCGCCATAAGTATCCGACGTGTACTGGCTCATGATCGCCAGCATGGTGGTATCGGTCCTGCGCTTATAGAAGTTGAATCCCCGGCTGATGCCATCGTCGGTGTAGTAAGGGTTGGTATAGTTGACCGAATAGACCTGGTTGAACCTGCTGGTATTGACCTGTGTGGACAGCACGTTACCGGTACCGAATACGTTGGCCTGCGTGATGCCGCCCATCAGCGTCACTTTTTCCAGACTGCTGTAACCCGCGCCGATCTGGAAGCTGCCGGTCGTTTTCTCGGTGACCTTCATGTTGACATCCATCTGGTCGCTGGTTCCCGGTACCGGCGAAGTATCGAGATTCACCTCGGAAAAGTAATCCAGCTTGTCGACGCGCTGCTTGGATTTCTTGATCTTGGAGGTGGAGAACCAGCCGCTTTCCATCTGGCGGAACTCGCGGCGTATGACTTCGTCCCTGGTCTTGTCATTGCCGGTGATGTTGATGCGCCGGATGTAGGCGCGCTGCATGGGGTCGACCACGAAGGTGAATGCCACCTGGTGTTTTTCCTTATCCACGTCGGGTGCCGCATTCACGTTGGCAAATGCATAGCCTTCTTCGCCGAGACGTTCCGATATCTTGCGTGTGGATTCGGTGACGGCATCGCGCGAGAATACATCGCCCGGGTGGAGATTGATCAGTTTGAGTATCTCGTCGTGCGTGAGCACAGCCTGGGTTCCCGCCACTTTGACGTCCGAAACCGTGTATTTCTCACCCTCCGAAATATTCAGGGTGATATAGATGTCTTTCTTGTCCGGCGAGATCGACACTTGCGTCGATTCGATGTTGAAGTCCATGTAACCGGAATTCATGTAGTAAGAACGCAGGCTCTCCATGTCGGCAGACAACTTCTGCTTGGAGTATTGGTCGTTTTTGGTAAAGAAGGTGAACCAGCCCGGGGTGGTAAGCTGCATCACGCCGATCAGTTCTTTCTCGCTGTATACCTGGTTACCCACGATATTGATGCGCCGTATCTTGGAAGAGCCGCCCTCTTCCACGTTGAAACTTACCGCCACGCGGTTGCGTTCCAGGTCTTTCACCACGGTTTTCACCACCACGGAGTATTTGCCGCGCGCAATGTACTGGCGCTTCAATTCGTTTTCGGATTTCTCCAGCGCCGATTTGTCGAAGATGCGCCCTTCCGCCAGCCCCACATACTTGAGGTTATCGATCAATTGCTGCTTGGGAAACTCTTTCACGCCAGTGATTTCAACGCTGGCCACGGTCGGCCGTTCTTTCACGACCACGATCAGGACGCCATCCTCCATCCTCAGTTCGATATCCTTGAAAAACCCGGTAGCGAACAAGGCATGCAGCGATGCGGTCGCATGCTGGTCATCCATGACGTCGCCCACCTTGACCGGCAGATAGCTGAACACCGTACCCGGTTCGGTCCGCTGGACACCTTCAACACGGATATCCTTGATGGTGAACGGTTCGATCGCCAAAACAGATGTGCTGTACAACAACAGAAACAAACCCGCCAGTTTTATCAAATTCATTATTGTGTTCAACCTAAAATCAGGCGGCTGATATCGTTATACAACGCAAAAGCCATCATGGTAACCAACAGTGCAATCCCTACTCTTTGTCCTGCTTCCCACACCCCCTCGGAAACCGGGCTGCCTTTGAGCAATTCCACGGAATAATACAGCAAATGGCCGCCATCCAATAAAGGTATGGGCATCAGATTCAACACGCCCAGGCTGATGCTGATCAGGGCGAGGAATCCGATATAGGCCCCGATCCCCATCTGTGCCGACTGTCCGGCATAGTCGGCGATGGTAATGGGACCGGAGAGGTTCTTCAACGACACCTCACCCAGCACCATCTTGCCCATCATCTTCAGGCTCACCATGGCGGTCTCCCAAGTCCGGCGCAGTGCCTCGGGAAAAGCGGCCCGGAGCGGGTAACGCACCCTGGTCAGCATCGCCTCGAATGCGGGCTTGTCGATCATGGCCGCCGCGCCGATACGGCCTATCTTCTTGCCGCCCTCGTCGATGACCGCGGGTGTCAGACTGAGTTTCAAAATGGTACCTGCGCGCTCGATCTTCACCTCCATCGGCATGCCGGGATGGCTGCGAACCAGGTTCACCCAGTCATCCCACAGCGCGACATCCCGTCCATCCGCCCTCAGCACCCGGTCGTTTACCTGCAATCCGGCACGTTGCGCTTCTCCGCCTTCGACCAGCTTGCCGATGACTGGATAGACCGGCGGCTGATAGGGCTGCAGGCCGAGTTTCTGCATGAAATCGCCGTCCAGGTCGCTTGCCGTCAGGCTGCTCACCTCCATCACCCGGAACGACCTGCCTCCCTGGCTGTCCTGCAATTCGAAGTTGGCGGCCTTCTGCTGCAACACCAGATCGAGCAGGATCCAGCGTATCTCCTGCCAGCTCGGCGTCGGCTGGCCGTTGATGCTGACGATCGTCTGCTTGCTTTGCAGGCCAGCCGTTGCCGCCGGGGAATTTGCCGCGATCTCGCCCAGCAGCGGCTTGATGCCGGGTATCCCGTGGACCAGCAGGACGAAATACAGGGCAACCGCCAGCAGCAGGTTGGCGACCGGGCCGGCCACCACGATGGCCATGCGCTGCCATACCGGTTTGCGGTTGAAGGCCCGCGGCAACTCGTGCTCGGGCACCTCCTCTTCGCGTTCGTCCAGCATCTTGACGTAACCGCCGAGCGGGATCGCGGAAATCACCCACTCGGTCTCGCCGCGGCCTATGCGTCTGGAGTAGATGGATTTGCCGAAGCCGATGGAGAATTTCAGCACCTTCACATCGAACAAACGCGCCACCGCATAGTGCCCAAGCTCGTGGAACACCACCAGGATAGCGATCGCGACGACGAATGCAAGCAAGGTGCTCATCGCCCAATCCACTCCTGCGCTGCGCAACGTGCTGCGGCATCGGCATCGAGCACATCCTGCAAGGCATGCACTTCGGCGCGCGCCACTTCGCCCAGCACGTTTTCAATCAGGCGCGGGATGTCGAGGAAGGAGATGCGCCGCTCCAGGAAGGCGGCGACGGCCACTTCGTTCGCCGCGTTCAGCAAGGCGGGTATCGTCCCGCCTGCCCGCAATGCCTGATATGCCAGCGCCAGGCAGGGAAAACGGCTGAAATCCGGGGCGGCAAAATCGAGTTTTGCCACCTGGAACAGGTCGAGCGGCGTCACCCCGGCATCGATGCGCTCGGGATAAGCCAGGGCATAGGCGATGGGAGTACGCATATCGGGATTGCCGAGCTGGGCCAGCACCGAGCCGTCGACGTATTGCACCAGTGAGTGGATCACGCTCTGCGGATGGACCACCACCTGGATATCGTCGGCGGGCGCATTGAACAGCCAGTGCGCCTCGATCACTTCCAGCCCCTTGTTCATCATGCTGGCCGAATCCACCGATATCTTGCGCCCCATGCTCCAGTTCGGATGCGCGCAGGCCTGCTCCGGCGTGACATGCTGCAGCTGTTCCAGGGTGGCGTTGCGGAACGGACCGCCGGACGCGGTCAGCAGGATCTTGCGTACGCCGCTTTGCTTCATGTCTCCGGCATATCCGCGCGGCAAGGCCTGGTAGATGGCGTTGTGTTCGCTGTCTATGGGCAACAGGGCCGAGCCGCTGCGGTGCACCGCTTCCATGAACAGATGCCCGGCCAGCACCAGCGTTTCCTTGTTGGCCAGCAGGATTTTCTTGCCGGCTCGCGCTGCCGCCAGGGTCGGCGGCATGCCCGCTGCGCCGACGATGGCCGCCATCACGGCATCCACCTCCGACAAGGTCGAGACCCGTTCCAGTGCCGCCGTGCCGCACAGCACTTCGGTGTCGATTCCGGCCGCAGCCAGCCGTTTGCTCAATCGCTCGCTCGCCCCCTCGTCCAGCAGCACCGCGTAAACGGGCTGGAAACGCCGGCATTGCTCGAATAGCAGTTCGTCCTGCCGTTGCGCGGTGAGCGCAACGATCCGGTATCTGTCCGGATGACGTGCGACCACATCCAGCGTGCTCTTGCCGATGCTGCCGGTGGAACCGAGTACAGTGAGGCGCGTAAGCGTGTTCATTCCAGCCTTTGCAGGATCAGCGCAAGGCCCGCGAACGGCAGCGTGGAGGTCAATGCATCGATACGATCCAGCAACCCGCCGTGTCCCGGCAACAACGCGCCGCTATCCTTGACGCCAGCCTGGCGCTTGATGGCGGATTCGAACAGGTCACCGATCACTGCCAGCGCCACCCACCACCATCCGGCAACGATGATCCCCGGGAACAGCGGATAGTGCTTGTACAGCCCGCTCGACCAGACCACGACGATCACATAGGCCGTCACGCCGAGCATTGCGCCTGCCACCCCTTCCCAGGTCTTGCCGGGGCTGATGGCCGGGGCCAGCTTGTTCTTGCCGAAGCGCTTGCCGGCAAAGTAGGCCGAGATATCCGCCATCATCACCACCGTCATCACGAACAGCAGCACCCAGGGGCTGAATGCGCGCAGATCGAGCATCGCCAATCCCGTCGGCAACAGCACGACCCATCCGACCGCGCCCAGCAACCAGCGGCTCTGCGGGCGCCATCCTGCGATCAGCCAGGCCGGGACCACCAGCACCCAGAGCAGCACGGCCAGGGAATACCAGGCCAGATGCAGCAAGCTCTGCTGGCTTGGCGCCACGCTACCGTCGAACCACATCATGCCGCCCATCGTCGCCAGGGTGAACAACCAATAGGCCGAGGCGGCATGGCCTTTCAAGCCCGACAGGCGCGCCCACTCCACCGCGCCCTGCCCCACCATGAGCAGCACCAGTCCTTGCCAGCCTATCGTGGGCAAACCGAACAGCGCGCCAAGGAACAAGGCAAACAATATGCTGGCTGTAATGATGCGTTGTTTAAGCATTCTTCTTGTCCTCGCTCAATTGTTCGCTGGTACGCCCGAAACGGCGCTCGCGCTTCTGGTATGACTGGATGGCCGCCTCCAGCGCTGCCCGGTCGAACGCCGGCCATAAGGTGTCGGTGAAATACAGTTCCGTGTAGGCCAGTTGCCACAGCAGGAAATTGCTGATGCGCTGTTCCCCGCCGGTACGGATGAACAAGTCCGGTTCGGGGGCATAGTGCATGGAAAGATAAGGGGTGAGTTCTTCCTCGGCAAACGCGGTGGCTCGCTCCGGATGCGCCTGGCTCAGCGCATGCATCGCCTGCATGATGTCCCAGCGCCCGCCGTAATTGGCCGCGATGGTCAGGGTCAGACTGGTGTTGCCCGCCGTAAGATGTTCGGCTGCCTCGATATGGCGCACGAGTTCGGCATCGAAGCGGCTGCGATCGCCGATAACCTTCAGGCGGATGTTGTTCTCGTGCAGCTTGTTCACTTCACGCTCCAGCATCTTCAGGAACAACTGCATCAGGAACGAGACCTCGTCGGCAGGGCGGCGCCAGTTCTCGCTGCTGAAGGCGAACAGCGTGAGATATTCGACCCCCATCTGGCGACAGGCCTTGACCATTTCGCGCACCGTTTCCACGCCACGCTGATGCCCCATGACGCGAGGCATGAGGCGCTGCTTCGCCCAGCGCCCATTGCCATCCATGATGATGGCGATATGACGCGGGACAGCAGTGATGTCGGGGATGGTGCGGGTGGAACTGAAGAAGGGCAACGCCATTATCGTATCGACGGCTCGCCTATATCGCCATCAAGTCAGCTTCTTTGGCTTGCAAGGATTTATCGATCTCGGCGACAAAACGGTCGGTCAATTTCTGAACCTCCTCCTGCGCGCGACGCTCTTCATCTTCGCCGACTTCCTTGTCCTTGAGCAGTTTCTTGAGCTGTTCGTTCGCATCGCGACGGATGTTGCGTACGGCGACCTTGGCATTCTCGCCCTCGCTCTTGACCACCTTGATCAGGTCGCGGCGGCGCTCTTCGGTCAGCATCGGCATCGGCACGCGGATCAAGTCACCGTTGGTGGCCGGATTCAGGCCCAGATCGGAGTCGCGGATCGCCTTTTCGATCGGGCCAACCATGTTCTTCTCGTAAGGTTGCACACCGATGGTGCGCGCATCGGTCAGCGTGACGTTCGCCACCTGGTTCACCGGCGTCGGATTGCCGTAGTAGTCCACCATCACATGGTCCAGGATGCCGGTATGCGCGCGACCCGTACGGATCTTGCCCAGGTCCGCCTTCAATGCCTCCAGCGACTTGTGCATCTTCTGTTCGACGTTCTTTTTGATGTCAGCAATCATCTTCATTCTCCATCAAGGATGCTTACAAAAATTCAAATTTCCCGGCCGGGCAAGGCGCGAGCCGCCAGCTGGCGATGAAATTCGGATTTCTATTCAATCACAGTGTACGAGAGTTCCTTCGTCCTGCCCCATCACCACCCGTTTCAATGCACCTTCCTTGAAGATGCTGAACACGATGATAGGCAGCTTCTGGTCGCGGCACAGCGTCAGCGCTGTCGCATCCATCACTTTCAAGTCCTTGCCAATGGCCTCATCGAAGCTCACCTTCTGGTATCGCGTCGCTTTGGGGTCTTTCTTCGGGTCGGCGGTGTATACGCCATCCACCTTGGTGGCTTTGATCACCACATCGGCGGACATCTCCACCCCGCGCAAGGCAGCAGCGGTATCGGTGGTGAAGAACGGACTGCCGATACCCGCCGCGAAGATCACCACCTTGCCGTCTTCCAGATAACGCAGGGCCTTGCCGCGGATGAACGGCTCGGCCACCTGCTCCAGGCTCAACGCCGATTGCACCCGGCATTCCAGCCCGGCGCGCGTCATCGCGTCCTGCAATGCCATCGAGTTCATCACCGTGGCCAGCATGCCCATGTAATCGGCGGTCGCCCTGTCCATTCCCGCAGCGGCAGGTGCCATGCCGCGGAAGATGTTGCCGCCGCCGATCACCATCGCCACTTCCACACCCAGCCCGGACACTTCCTTGATCTCCGCCACGATGCGCTCGACGACCGCGCGGTTGATGCCGTAGCTGTCGTCGCCCATCAGGGCTTCGCCGGAGAGTTTGAGCAGGATGCGCTTGTAGGCGGGAGCGGTCATGGGTATCGTTTCCTCTTAGCCTTTTTTCGCGGCAGCGGCAGCGGCGGCGACTTCAGCAGCGTAATCTTCCACTTTCTTCTCGATGCCTTCGCCGACGATGAACATCTGGAAGGCGGTCACCGAAGCGCCCTTGTTCTTCAGCAACTGTTCGATGGTCTGCTTGCCGTCCTCGGCCTTGACGAACACCTGGCCGAGCAGCGTGACTTCCTTGAGGAACTTCTGCACGGTACCTTCGGCGATCTTTTCCAGCATCGCTTCCGGCTTGCCGGATTCCTTGGCCTTCTCGATCGCGATGCGGCGCTCGGTGGCGATGTCTTCCGGATTCACGCCCGATGCATCGACCGACTTCGGCTTGCTCGCGGCGATGTGCATCGCCAGATCCTTGCCCAAGGACTCGTCGCCGCCGGTGAAGTTCACTATCACGCCGATCTTGTTGCCGTGCAGGTAGGTCGCCAGCTTGCCGGAGGTCGTTTCATAGCGCTCGAAACGGCGCACGGACAGGTTTTCGCCCAGTTTCATCACCAGCGCCTTGCGGGTCTCTTCGACCGTATCGGAACCGTTGGCGATAGGCAATGCCAGCAACGCATCGATGTCTGCGGGATTCTTTTGCGCCACGGTTTGCGCCACGTTCCTGGCAAACGCCATGAAATCGTCGTTCTTGGCCACGAAATCGGTTTCGCAGTTCACTTCCGCCACGGCGCCGGTCTTGCCGTCTGCCGCCAGGAACGAACCGATCACGCCTTCTGCCGTCACGCGCGAAGCTGCCTTGCTGGCCTTCGCACCGCTCTTGATGCGCAGCAGCTCTTCTGCCGCCTTGGCGTCGCCGTTGGTCTCGACCAGCGCCTTTTTGCATTCCATCATGCCGAGGCCAGTCGCCTCGCGCAGTTCTTTCACCATACCTGCGGTGATCTCTGCCATGTCACACTCCTAATGATTTCAACTAAATTCAGGTTACAAAAAAGGGGGCTTGCGCCCCCTCGTTGCGGGAAGGCCGTTTATGCGGCGCTTTCAGCGACTTGTGCGGTCAGATCGTTCAGTGCCTGCTCGCGACCTTCCAGGATCGCATCGGCCACGCCGCGCGCGTACAGGCGGATCGCCTGGCTGGAGTCGTCGTTGCCCGGGATCACGTAGTCCACGCCCAGCGGGCTATGGTTGGTGTCCACCACGCCGATGACCGGGATACCCAGTTTCTGCGCTTCGGTAACGGTACCTTTCTGGTAGCCGACGTCGATCACGAAGATGGCGGAAGGCAGGCCTTGCAGATCCTTGATGCCGCCCAGGCTGCGATCCAGCTTTTCCAGTTCACGGCGCAACATCAGGCCTTCTTTCTTGGAGACTTTTTCAATGCTGCCGTCTTCGATCATTGCTTCCAGGTCGCGCAGGCGCTTGATGGAGGTCTGCACAGTCTTGAAGTTGGTCAGCATGCCCCCCAACCAGCGGTGGTCGACGAAGGGAGAGCCGCAGCGTTGGGCTTCTTCGCGGATGATCTCGCGCGCCTGACGCTTGGTAGCAACGAACAGGATGGTGCCCTTTTTCGCTGCGATCTTGCGTACTTCCTTCAGCGCGTCGTTGAACATCACGACGGTCTTTTCCAGGTTGACGATATGAATCTTGTTGCGATGGCCGAAGATATAGGGGGCCATCTTGGGATTCCAGAAACGGGTCTGGTGACCGAAATGGACACCCGCCTCCAGCATTTGACGCATAGTTACAGCCATTTGATTACTCCAATCGTTAAGGGTTAAGTCTTCCACCCGCCAGCCTGATCCCCAGAAGGGACACCCCAACATGAACGAGTGTGCGAATTACCGTTTATCCCGCGGTTGCCGGATAAACAGGGCGCGCATTGTAACCGAAGCGGCGCTTCGACTCAACGGCTGGATTCGGGATTGCGAAAGCGGGCGGAAGTCCTCCCGTCGCGGGAACGGGCATGGCGAACCGTCTGAAACTCCGCTTGCTGATCCCGCCTACGCCAACTTGTGCGGGTTTTCGATCATCTGTTGATAGATCAGGCTCTGCAGGATGACGCTGTCATTGGGCGGCAAATCCTGAAATTCGATACCGTGGCGCACCATGCCCGTTCTTGCGGAGTCGCCAGCATCGGCGGTAGAGATGGCCCGGATGATCCCCTTCAGGGACAGGTAGGCATCGATATTGTGCAGTTGTACACGGAATGACAGGTTGAGGATATCGCCTTTTTCGCCAAGCGCAGCCTTGGCCTCCAGTGACACGCCGTTGGCGCTGATATCCGAGATGAGCGCCGACACCTGCTCCGCCTCTGCAGATTTGCTGTCGCGCACTGCCGCGATGATGCGCGTTTTTACGCGCGGCGCTTTGCGGATCATGATGCCCTGGATTTGCTCCGGGAACGACAGATGCATGTATTCAAAGGGAATCTTGATGATCCGCTCGATGGTGCAGGCGAATCCGAAAGCATTCTGCCCAGAAAAAGAGCGCATCACCAATTTTTCCTTCTCTAGGAGCTGGAGCCTGAGGCCATTGGCGGTGATCGGCATGGTGACCAGCAAACTGGTTCCGCGCAGGAATCCGATCACTTTGACGGTGAAGCGTTCGCGAGTGAGCTGCGCCGGGGGTTCGAGCTGCAGCTTGTCTTCCACCTTCAGATTCAAGTCCTCGAAAGTGAAAGCTGTCTTCGTTCCATTGGCGCCGGATGATCTGGCAAGCGGCTCTTCCTGCACCGGCTGACGTTCTTCCGGCTGCTCGCCTTCCGGCACGTCCCACGACAATTCGTGGCAGGCACCGCCGGCCAGCAGCGCATCGATGTGCGCCTCATCCCGGACAAGCTCACCCCGCCCCAGCAGCAGCGTGTAATTCTGGTCGTATATAGGCCAGGGGGCCGGCATGCCGGCCACGATCTCATTGCGTTTGAGCAGAATCAGGCTCATTCAGGCTGGGCCGAGCGGAAGGGTTTTGCCGGCAGATCGACATTCAAAGATCCCGCCGGGCACAGTAGTCGGGGCAGTTACAGCGCCGATTCGTTGGTCTCGCCGGTACGGATGCGGATAACCTGCTCCACCGGGGTGATGAAAATCTTGCCGTCGCCGATCTTGCCGGTATTGGCCGCCTTGACGATGGCTTCGACCGCCGCATCCAGCATGGCGGCGCTGATCACCACTTCAACCTTGATTTTGGGAAGGAAGTCCACCACATATTCCGCACCGCGATACAGCTCGGTATGCCCTTTCTGGCGCCCGAAACCTTTGACCTCGGTGACTGTCAGCCCGCTCACCCCCAACTCGGATAAAGCTTCACGAACTTCATCGAGCTTGAACGGTTTGATGATGGCTTCGATCTTTTTCATATTGTTCTCCCGGAATGTTTGCTGCAAGTATAACTAAAAGTCGTCTCGATAACGTACTGTGATCGGATAGCGCCAATCCTTGCCGAAGCCGCGATCCGTGATGCGCACCCCGACGGGTGCCTGTCGGCGCTTATATTCGGCCATGCGGATCAGCTTCACCACGCGCAGCACGTCGGCTTCGGCATAACCCTGCTCCACGATCTGGGGGATGCTCATGTTCTTCTCGACATAGCAGGCCATGATCGCATCCAGCACATCGTACGGCGGCAGGCTGTCCTGGTCGGTCTGGTCCGGCCTCAGCTCGGCGCTGGGCGGCCGCGTGATGATGCGCTCGGGGATCACATGCCCCTGCGCGTTGCGCCACCTGGCCAGGCGATACACCCAGGTCTTGCTCACGTCCTTGATCACTGCAAAACCGCCCGCCATGTCGCCATACAGCGTGCAGTAGCCGACCGTCATTTCGGACTTGTTGCCGGTGGTCAGCACCAGCGAGCCGGTCTTGTTGGAGATCGCCATCAGCAGCGTGCCGCGGATGCGCGCCTGCAGGTTCTCTTCGGTGGTATCCGCGGGCAGGCCCTGGAACATCGGCGCCAGCGTCTGCTGCAGCGCATCGAAAGTCGGCACGATATCCAGCTCTTCGTAGCGCACACCGAGCAGTTTCACCATCTCGCGCGAATCGTCGATGCTGATCTGCGCGGTGTACGGCGACGGCATCATCACGGCGAGCACCTTGTCCGCGCCCAGCGCGTCGACCGCCACGGCCAGCGTCAGCGCGGAGTCGATGCCGCCGGACAGGCCCAGCAGCACACCGGGGAAACGGTTCTTCTGGATATAGTCGCGCACGCCGACGCAGAGGGCGCGGTAGATGCTGGCCTCGTCCTTCACCACGTTCTCGCATACACCTGGGATCGGCTTGCTTCCCTGCATCTCGACAAAGCCCAGCACCTCTTCGAAAGCATGGAACTGGTGCGTCAGCTCGCCGTCTTCATCCATGACGAAGGAGGCGCCATCGAATACCAGTTCGTCCTGCCCGCCCACCAGATTGGCATAGATGACCGGCACGCCGATCTCGCCGATGCGTTCGCGGATGGTCTCATAGCGCGTGGCCTGCTTGTCGAAGTGGTACGGCGAGGCATTCAATACCAGCAGGACTTGCGCCCCCGCTTCCCTGGCACGGAATGGCGCATGCTCGTGCCAGACGTCGGCACAGATGATGATGCCGTATTTGACGCCCCCCATCTCAATCACGCACGCCTCGTTGCCGTGGGTGAAATAGCGCTCTTCGTCGAACACGCTGTGGTTCGGCAGCGAATGCTTGTGATAGGTGGAGACAATGGCACCGTCGCGCAGGACCGAAGCCGCGTTGTAGCAGGATTTGCCGACCTTGTGCGGATGGCCGACGAGCACGGTGATGCCCTGCACCCGCTGCGCCAGCTCGCGCAGCACTGTATCGCAAGCATGGTAGAAGCCGTCGCGCAGCAACAAATCCTCGGGAGGGTAGCCGCATAGCCCGAGTTCCGGCGTAAGCAGGAGGTCCGCGCCCTGTGCCTTGGCGCGCTGCGCATAATCCGCAATCCTGGCGGCATTGCCGGCCAGGTCGCCAACGGTACAATTGATCTGTGCGATTGCGATCTTCATCGAGTTACTCTATGCAAATCCATCAAGAAAAATATCCTGCCTGCCAGGCCCACGCCAGCGCTGCAATCAGCAACAGGATAACGATATAAGGCCACAACGGCTTCTTTTCCGCGTACGGATCGACCAGCGAGCGATGTGCACCTGCTGGCAGACTGGGCAAGGCCGTCAACGAGGTGCCGAACGGGATGTTGATGCGTACCCTGGCATTGATCGCCCAGCCGCAGCCGTCCAGGATGGGGCCAAGGTTGCGGCGTTTCAATTTGAACCAGGCCAGCAACATGGAGGGGACTGAAACTGCCAGCATCAGGCCTGCCACAGCCAATGGCACTTGCCATAGCTTCAGGCTGAATATACCACTGACGATGGAGGCGATGATTCCGCCGATGGCGCCGATCGCCAATCCTATCGCGGCAAAGATACCGGCGAACTTGGCGACATCGAAAGGCACTTTGGGCGGCACACCGGGTACCGCAGCAACGGCGTTGCTGCCGCTCTCCACGACCGCCTTGACCATCTTTTCCTGTACCGCATTGGCTTTGGATGCGGCGAACTTCTGCAATTGCTCGCTGATGACCCTGGATACTTTCTTGTAGGGCGACCAGAATGCCTGGCGGATGCTGATGGGGTGATCGGTGATGCGCACGATGGTGGCATTCCAATCCTGTCCCTTGCGGTCGTAGAACACGCCATGCCGTCCTACCATCAGGAAATCCGAATCTCCCGCCGTGAATGCGGCAGCGATATTCATCTTTTCGGATCCGCCGTTGCGCACCAGCTCGCAGTAGGCCAGGCACACGCCGCTGGTGTTGGCATAGGTGGCATGCGCATTCACGTCCTCTACCTTGATACACAGCTCGCAACTGCGACCATCCAGGTAGAGCGTACCAGCCTGGAAGATTGCTTTCTGCTTGCCGGAATAGAATTCGCGGAACGACACGAAATTGTTCGCCAGCCGGAACAGGTCGCGCCGATAGCGGATCAGGCGCTCCACCGAACGGATGGACTTGATCTGGGACTCGACTGCCTTGTCCTGCGCAATGAGCGCATCGATCCGAGCCTGATGATCGCTGGCAAGCATCTCGCGCAGGCGGGCGATGCCGAGTTCGCCTACCGGCGATGCGGGTTTCGCGCTTTGCCATGCATCGTAAGTCGCAAATCTTGCACATAACGCCGTCCATTCGGCCGCCGTGATGCCTGGCTTGTCGCCCAGCAAGGGCTGCACTACATGTACACGCAACGCTTCGACTTTGGCGTGCCAGGCTGGGTTGATCCCTGCAATCAAAGGCAACGGTTTGTCCGCCGATATGGTTGCCAGCGGAAAGCCGGCCATTTCTTCATTTCGGGCAGACAATGTTTTCGCAGCCAACTGCTGGTAATCCTCGACGGAGCGGCTCAATGGTGCTGCGGCACGTGCGTCGTAGCTCGCCAGCTGACAGCGGGTGAAATAGTCGTCGACTTTTTCATGCACCGCCTGCAACGCTTCTGCCGCAGCCCGGCTGTCCGCGCCCAGAAACAATACCGTTGCGTCGGCCTCGCCTCGCGCATACCAGGCCGCATAAGCCCTGGCATCGGCAAAGAACCTGTCGGAAATCTCCTGGCTGATGCCGTTGTCGCCGCTCATGTCGGCGAGCCAACCTGATGTCTTCGCGATGTCGTTGACCGTCGCGCTCAGCGCAGTGTCCGCGATCTGTTTGGCACAGATCACGCCATCGCCGTTGAACTGCAAACCGGCCAGGAACTTCTCGATATCCGCCATATCCGCCAGCGATATCGAGGTTGCTTGCGGTTTGCCCAGGCTCTTCAGGATATGCAGCGCGGAAGCCAGCACCTGTTTGCCTTCTTCGCTGTCGTCCGCGATGTCGGCAAGCGCCAGGCTATCCGCGCCATTCACCAGCAATTCGGGATTCTTCAGCAGCGCACCGGCCCAGCTGATCGCAGCCAGAACCTCGTTGGCACGCACCTGCCCGTCACCGTCGGCATCGATCATATCCAGCGTGCGGTTATCGAATTCGATTCCGCGCGTCGGACAGCTCAAAGCCACCCACAGCTTTTGATCGAGCCGGGGTAACGCGAGCAGGTCGGCACCATTATCCAGTTGCACCTGGTCGAACCCGCCGGCGCGGAAGAATTTCCATGTATGAGTCGGGTTCGCCATTGCTTTACTCCCCAAGAGTCATTCAGAGATCAGCTGCCGTAATATCGGGCGGCAGGGCAGCAATATGCTCCAGTTCCACCTGTTCTATGCTGGTAAAGCGTTTGGAAATCTTCTGGCTGGTGGTGCGCACATCCTGCGCGTCTTCATGTGCCTGGCGGATGTGGTCAGCCAGCTTCTTCATGCGCTCGTCGAAGCGTCCGAATTCCTTGCCCAGCTTGCCCAGTTCGTCCTTGATGATGTGCACCTGCTTGCGCGTCTCCACGTCCTTCATCACGGCACGTGCGGTATTCAGCACCGCCATCAGCGTGGTCGGCGAAACGATCCACACCCGGCGCTGCATGGCGTAATCGACGATATCGGAATGATGCGCATGGATCTCGGCAAACACTGCCTCCGCAGGAATGAACATCACTGCACCATCCGAAGTCACATCCGGGATGATGTATTTGCCGGCGATGTCGTCCACATGCTTTTTCACGTCGGCCTTGAACTGTTTTTCCGCCACCAGTTTTTCCGCCGGGCTCGCCGCGTCGAACATGCGGTGATAGTTTTCCAGCGGGAACTTGGAATCCACCGCCACCATGCCGGTCGGTTCCGGCAGCTTCAGCACGCAGTCGGCGCGGCTGCCGTTGGGCAGAGTGTATTGCATCTCATAAGCCTGCGGCGACAAGATGTTGCGCACCAGCCCTTCCAGCTGCACCTCGCCGAACGCGCCGCGCGAGCGCTTGTCGCCCAGCAACTCCTGCAGGCTGACGACATTGGTGGTGAGGCCGTCGATCTTCTTCTGCGCTTCGTCGATGGTCGCCAGCCGCGCCATCACGCTGACGAACGTCTCGTTGGTTTTCTTGAAACCCTCATCCAGCCGCTCGTTGACCTTGCCGCCGATCTGCTCCAGACGACCGTCCACCGTCTTGCTCAGCGTCTCGATGCTGGTTGCCAGGTGTTGGGTGGCATTGCGGAACGAGTTCTGGATCAGTTCCTGATCGGCACGGCCCTGCTCCGCCAGCTTCGCCAGCGTCTGCGCCAGCATCTCGCTGCGCAGGCCGTCCTGCCTGGCTTGCAGCGTATTGATCGCATCGCGGGTGGCGCGCAATTCTTCGCTCACGGCAGCGCGCAGCCGTTCCGATTCGGCTGCCTGTGCCGCGATCAGGCGATCACCCTGCTTGTTCAGGCCATCATGCAGGTCGGTCAGCATGGCGCGATGCTGTTGCTCCAGCATCTGCGCAGCCCGTGCGGGCTGCCTGAACTGCATCGCCAACAGCACGGCCAGCAACACCAGCGCGGCAACGATCAGAATTACGTCCAGCGTCATATCACTTACCAGTCAAATTGCTATTTAGCCTTGAACGCTTCGCTCATGAGCGCCATGCCCTTGCTCCAGGAATCCTTGTCCGCGGCAGCATCGTAGGCCATCGGCAACTTGAACTCCTTGCCCAGCTTGTCCGCATCCGGACTGGTGAAGCTGTGCATTGCCCCCGGATAGGTCACCACCAGAGGAGTAACGCCGGCCTTCTCCATCTCCTGACGGAATGCCGCGACCTGTTCGGCCGGGATGAACGGATCGGCCTCGCCGGTGAATGAGGCGAGGCGCGCCTTCACCACGCCCGGCTCAGCCGGATGCGATGTCTTCAGCCCGCCGTGGAAGCTCTCCACCACCTTGAGCGGCTCGCCGAGGCGCGCCATGTTCAGCACCACCGATCCGCCGAAACAATAGCCGATGGCCCCGATGTTGTCGGCATCCACCGTCTTCTGTTGCTTGAGCAGCGCAAGTGCGGCCTCGAAGCGTGCCTTGGCCAAGGCTTCGTTCTGGCTTACTTCGCTGGAGAACTTCTGCGCATCGTCCGGATGGTGCGCCATCTTGCCGTTGCCGTACATGTCGAGCGCGAGTGCGGTGTAACCCTGCTGCGCCAGCATGCGGGCGCGCTTGCGCGCGTAATCGTTGAGGCCCCACCATTCGTGCACCACCAGTACGCCCGGACGCTTACCCTGTACCGCGTCGTCGTAGGCGACATACCCCTTGAGCCTGGTGCCGTCGGCTTCATAGCTGACTTCCTTTCCCTGCACCTCGGCATGAGCTGCCGCGACAACAAACATGAGGCCAATGAAATAAAGCGGTCTTTTCATAGCTCTTCTCCTGTCGTGAACGAGCAGGCAGTATAAATCAAGATGAAATGACAAAGGGCGCTTGCGCGCCCTTTGTCATTGAAGACCGTCCATCCCGATTTATTCGGATTTTGTCGCGCGCTTGCGCTCATGTTCCTTCAGGTAGCGCTTGCGGATGCGGATGGATTTGGGGGTCAGTTCCACCAGTTCGTCGTCATCGATGAATTCCACGGCCGATTCCAGGGTCAACTTGATCGGGGTGGTCAGACGCACCGCTTCGTCGGTACCGGAAGCGCGCACGTTGGTGAGCTTCTTGCCCTTGATCGGGTTGACGATGAGGTCGTTGTCGCGGCTGTGGATGCCGATGATCATGCCTTCATACAATTTGTCGCCAGGGGACACGAACATGCGGCCGCGATCTTCCAGGTTCCACAGCGCATAGGCCACCGCTTCGCCGTCTTCCTGCGAGATCAGCACGCCGTTGTGACGCCCCGGCAGGTCGGCTTTGGTCGGACCATAATCGTCGAACACATGGCTCATCAGGCCGGTGCCGCGCGTCATGGTCATAAAATCGGACTGGAAACCGATCAGGCCGCGCGCCGGGATGTGGTATTCCAGGCGGGTACGGCCGTGGCCGTCCGATTCCATGTTGGTCAGTTCGCCGCGGCGGCGGCCGATCTCTTCCATCACGCCGCCCTGATGTTCGTCTTCCAGGTCGATGCTCAGGTTCTCGTACGGCTCGCATTTCTCGCCGTTGATCTCCTTGTAAACCACGCGCGGCTTGCCCACGGCCATCTCGAAACCTTCGCGGCGCATGTTCTCAAGCAGGATGGTGAGGTGCAGTTCGCCGCGGCCGGAGACGCGGAATACGTCTGCATCCTGCGTGTCTTCCACGCGCAAAGCGACGTTGGTCAGCAGTTCCTTGGTCAGGCGGTCGCGGATCTGGCGGCTGGTGACGAACTTGCCTTCGGTGCCCGCCAGCGGCGAGGTGTTCACCATGAAGTCCATGGTCAGCGTCGGCTCATCCACCGTCAGCATGGGCAGGCCGACCGGCTTGTCCTTGTCGCAGATGGTGACGCCGATACCGATGTCTTCCAGGCCGGAGATGATGATGATGTCGCCTGCTTCGGCGCCTTCCACCGGCACGCGATCCAGCCCCTGGAAACCCAGCACCTGGTTGATACGGCCGGAGCCGACCTGCTTCTCGTGATTCATCACCACCACTTGCTGGCCGGGCTTGATGCGTCCGTTCAGCACGCGACCGACGCCCAGGCGCCCGGTGAAAGTGGAGTAGTCCAGCGCGGCGAGTTGCAGTTGCAACGGGGCTTCAGGATCGCCGGGAGGTGTCGGCACGTGCTTCAGTACGGTGTCGAACAGCGGGTTCATGTCGGAAGCGTTGCCGCCCTTGGAGGGAGCGTCGTTCAGGTTCAGGCAAGCCCAGCCGTTGAGGCCGGAAGCGTAGATCACCGGGAAATCGAGCTGTTCATCGTTGGCGCCGAGCTTGTCGAACAGGTCGAAAGTCTGGTCCAGCACCCAATCCGGACGCGAACCCGGGCGGTCGACCTTGTTGATCACCACGATGGGCTTCAGGCCCAGCGCCAGCGCTTTCTTGGTCACGAAGCGGGTCTGCGGCATCGGGCCTTCCACCGCATCCACCAGCAGCAGCACGCCGTTCACCATGCCCAGCACGCGCTCCACCTCGCCGCCGAAGTCGGCGTGTCCCGGGGTGTCGACGATGTTGATGTGGGTGCCGTTGTATTCGATGGCGGTATTCTTCGCCAGGATGGTGATGCCGCGCTCCTTTTCCAGATCGTTGCTGTCCATCACGCGGGCATCCACTTTCTGGTTGTCGCGGAAGGTGCCGCTCTGTTTCAGGAGCTGGTCGACGAGAGTGGTCTTGCCGTGGTCAACGTGGGCGATGATGGCGATGTTGCGAAGGGCGCGGGACATGTCGTACTACCTGTGCAGAATTCAAAGGGGGCGCATTCTAGCACAGAGCAAGGCCATCCATATGACAACTATATGTCAGCGAAATACACCTGGTTGCGGCCGGCAGATTTGGCCTGATACATGGCCGCATCGGCCAGCTTGATGAGGTCTTCCTGGGTGGCGCCGTGATTGCTGAACAGCACCACGCCGATGCTGGCGGTACAGTGATGCTCAATGACGCGGTCCGGCCGGCCGTCACTTTGCGCCACACCAAGCCGGTAAACCTCGCCCAGCGATTGCCGGATCTTCTCGGCGACCACACTGGCCTGAGTCATCGAGATCGTCCGGTCGGCGTCCAGCTCGCTCAACATCACGATGAATTCGTCGCCGCCGAAACGCGAAACCGTATCGACTTCTCGCACACAGCCGACGATGCGGTGTGCCACTTCGACCAGCAGGATATCGCCCACATCGTGCCCATGTTCGTCGTTCAGCGGCTTGAAATTATCCAGGTCGATGAACATCAGTGCCGCATAGCGGTTGTTGCGCCTGCAGGCCGACAGTACCTGGTTGAAGCGATCCTGCAGCAGGCGGCGATTGGGCAATTGCGTCAACGCATCGTAGAAAGCCAGGTTGCGTATCTGTTCTTCTGCCCTTTTGCGCTCGGTGATGTTGCGCGTCACCCCAAGCAGGATCAGTTCGCCCGCATCGCTTCTGGCGAAATGCGTCGTCACCTCGGTCCACAACTTATCGCCGTTGCGGCAATACTGCTCGACCTCGTCCGTATACACGTGATCCCCTTCACTGCCGTCCAGAAACGCCTGGCTGCGCTCGGCTATCCATTCCCGCACATTGGCCTGGGAATCGGCCGACAGCAATTGGGCGAAGGGCATTGCCATCACCTCTTCCGCACTGTAGCCAAGCAATTTTTCGACCGAGGGACTCATATACACCCAGGTCTTGGTCTCCAGATTCGCGATCCAGATCACATCGGAAATGTTGTCGGCGAGGAAACGGTAGCGCGCCTCGCTTTCATGTATCACCTTCCTCTGCTGGTCGAGTGCATCCAGCATGCTGTCGAGATGGCGCGCCAGTACCCCAATCTCGTCAAGCCGGCCGATGTCGGAACGACGCTTGCCCAGGCCTTGCTCGACTGCGGCAGCGACCTGCATCAGATGATCCAGGCCGCGCGTCAGTCTCCGCGCCAGCACCAGCGCAATGAGCGACACTGCCAGCACCGCGATCAGGATGAACTCTGCCCAGGTTCGGGTCAGCGCGGACAGGTTTGCGTTCACCGTATCCCGCGACATTTCCACCCGTACCCAACCCAGCAACCTGCCTTCGGCCATCACCGGATGCGCCACGACGATCAGGTTCTGCTGGTTCACCAGTATGCTCTGGTCCCTGGCGGAAGAAACCAGCATGTCGCGGCTCACCTTGTCCGTCACGAAGAATCCGACTTCGTCCGGATTGGTTGAGGCCAGAACCTCACCGTGCGTATTCACGAAATACGCCCGTTGCAGATCCTGCGTCCGGGCGAATCCCTGCACCACCTCCTGCAAGCCCATCAGGTCATTCGCCACGGCCCATGAGGTTCCGCTGATGGCGAGCGCATGGGCCAGCGACGAAGCGCGTTCTTCGGAGGACCGATACAGGGCCTCTCGCTGCTGTTCCAGCGTCAGGTAACCGAAGCCAAGCATCAATGCGAGCGAAGCCAGAGCAAAGCCGAGGATCAGCTGCCTCCGTATCGACCCTCGCCACAACAGGCTGATGTGTTTGCCGATCTTCATCAGTATTCGACGGGCCGCACGGTTTCGGAAAAGACCTTGAGATATTGCCTCACCGGGTCATAAGTCTCGTTGCCGGCCCGCTCAAATCCGGTGATGCCCATTCTTTCCAGCATCGCGCGTCCCTCCGGAGCCTGTTTCAGGTCAACCAGCGCTTTGCCTACTTTCGCAGCCAGTCCTGGCGGGATATCGTCGCGCACCACCCAGCCGTTGTTCGGCAATGTCCCGGTCTGCCACTTGACTTCCAGTTGCGCCGCCATCTCAGGATTTTCCTGCTGGAAAGTCTTCCATGGGACAGGCCACGTCGCCCCTGCCGCCACATGGCCGCGCAATACGTTCATGATGGAAGATTCCTGCGAACCGACATACAGGTTCTCGATGTCCTTGTTCACGTTGATGCCGTGCGTGTGCAGATAATACTGCACCATGATCGTTGCCGCTAACGCAGACAAGGCCGGGTATGACACTGCCTTGCCCTTGAGATCTGCCACCTTGCGGATGCCGCAGTCCTTGCGCACCAGGATGATGCCGCGGAACATTTCGTCGTTTCCCATCTTGCCGAATACGCGGTAGCCGTATTTCAGCGAACGCACGGTCTGGTAGGGATTGGGCATGGCAAAATCGAATTGCCCGCCGTAGAGCCGCTTCTCGAACTCTTCATAATTGCGCGAAGCTTCCAGCCGGAAACGAGCTTGGGGAACGGCCGTATTAAGGTAGTCGATGAGCGGGCCGTATACCTCGACCATGCGCTTTGGGTTGTGCAGGGGATGGATGCCCACGACATACTCCCTAGGCTCGTTTGCACCGCGTTCGGAAAAGACTGGTTGATAGGTTTCTTCCTGCTGCTTGCCGCAACCGGCGATCAGCAATGCGGCAAACGCCACAATATGCCATTTCATCCCCGTTCTCCCCATCGCGAAACCAGCAATCTGCATTCAATCGATGTTCCGGCGCAAATATACTCGCAATCCAGGCCTGGTCCAATGTCTTCCAGACCCCCAACATAACGCTGGCTTTTATTCCGTCGCTGAGTATAATGCGCGCCTTGCCGTTCCCTGGACGGCATTGAGTCCATCGTTTTCTGACCCTCTGGCATCCCTTCTGGATGCGCCTGGCTTCACCGGTTAGCGACGATGTTTGTTTGCGCCGGTAGAGGTTCACCCCCTGCTGAATTTCATTGTATGGCCTTGAGCCATGCATGCGCTGTGTCTTATAAAAAATTAAGGAACAACTGTGTCTGAAAATATCATTGAAACTGCAGCACCTGCCGCTGCCGAAAACGTCGCCTCTTTCGCCACGCTGGGACTGACTCCCGCCATTCTGAAAGCCGTGCAGGACGCCGGCTACACCGTGCCTTCGCCGATCCAGGCACAGGCCATCCCCGAAGCGCTGGCCGGACGCGACCTGATGGCTTCCGCCCAGACCGGCACCGGCAAGACCGCCGCATTCATCCTGCCAGCCCTGCAACGCCTGTCGGTCGAATCGGCCGTGCGCAGCAAGGGGCCGCGCATCCTGGTGCTGACCCCGACACGCGAACTGGCGCAACAGGTCTCCGACGCTGCCAACAAGTACGGCAAGAACATGCGCGTCAAGGTGGTGAGCATCCTCGGTGGCATGCCCTATCCGCTGCAGAACAAGCTGCTGTCGGGATTCGTTGACATCCTGGTGGCCACACCGGGCCGCCTGATCGACCACATCGAACGCGGCCGCATCGATTTCTCGCGACTGGAGATGCTGGTGCTGGACGAAGCAGACCGCATGCTGGACATGGGTTTCATCGACGATGTGGAGCGCATCGCCGCAGCCACGCCGGCGACACGCCAGACCCTGCTGTTCTCCGCCACGCTGGACGGCGTGATCGGCAACCTGGCCCAACGCCTGCTGAAAGAACCCAAACGCATCTCGATCACTTCGAGCAAGGCGCGCCACGAGAACATCGAACAGCGCCTGATGTATGTGGACGACATGGCGCACAAGAACCGCCTGCTCGACCACATCCTGCGCGACGTGGAACTGAACCAGGCGGTGGTGTTCACCGCCACCAAACGCGACGCCGACACGCTGGCTGACGAGCTGTCCGCCCAAGGCCACGCTGCCGCCGCCCTGCACGGCGACATGAACCAGCGCGAACGCAACCGCACGCTGCTCAACCTGCGTAAAGGCAACGTGCGCGTGCTGGTCGCCACTGACGTCGCCGCACGCGGGATCGACGTCTCCGGCATCTCGCACGTCATCAATTTCGACCTGCCCAAGTTTGCTGAAGACTATGTACACCGCATCGGCCGCACCGGCCGCGGCGGCGCTTCCGGCATCGCCGTCTCGTTCGCGTCCAACCGCGACGCGATGCACCTGAAAAAGATCGAACGTTACACCGGCCAAGCCATCCAGCCGCACACCATCGCCGGCCTGGAGCCCAAGTTCAAGCCAAGGCCCGCTTCCTCGCAACCGCGCAGCGGCGCAGGCCGCAGCAACGGTGGCGGCTTCGGTCGCCATTCCGCCCCGGACAGCCGTCATGGGCATCCGCAAGGACAGCGCCGCGAAGGCCACAAGCACAGCCGTTTCAGCAACGATTCCGGCCCGCGTGGCAACAACTTCGGGCAAGGCAATGCGAACGGCAATGTCAATGGCAACCGTGCCCCGACCGGACAGCACGCCGGTGCGCGACGCCCCCAGGGCACCAGCTTCGCCCTTGGCCGTGGCCATAACAGCAACCCCAACGGCAACAAACGCTAGACTCCACCGCATGGCGCAATGAAAAAGGCACGCTTCCAGCGTGCCTTTTTCATTGCCGTACCTGCGCAAAATGTTGTGCTGCTGCGTTCTATCATCTATCCTCGCAGCTGTACGTTTCTTCCATAGACATCATGCCCATCAGCATCAAGACCCCGCAGGAAATCGAAAAGATGCGCATCGCAGGCCGCCTGGCCGGCGAGGTACTCGACTACATCACGCCCTTCGTGCAAGCCGGCATCACTACCGCTGAGCTCGACAGGCTGTGTCACAACTACATGGTGGACGTGCAAGGCTGCATCCCTGCCCCACTCAACTACGCACCGGGCGGACATACCCCCTATCCCAAATCCATCTGCACCTCGATCAACCATCAGGTGTGCCACGGCGTACCCAGCGACAAAAAACTGAAGAACGGCGATATCGTCAACCTCGATATCACCACCATCAAGAACGGCTACCACGGAGACACCAGCCGCATGTTCTGCGTCGGCGAGCCGTCGATCCAGGCCAAACGCCTGTGCGAAGTCACCTATGAAGCGATGTGGCGCGGCATCCGCATGGTCAAGCCGGGCGCCCACCTCGGCGACATCGGGCATGCCATCCAGACGTTCGTCGAGGGGCTGGGCTACAGCGTCGTGCGCGAATTCTGCGGCCACGGCATCGGCAGCAAGTTCCATGAAGAACCGCAGGTGCTGCACTACGGCAAGGCCGGCACAGGCGTCAAGCTCGAGCCCGGCATGATCTTCACCATCGAACCGATGGTCAATGCCGGCAAGAAAGACATCAAGCAGCTTGGCGACGGCTGGACCATCGTCACCAAGGACCACAGCCTGTCGGCACAATGGGAACATACCATCCTGGTCAACGAAACCGGCTTCGAAGTGCTGACCCTGTCCGCTGGTTCTCCCCCCATCCCGGCCTGATTCCGGCAGCGCGATGTCGATAGCGGAAATACGTGACAGTCTGCGCATAGCACGTGGCGAACTGCAGGCAGACTATCTCGCCCATCCCCAGCCGACACGCTACCTGCTGGCCCATTCGAAACAGGTCGATGAACATCTGCGCCGGGTCTGGCGCCAGCTCGACCTGCCGGCGGAGCTGGCGCTGGTCGCCGTAGGCGGCTACGGGCGCGCCGAGCTCTACCCGAAATCCGACATCGACCTGCTCATCCTGTTGCCCGCACAACCGGACCAGGCATTGCAGCAACGCCTGCAGGAGCTGGTCGGCAACCTTTGGGACATCGGGCTGGAGGTCGGCCACAGCGTACGCACAATCGGCGATTGCATGGCCGAGTCCTCGGACGTGACGGTACAGACCAATCTGCTCGAAGCCCGCCATATCACCGGCAATCACGCCCTGTTCCTGGAGATGCGCGAGACATTGGCAGCGCATCTGAGCCGCCGAGCCTTCTACCTCGCCAAGGTTCAGGAACAGGAACAGCGCCATACCCGTTTTGTGGATACCGACTACAACCTGGAACCCAATCTGAAAGAAAGCCCAGGAGGATTGCGCGATCTGCAGTCGGTGCTGTGGATCTCGCGCGCCTGCGGCTTCGGGCATACCTGGAAGGCACTGGCGCAGGCCGACCTTATCACCCCCACCGAAGCCCGCCAGATTGCGCATCACGAACACCTACTGCAGGACCTGCGCATCCGCCTGCATTACCTGTCCGGCCGGCACGACGACCGCCTGCTGTTCGAATACCAGACCGCCCTTGCCGAGCAGCTCGGCATCTCTGCCAGCGCCCAGCGTCGCGCCAGCGAACACCTGATGCAGCATTACTACCGTACCAAACAGGCCGTGCTGCAACTCAATGCCGTATTGCTGCAAACCATGCGCGCGCGCATCTTCCCGGCTGCCGAGACCTTCCCCCTGAACGATCGCTTCGTTGCCCGCGACGACAAGCTGGAGGCTCGGGATGAAGCGCTGTTCGAGACGCAACCGACCGCCATCCTGGAAAGCTTCCTGCTGCTGGAACAGCACCCGCGCCTGACCGGTTTTTCCGCCCAGACCTTGCGCGCATTGTGGCGCGCACGCAAGACCATCGGTTCCGGTTTCCGCAAGGATCCGCGCAATCGCGAACTGTTCATGGCCATCCTGCGCCAGCCGCAGGGCCTTACGCACGCGCTGCGACGCATGAACCAGCAGGACATCCTCGGGCGCTATCTGCCTCCCTTCGGCCGCATCGTCGGCCAGATGCAGCACGATCTTTTCCACGTGTATACCGTGGACGAACATATCCTGATGGTGGTGCGGAACCTGCGCCGCTTCACGCTGCCGCAATACGCGCACGAATATCCGCTGTGCAGCAAGCTCATCCACGATTTTGCCCGCCCGGAAGTACTCTACATCGCCGGCATATTCCACGACATCGCCAAAGGGCGGGGCGGCGACCACGCCACCCTGGGCCGCGTCGATGCCGCGCGCTTCTGCAAGCAGCACGGATTGATGCGCGAAGATGCCGATCTCGTCGTGTGGCTGGTGGAGCATCACCTCACCATGTCCGCTACGGCGCAGAAGCAGGACCTCTCGGACCAGGATGTGATCGCCGCATTCGCCGCCAAGATCAGGAACGAACGCTACCTCGCCGCACTCTACCTGCTCACCGTCGCAGACATACGCGGCACCAGTGCAAAAGTGTGGAACGCCTGGAAAGGCCAGCTGCTGGAAAGTCTGTATCACGCCACGCGCCGCTTCATGACCAGCGGCAAGGTCGCCGACCTGGTGGGCGAAATCAGGAAGCGCAGCGCCGAGACGCTCAGCCTGTACGCCATCCATCCAGATATTTACGAATTGCTTTGGGCCCAGTTCGATGCGGATTATTTCCTGCGCCACGAACCGCACGAGATCGCCTGGCATACCCGCATGCTGGCGCATCGCGTGAACAGCGACGTCCCGGTCGTCAAGGCACGCCTGAGCCGCATCGGCGAAGGCCTGCAGATACTGGTCTACACGCAGGACCGCCCCTATCTGTTCGCCCGCATCTGCAATTTCTTTGCACGCATGAGCTACAACATCATGGAGGCAAAGATACACACCACCCAGCACGGCTATGCGCTGGACAGCTTCCTGGTGATGGATGCGAACAACAGCAAGACGGTGTATCGCGACGTGATGAACTACATCGAATACGAACTGGCACAGCAACTCGCCGACAGCACGCCGCCCGCAGCGCCGAATGTCGGCCGGGTCAGCCGTCAGCTCAAGCACTTCCCCATCGTGCCGCAAGTCGGCATTGCGCGCGACGAGAAGGGGCAGCATATCCTGTCCATCGTGGCCGGCGACCGTCCCGGCCTGCTGGCCCGGATCGCCTACCTGCTGGCAAAACACCACATCGAACTGCGCAGCGCCAAGATCAACACGCTGGGTTCACGCGCCGAGGATACTTTCTGGATCAGTGGCGAGGTGCTGGACAGGCCGCAGGAAGTGGATGAGTTGCGTGCTGCATTGCAGCAGCAACTGGCCTGATCAAAGTTCGCCATGAACAATAATAACGAACGGATTTTAAGCAAGGTCCCTGCGGTCACGGCGACC
Source organism: Sideroxyarcus emersonii (assembly GCF_021654335.1). NCBI lineage: Bacteria > Pseudomonadati > Pseudomonadota > Betaproteobacteria > Nitrosomonadales > Gallionellaceae > Sideroxyarcus > Sideroxyarcus emersonii. The sequence continues at coordinate 1,466,616 of NZ_AP023423.1, forward strand.
TTCTGGATCGTCAAGATTGCGGCCACTACCCTGGGGGAGACCGGTGGCGATGCCGTCTCCATGTCGATGAGCCTGGGCTACCTGGTCGGAACGGCGATATTCTCGGCGATCTTTTTTATCACTGTAGCAGCCCAGATCAGTATCAGGCGTTTTCATCCATTCCTGTACTGGGCAACCATCATCGCCACGACCACGGTCGGAACCACACTGGCCGATTTCGCTGATCGTTCGCTCGGGATAGGCTATGCAGGGGGCACCACCCTGCTGTTTGTGCTGTTGATGGCCTCGCTGGCCGTCTGGTACAGATCGCTTGGCTCTGTTTCCATCGAAACGGTCATCTCCCCAAAATCAGAAATGTTCTATTGGGTAACGATCATGTTTTCGCAAACCCTGGGGACCGCGCTGGGAGACTGGACGGCCGATAGCGCAGGGATCGGCTACGACGGCGGAGCACTCGTCTTCGGCAGCCTGCTGGCGGTGCTGGTTGCGGCCTGGCGCTGGACAACAATTTCCAGAACCCTGCTGTTCTGGTCAGCCTTCATCCTTACCCGCCCCCTTGGCGCCGTGGTCGGCGATCTTCTCGACAAGCCAGTGGATGCCGGGGGCCTTGCATTGAGCCGCTACTCGGCTTCTGCGGCACTCATCGTATTCATTGTTGCCTGCCTGCTGCTTTTCCCCCAGCGCGCACCGGAAGACCGTTCCACACATTGAAATCGGTATAGGGATTGATTGGCAGGCGCCCTTCGATCTTTGCTACCATACACGATATCGAATTCCAGGAAATACTTCATGAGTCTGGTATGGCGCGCCCAGTTGAGCGTCGGAAACAACATCATCGATTCCGACCATAAATATCTTATCGAGATCATCAATAAGGTCGAACAAGCCTTGGTAAAGCGGAATCGAAACGAATTGTCCGCCGCGCTCGACAGCCTTACTCAATATTCTCGCGTGCACTTTGACCGGGAAGAGAAGATTGCCGCAGCGGTGAAATATACGCAGGTTCCGCATCTGAATCAGTCTCACCAGGAGTTGCTGAAGCAGCTTGACCAGATGAAAGGCGAGATTGCCGCAATGGGGCCAGATTGGTCGGCCGAAGCGACCGAACATTTCACCGGCTTTTTGCGCGACTGGTTAATCAATCATGTCATCAAGGAAGACCTGCTGATGAAACCGGTCCTGCAAAAATACTCGCCCACTTTCGACCCAAGATAGCTGCCCGGCACTTGCCGCTGTCAGCCATCAACCGTGCCGCCCCTTGTAGCACAGGGCCGCAGCATGCACGACTTCGGAATAAGGTAAATCCGCCAAATCTCCCCATCGCATGAGGATCGAGGCGAGCAGCGCATCCACATCCTCCACTTCGCAATCGTCGTACAGGACCTGATGTAATCCTTTCAGGCCGCCGCACTGGATGCGCATCTCCTGGGCATGCGACAGTACCGCATGCTCCGAAGTCTTCCTGAGCGCAAAGGAAAAATTGTGGCGCAAGCGTTCGTGCAGAGAAGTGCAGCGCGAAAGGCTGGCTGCATCCCGGCAACTGACGACCTCGCGCTCGGCGATCTGGATCCGTTCCGAACGGCTGCATGCCACACAGCGCGCCAGAACTGCTTTTCCGAACGTGCATGGACGTTCGATCATGCCGGACAACCTCTGCCGGAAGGCAGTCTCGTCCATGGAGGTTAGTCGTCCCCCAGCTCCGGGGCGGGATCGCGCACCTGGTTGAGCAGATCCTCGGCCTGCAACTCCGATTCGGCATGGATCATCTTGATCATCGCGGGCGAGCCGACGGCAAGCTCGGTGCGCAACTGCTTGACTCGTACCGATGCAGTCCGGTAGGCATCGTGCTGTTCCAGTTTCTTGAGCTGCCGGAAGGGGAACTCGGTTACCTGGTAGATAAAGTAGGGCATGGTCAGTCTCGTTCCGTTGCGTGCAAGATGGGCGAAGATTCAGGCAGTCGGGCGTTTCATGAAGGTGATGACGTTGGAACCGGGAGTGTTCTTGCTCGCGCAACTCCCCTCCCCGACGCCGGCAAGCTGTTCGGCCTCATGCAACAGGTTGATGACATCCACATAATGCTTCTGTTTCACCATCATCAGCGCAGTGTAGCCGCCTTCGTTGCAGGCCAGCACGTCCGCACCGGCATCCAGCAGCCGTTCGACCACGGCGGTCTCGCCATAGCCTGCCGCCAGCATCAACGGGCGCACACCGTAACCGATGGCCGATTCGATATTGGCTCCGGCATCGATCAGTGCCTTGACCACGTCTGCGAACCCGCGCTTCAATTCCGGGTTGTACACCGCCTTGCTCAACGGCATCCAGCCTTGCGCATCGCCCGCATTCACATCGGCACCGCTTTCGATCAGCAGTTCCACCATGGGCAGGTCGCCGGCATGCGCGGCCAGCATGAGCAGCGTAGCCCCCTCCGCATCCCGAAAATTGGCATCCGCTCCAGCCGCCAACATGCGTTGTGCCGAAGTGATCGCGCCTGCCTTGACTGCTGCCAACAGCTCTGTAGACATATGCCCTCCTGTTCCGGCTATTTCCTGACCGTGTTCTGCAATGCGTTACGAATCGCCTCCGGCGTTTTCATGATATTCATGAAACTGTGTTTCCCCATCATGCTGAGATCGGGGAAATCGATGGCGATGCGGAAACGGGCATACAGCGCGTAAACCTTGTTGCCCGAGACCAGCACTTCATACGGCAGGTGTGCCGTGGACTTCACATCGTGGAAATCGATCTCGGACATGATGTACTGGTCGTCCATGTACTTGTTGTCGCCGCTGCCTTTCAGCGACACCCCGAACACGCTTTCCTGCTTGCCGGGAATGTCGACGCGATAGACCTTGCCGACGCCGTTCTTGTTGCTGGCCAGTTTTGCATCCACTGCCTGTACCGCTTCTTCATAACTGCCGTATTCCGCCAGCACGCTCGGTTCGTCGAAGTATTCCATGCCGATGGTGTAATGGTATTTGCGCGCCTGTTTGGCGGTCATGCCTTCTGCACCGAACTCTTCCACCTTGCCCAGCGCAGTGGCAAGCGACGCCGCTACCGTACCCAGGTCGCCCTGCATGCGATACACGTTCGCCATGTACACCGGGTTGGTATAGCTCACCTGCACTTCCTTGCCGGCTTCGGTGACCGACACCCGCTGTATTGCCCCGTAGCCGCCGAATTCCGAGGCCGCCGCATTCTTCTTCAGTTCGTCGCTGGTGACGACCACGATATCCGCTCCGGCAAAGGGAGCATATTCGCCGACCACGGTAAATCCGGCGCTGGTGAGGGCGGCCTTTACCTGAGCCGTTTTCTCGGCCACCGTACCGGCCCCTTTGGAAGCCAGCACGAATGGTTTCAGCAACGCATCCGCAGCTTGGGCTTGAACGCCACTGAACAGAAACAATACGGACAGCAGCACACCTCTCATCGACACTCTGATCATCTTGCCTCTCCCTGTTTGCCGTTATTGAATTGATGAAGCTTTATGATTGTTGTGGATGGAACCACGCCAGCTTTTCGCGGAGCGTGACCACGCCGCCGACGATGATGAGCGTCGGTGCCTGCGGCTTCTCGCGTTCGGCGATGCCGGGCAATGTCGCCAATGTGCCGATGATGACGCGCTGGTTCTGCGTCGTGCCCTGCTGCACGATGGCGATAGGCGTGCTGTCCGGCATGCCGTGCCTGACCAGTTCGCCGCACAGCGTCTCCAGCCCATGCAAACCCATGTAGACCACCACGGTCTGCCTGGGGCGGGCCAGCGCCTCCCAGTCCAGGTTCATCGTGCCGTCCTTGAGGTGGCCGGTGACGAACATGCAGGATTGGGCATGATCGCGATGGGTCAGCGGGATGCCGGCGTAGGATGCGACGCCGGAAGCAGCGGTGATGCCGGGGACCACCTGGAACGGAATGCCTTCCGCTGCCAGGGTCTCGATCTCCTCGCCACCCCGCCCGAAGATGAAAGGGTCTCCGCCTTTCAGGCGCAATACGCGCTTGCCCTCCTTGGCCAGACGTACCAGCAGTTCGTTGATCTCTTCCTGGCGCAGGGTATGGTCGGCCCGTTTCTTGCCGACGAAGATGCGTTCCGCGTCGCGCCGCGTCATCTCGACGATGGGCTTGGACACCAGATTGTCGTACACCACGACGTCGGCCTTCTGCATCAGGCGCAGCGCCCGGAAGGTGAGCAGATCGGGATCGCCGGGACCGGCACCGACCAGATAGACTTCGCCACGCTGGATGTTGTCCTCGTCCTTCAGCATTTGCTGCAGCATCGCCTCTGCGCTGCTTTCGTCGCCGGCCAGCACCTTTTCAGCGACCACGCCTTCCAGCACGTTCTCCCAGAAGATGCGGCGCTTGGCGGGATTGGTGACGCGAGTCTTGACCAGTTCGCGGAAGCGTTCGGCAAAAGCAGCCAGACGGCTGTAGTTTTGCGGGATGACCGTCTCCAGCTTGCCGCGCATCATGCGCGTCAGCACCGGCGAAGCGCCGCCGCTGGAGAAGGCCACCATCAGCGGCGAGCGGTCAAGGATGGCCGGCATGATGATCGAACACAATTCCGGGTCATCCACCACATTCACCGGGATGTTGCGCCCCTGGGCCAGTTCGGAGACCTGCTGGTTGACGCTGCGGTCGTTTGTGGCGGCGATGACCAGCGTCGCGCCGTCGAGGTGTCTTGCCTCGAAGCGCGCGACGACAGGTTCGATACCCTGCTGTTTGGCCAGGCCTGGATCGATCTCTGGCGCGACCACGCGCACCTTAGCGCCAGCCTCCAGCAACACACCGGCCTTGCGCTTGGCGACTTCGCCGCCCCCGACCACGAGGCACAGCTTGCCTTTGACGTTATGGAATACGGGCAGGAAGTCCACGTCAGCCTTTTACTGCTTTCAGGATCAGGGGCACCAGCGCTTCCGGCAGCTTGATCTTGCCTGCCAGCGCGAAATCGTGCGCGCGGGCCGACATCTTCTGCCAGGTCTTCTTGATGATCTCGATCCACTTCACCTCGTCATATTCGGGATGTTGCCCGGCGAAATGCAACATGTAATGCTCGATGAACACCAGATCCACCACGTCTTCCATCAGCTGCGTTTCCGGATTCATCTTCAAGGCTTTCTTGCTGACGATGGTCTTCACGCGTTCGATCATCTCATCGTCGTAACCCACCTCTTTCATGAGCCTTCCTGCAGTCTCGGCGTGGAATTTGTACAGTCCGGTGCGCCACTGCAGGTAGCCCTGCCTGTCCATCGGGAAATTGCTGCGCGGGGATTTCCAGCGCTGGATATGCTGGGCGCGCACGGCGAGCTTGACCGCTTCCGAAGCTTCCGGTGCATAACGCTCCTGCATCTCGGTCATGCGCTGGGCATACAGCAGTTCCTTGGGGTATTCCTTGCCGTTGAATATCTCTTTGTTCGGGTCTTCGGCATTGGCCTTGTCGAAGGCCGCAATGGCAGCCTGGTAACGGTTCTGGGTCATATTGCTTTCTCGTTGGTTGAGGTGGTTCGGTTCTGTCTTTCCTTGCAGCGCCGGATGAAAGCAACGAAGCGCGTCGCCCAGTAGCAGCTGCCAATGGTGCGCAAATGGGTATATGAAGCCAGCAGGTTGTTCAACATCAGTCCGTCGCGCTGGCCATCTATCCCATAACCGCGCTCGACATGGTAAGCGAAGCGCGTGTCGGGCGGAAGATTCTCCAGGCTGGAATAGTGGAATTCGTGCGCCTTGATCTGTTTGGCCGGCGCATTCGGGCGCGGCCACGGGTGCGCCTCATCCTCGCGCAGATGCACGTAGCCGCGGCCGATCGGCCTGGCATGCATCTTCACGTCCCCCGGGATCGCGCCGACCATCTCGAAGGTGCGCCCCTCATAGCTGATACTGCGCGACAAGTACATCAGTCCGCCGCATTCCGCATAGGCAGGCAGGCCGCTGCCGATAGCCTGCCGGATCTCGGCACGCAGGGATGAGTTCGCTTCCAGTTCGGTGGCACAGGCCTCCGGAAAGCCGCCACCGATATACAGCCCGTCCACTTGCGGCAGGTGCACATCGTTGAGCGCATCGAAAGGCACCAGTTCCGCCCCCGCCGCTTCCAGCGCATCAAGATCGTCCGCGTAGTAAAAACCGAAGGCGCGGTCGCGCGCAATGCCGATGCGCACTCTCTCGCCGACGGGCATCGCCACCACTTCGGCGACATGCGGCACCTGCAATGGTTCTTTTTGGGACAGTGTCAGCAGTTTGTCCAGATCGACCTGCTCTGCGATGGCATCGCCGATCTGCCTGATCTTGGCAGTTGCGGCGATCGATTCATTGCTCGGCATCAGGCCCAGGTGGCGTTCGATGATGCTGAGCCGCTCATCGTGCTGGATCGCGCCCACCACTGGCACATCGGTGTAATGTTCGATGACTGCCCGCAGCTTGGCTTCGTGCCGGCTGCCGCCGAGGTTATTGAGGATCACTCCGGCAATGCGGATGTCCTTATCGAATGCCTGATAACCAAGGATCAGCGGTGCGATGCCGCGTGTCATGCCACGCGCATCGATCACCAGCATCACTGGCAGGTCGAGCAGCTTGGCCAGGGCTGCGTTGCTGTTGCTGCCATCCAGCGCAAGGCCGTCGTACAAGCCCTTGTTACCTTCGACCAAATTCACTTCCGCGCTGTGGCGAGCAAAAGCGGCAACCACATCGTCGTCTTCCATCAGGTACAGATCGAGATTGCGGCAGGCATGCCCGGCCGCCTGCGACAACCACATCGGGTCGATATAGTCGGGGCCTTTCTTGAACGGCTGCACGACATGGCCGCGCGCGCGCAGCGCCGCACACAGGCCGATGCTGACCATGGTTTTTCCGGAGGATTTGTGTGCTGCCGAAATCAGCATGCGGTTCATGGCAGCCCTTCTGAGCGGTTCAGTCCGGGATGTAGGCTTTGTCTTGCGGCATGAAATTCAGCACGCGCACGCTGACAGTGGTGATGATGAAGGCGATCGCCAAACCACCCAGCCCCAGCAGGAATTCGTAGATCGACGGATGATAGCTCGCGATCTGCCCATCACCGAAGCTGCTGCTGACGGTAAAACCCGGGAAAATGTTGAGCGGATAGGCCTGCCCGCCGATGATGAACACATACAGCAGCGCGAATGCGCCCGCCACCACCAGCAACGATGCGGCCACCACGCACCCGGTCTTGCCCAGCCCCGGCAGGTAGATCAGCAGCAACGGCAGCAGGTTGCCGAGTACGACATACCCCCACCAGAACAGGGTTGGATAGACGCCGCCATCCACCAGGATGAAGTGCTCGAAGCCGCTCTGATGCGCAAAATAGAGGTTGGTCAGATGGTAGGTGGCGACCAAGTACATCGAACCGATGACGAATATGCCCAGCAGGTTCTTCGTGCGCTGCAGGATCGCAGGATCCAGCGTTTTTTCGTTCCACGCATAGATCACCTTTTGAACCACATGGAACACTGCCAGCCCCCAGGCAAAGGACAGCACGATGAACATCGGCGGCAGCAAGGCCGAACCGTAGGCCTGACGCGCGGTCAGGAAGGCAAAGATCAGGCCGGTGCCGGTGGTGAGGATGAAGCGCCAGGCGAACACGGCCAGCCCCGCCGGTTTCGACCATTGATTCATGCGCCGCTCCATCATCGTCCACAAATAAATGGCCACCAGCGAGAACATGCCTGAATACAGCAGCACGTTCCAGGCAAACACGGATGTGGGATTGTAGTTGGTGGCAGCAACCATGAGGCGGTCCGGTCGGCCCAGATCAAGCATCAGCACGGTCAATCCGCCCGCCAGCATGGCGATCGACAACAGGCTGGCCAGCGGCGCGCGCGCCTTGTAGATGCTCTTGCCGAACACCGAGCCGATGGAGGCGACATTGAGCACCCCGGATGCGGCGACGATCAGGAAGATGGCGAAGACATGCGGCATGCCCCATACGATCTGGTTGTTCATGCCGGTGATGATGTGCCCGTGCGATTCCATCATATGCACGGCATAGAGGCCTGCCAGGGCGACCAAACCGCCTGCTGCGAGCAGCACATAGTACAAACGGTTCCTGAAGCGTAGTGCGGTCAGATCTGCCATGATTTACAGTCCTTGGTAACGGATGCCGGGATTCAGCTGCAAGTCGGCACGCACCTGAACGGATGCGACGCTGCGTATCTTCTGCGCGATCTCGCTGTTCTCGTCGTTCAGATTGCCGAACAGGATCGCCTTGTTCTTGCACGCCTCTGCACAGGCTGTGTTCTGTTGCCCCTTGTCCAGCCGATGCACGCACAGGGTACACGACTCAACGGTTCCCTTGCCGCGCGGCACGTCCGGTTTCTGATCCTGCAACGGCTCATGCACGAATGAGCGCGCTTTGTAGGGACAGGCCATCATGCAATAGCGGCAGCCGATGCAGCGATGCCTGTCTACCAGCACGATGCCATCGGCCCGTTTGAAGGAAGCCGCGGTCGGACATACATCCACGCAGGGAGGCTCCTCGCAATGCTGGCACATCATCGGCAGCGACAGTTCGCGTCCGCTGCGGATATCCTTGAGCTCGATCTTGCGTATCCATTGCGAATCGGTCGCAGCGGTGCCGCCGGAAAGACCGTTCTCCTTGTTGCATGCAGTGACGCAATCGTTACAGCCATCCTTGCACTGCGCAGTGTCGATCAGCATGCCCCAGCGCACCTTGCTGCTGCCTGCCTCTGCCTTGCCATGTGCGGTATCGAACAACAGCATGCCCGGGGCGATCGCGACTGCAGCCGCCCCCAGCGAGGTCTTCAGGAACTGCCTGCGTTGTGTATTGAGATCGCTCATTTCCCATCCTTCATGACGAGCGCTGTCCGGCGTTTGCTGGCATGGCATTCGAAACAGTCGATCTTGACCGCCGCATAGCGGTGGCAGCCCACACAGAAGCTGTCATCGCGTGCGATCACGCTGTTGTCGCTCAAACTGGCATGGCACTCCACGCAGTTCTTGAGGCCGTCCTGCTCTATGCGGTTTCCTTTCCGCACCGTCTCGTCGCGCTGGTGCATTAGCAGATGCATATGGTTCTTGCGCATCCATTGCGGATCCCTTACGCACTGCCCTCCCTTGCCGATATCCAGCTTGGGAGTATCTCCTTCGGCAGCCCAGGCCACCGAGACGAACAGGCAGAGCAGCAGAGATGCGAGCAGCTTCATTATTCACCCAGGCCCATTTGGATATAGCCGGTCGGACACACATCCGCACAGATGTGACAACCGATGCACTTGTCGTAGTCCGTGGCGACATAACGGCCCAGGGTGGATTCCGTCTTCTTGACCCGATACACGGCAGTCTGCGGGCAATACACCACGCAATTGTCGCATTCGAAGCACATGCCGCAGCTCATGCAGCGCTTGGCCTCAGCGACAGCCTGTTTCTCGTCCAGCACGCCGAGGCGATCCTGGAAATTGCCCAGAGCACTCTCCTTGTCGAGCGTGATCACGTTACGCTGGTTGCGCGAAACGAAGGAGAAATGGCCGAGGAACAGCTTGTCGTGCGGGATGATGTAACGGTCCGAACGATTGTCGAAGTTGTGCACCGCGACATCGGACTTGAACGTACCGCGCATCGGTTCGTGCGATTCCTTGATCTCGATTCCCTTTTCGACCAGCTTGCGCATCAGATCGAACTGGTGCGCATCGATCTTGGGACGCTTCTCCAGATCGCGGCCCAGCAGGAAGTTATGGATGCCGTCGGCCGCAATGGAACCGTGGCCGATCGCCGTCGTCAGCAAGTGCGGACGAATCACGTCGCCGCCGGCAAACACTCCCGGCTGTCCGTTCACCACATAGTTGCGGTCGGTAGAGACTGCCCCCTTGCCGTTGTTGAACTGCTCCAATCCGGTGAAGTCGACCGCCTGGCCGATCGCGGAAACGATCAGGTCTGCCTCGATGTCGTGCTCGCTGCCTTCGATGTTTTTGATCTCCAGCTTGCCGCCAGCCAGTTTGGCTTCGCACTTGGCAACCCGCAGCGCTGTGGCACGGCCATTCGCGTCGCGCACAATGCCGATTGGCACCAGGCTGCCGAGAATATGGATGCCTTCCGCCAGCGCCTGCTCGATCTCGTGTTTGTTGGCCTGCATCTTGTCGATGTTGAACACCGAGGTCAGCGTCACTTCGGCACCCTGCTTGGCGGAGATGTCAGCCACATCGTGGGCCATGCGGCCGGCGATGGCGAGTTCGGCGTCGGTCGGCTTGGCATGTGCGATATGTCCCAAGCGACGGGCCACGGTCGCCACGTCGATGGAAGTATCGCCGCCGCCAACCACCACCACGCGCTTGCCCACATGCTGCAAACGGCCGTCGTTGAATGCCTTCAGGAAGGCAGTCGCGGTAACCACATTGGGCGCCAGCGCATCGGCAATGGGCAATGCCCGGCCGGCCTGCGCTCCCATGCCGAGGAATACGGCATCGAACTCCTTGCGGATCTGGTCCATGGTGATATCGGTGCCGACGCGGGTCTTCATGCGCGTCTTCACGCCCAGATCGAGGATGCGCTGAATCTCGGCATCCAGCACATCGCGCGGAGTACGGAAACCAGGAATGCCATAGCGCATCATGCCGCCGAGATATTCGTGCTCGTCGAAAATGGTGACCTCATGCCCTTTCAGCACCAGCTGATAGGCACAGGAGAGGCCGGCAGGACCGCCGCCGAGAATCGCCACCTTCTTGCCGGAGGACGCAACATTGGGCTTGTTGAATTTGAGCTTGTTGGCGACTGCGTATTCGCCGAGAAAATGCTCTACCGAGTTGATGCCGACGTGGTCTTCCACCTCGTTACGATTACACCCGCTTTCGCATGGCGCCGGACACACGCGTCCCATCACGGACGGGAACGGATTGGCCTCGGTCAGGCGACGCCAGGCGTATTCCTGCCACGGCATGAGCGGCTTGCCGTCCGCACCGACCGGCGGCTTTTCGGTGCCGCGCACGATGGCCAGATAACCACGGATATCTTCGCCAGCCGGGCAGCTGCCCTGGCATGGAGGCGTAGACTGGATATAGGTCGGGCATTTATAGGAATATCCTGCCTGAAAGATCTTCTCGTTCAGACGGCGCACCTTATTATCGCCATCCTTGTAACGACGGAATGTAATCTTTTGCGGTGTCTCGGTTGTTACTGACATTTGCCTATCTCCTCTTTATTTCGCACCCAACTGGATCGCGTTGCTGACCAGTTGATGCACGCCGCCCACCATCCGTCTATCGAATCCGTAGATGGGCATGACCTTGGTAAATTGAGCCTTGCAGATGGCGCAGATGGTCGCCATGAAATTGACGCCGTGCTCGTCCACCGCCTGTTGCAGCACTTCCATGCGCGGCAATGCGCCCTTGACGCGCAAATCGAGCAGATCGTCGGTCAGCAGGCCGCCGCCGCCGCCGCAGCAGAACGTCTGCTCGCGCGTGGTATTGGGCGCCATCTCGACGAAGTTGTTGGCGACTGCCTTGATGATGTTGCGCGGGATCTCGAACTGGCCTCCGGGCAGATCCCCCATGCGCGAACCGCGTGCCACATTGCAGGAATCGTGGAACGTGATGATGTATTTGTCGTTGGCCGTTTTATCGAAGGTCAGACGCTCGTCCTGGATCATGTCCCAGGTGAATTCGCAGATATGTGCCGGCTGTTTGTAGCGATGATCCAGCTGTTTCTGCAGCATCTGCGCGAACCGGTCGTTGGGATCCGCACCGTCGCCCACGCCGGTCAAGGTATTCCAGAAACTGTACGCCACGCGCCAGGCATGGCCGCACTCGCCTACCACGATGCGCTTGACGCCCAGCTCCAGCGCAGCCTGACGGATACGCATGGCAATGGCGCGCAACTGGTCGTAGTTGCCGATGAACATGCCGAAGTTACCGGCCTCCGACGACATTGACGACAGCGTCCAGCTGGTGCCCGTGGCATGGAACACCTTGGCATAGCCGATCAGGCTGTCGATATGCGGCTCGGCAAAGAAATCGGCGGACGGCGTGATCAGCAGCACTTCTGCGCCTTTGACATCCATTGGGAAACGCACGTCGATACCGGTGGCATCCTTAACGTCTTCCTCCAGCCCTTCCAGCGTATCCTGCAGCGCCGGACCGGGCAAACCGAGGTTGTTGCCGATCTTGTGCACCTTGCCGATGATCTCGTTGGAATATTTCTGGCCGTAACCGACCGAATCGAGTATCTCGCGCGCCGCCATGGTGACTTCAGCCGTATCGATGCCATAAGGGCAGAACACTGAGCAACGGCGGCATTCGGAACACTGGTTGAAATAGTTGTACCACTCGTCCAGCACTTCGCGGGTCAGGTCGCGCGCACCGACCAGTTTGGGAAACAGTTTGCCGGGCAAGGTGAAATAACGGCGGTATACGCTGCGCAACAGATCCTGGCGGGCCACCGGCATGTTCTTCGGATCTTGCGTTCCGATGAAATAATGGCACTTGTCCGAACAGGCGCCACAGTGCACGCAGGCATCCATGAACACCTTGAGCGAACGGTATTTTGTGAGCAGCTCGCCCATTCTGGCGATGGCGCGGTCATGCCAGTCTTCCACCAGCTGGCCGGGAAAACCGATGGCCTCGTTGAGCTTGTCGCTGGCGACAAAAGGCCCCTTGCCTTCCATCGCGCCCGGTTTCAGGGCCGGGATGATGGGGATGGTGCGATAGGCTGGTGCAGTGATATCGCTCATTCGCTGACCTCGAAACTCTTCGCCCAAGGGGCGATATGACGCCTCTCGCGAGGATCGTCCTTCTGATTGCGGGTTGGAGAGAAAAAGACTCCTGGTGCGTGCAGCAATTTGCTAAAGGGGAACACGACCAGGAGCAGCACAACCAACGATAAATGCACAACCAGCAACGGATCAGCTGGCAACGGCTTGATGTCGAAACGCATCAAGCCGATAAAAAAGTTTTTCACCGAAATCACATCCGTGTGCGCGATGAACTTCATCGACAAACCGGAAGCGGCGATGCCGATCAGCAGCAGCAACATCAAGTGATCGGATGGTGTGGAGATGTACCGGATACGCTCGACGAACAGGCGGCGCGCCCATAATCCGCACAGGCCAAGCAACATGGTGATACCCGCATACATGCCGAACGGCTGTATGAATGCGACCCAATCCCATACCGGGTCGGTGAAATAGCGCAGGTGGCGCAGGATCACCAGCGCCAGACTGCCATGGAACAACCAGCCCAGCACCCAGGTCCACAGATTCGCCTTGAACAGACTCTCGAAAAACAGTACTTCCCGAGTCATGCGCAACACCACGCCGCCCGTTGTGGTCGGTGCGGGCGTGGTCGGTATCTTCAGCGGAGCCGGTGTGCCGGCGTAGGTGCTAATACGAAAGAGCACCCCTACGACAAGCAACAGCGTAGCGAGATAAAACAGGATCGCGAAGACGATGCTCGCCATGGAGGATTCCCTGTCTCTGGCTCTGAATCAAACGCAACCGGTCGGTTTTGGCAGACCGGCGATCTTGCACGCCTGCTTGCCTGGACCATACGGGAACAGGCCATACAGGTATTCGCTGTTGCCCTTTTCTGCGCCGAGTTTCTTGCCGATCGCCTTGGTCAAGACGCGGACTGCCGGAGCGATCTGATATTCCTCGAAATATTCACGCAGGAAATTGATGACTTCCCAGTGCTGTTCGGTCATATTGATGCTTTCGGTCTGCGCGATGTAATTCGCCACATCAGTGTTCCAGTCGGACAGATTGATCAGATAACCCTCTTCGTCCGTTTCGTAGCTTTTACCGCCAACTTCGATGCTTGCCATGTTGATTCTCCTTCTGTGTGTTGCAAATTAAAGCCAGGATTGGCAGTTTTTGTTATTGACCGTCAACTCGACGAAACCGCCATAATCTACTGGCGAAACGCCTTCCATGAGCCGATCTCCCATGCCGCGAGCCTCAAGGTCGGGCATCAAGACATGAATCTTGAATTTCCCCAGTGCAGCACGCAACCTGGCCTCGACGGCACTTCCCCGAGTCGCCGCATAGACGGCATCCTCGATGAGCAGGATGTCCCCGCCTGTCGCCGTATTCAGACAGCTATCCAGCGTGTTGCCGGTCAGGGGAGATTTATTGATGATATGTAGCATGGGTTCCCCTTAGAAACTCAAGACAACGTCTTGTTCATCCATCAGCTTTCCCATCTCGGCGCGGCTGAGCACAGTGATGGGCACCAGAAAGTCTTCTTCAGTGAGGCCACGCGCTTCCATGGCTTCCTTCTCGACGTACAGTTTCTCTACATCGTAATCTTCCAGGGCACGATAGGCCGGCGAGAAGTTCTTGGTCTCGATGCCCTTGGTCTGCTGCCCCTTCTTCAACTGGTATACGCCGTCGTCCAGGAATACCAGGGACACATCCTGGTCGAAGGCGGCGGAAATCAATACCACCTCCAGCGACTCCAAGGCATAGATCGTGCCGTAAGGCGCTTTGCGGTTGACGAACATGAATTTTTTCGCGTCACTCATTTCGCTTCCCCTTAGTCGCCGAAGGTGACCAGACGGTCACACTTGATGCCGGCTTCAACCAGTTGCCCCAGGCCGGAGATACGGAATCCCTGAGCCAGGTTCTCTTCCTTGATACCGCGACGCAAGGCTGCCGCCACACAGACCACCAGATCGATCTTGTTGTCTTCCGCCAGCTTGGCCCAGCGGTTCACAATGTGCCGATCGTCCTGAGGCGGCTCGGTCAGCTTCGAGGCATTGTTGACGCCATCGTGATAGAAGAACACACGCCATACTTCGTGTCCTTTCTCGATGGCCGCCTTGGCAAACAGATAAGCCGAGTCACTTGCCTGATGCTGGTACGGCCCTTCATTGACGACGATTCCGAATTTCATTCAGGTCCCTCGCTCAGAAACGGATATGCGTCGACGCATTCAGGTTGTAACGCGAGCCACGCCAATCATCGATCAGATACTTGGTGAAAGGCAATCCGGTCTTCTCGAAGAAACGCGGCCAGCCGATACGATCGATCCAGTCAGCCAAACGCTCCCATGGACGCGCATCTTCCTTGTACACACGCAGGATGTTCTTCACGGCCTCGGAAACTTCCGGCCAGCGCGGTGCATTATTCGGGAAACCGGATGCAACCATCTTCATGAATGTAGGCTTGCCGCGCGCATTCGAGTTCTTGCCGCCCACCCAGATCGCCAGCTTGGAGTTCTCCGGATCGTTGATCTGCATCGGCGGGCAAGGTGGATAGCAGGCGCCGCAGCACATACATTTGGTCTCGTCGATTTCCAGGGACGGCTTGCCGTTCACCATTGCAGGACGGATCGCCGCAACCGGGCAACGCGCAACGACAGCCGGGCGTTCGCACACGTTGGCAACCAGGTCATGGTTGATGACCGGCGGCTTGGTGTGTTGCACGATGATGGCGATATCGGCCTGACCGCCGCAGTTGATCTCGCAGCACGAAGTCGAAAGGTGCACACGGTTCGGCATCTCTTCGCGCTTGAATTCGACGATCAGCTCGTCCATCAGCGCCTTGACCACACCGGAAGCATCCGTGCCGGGAATGTCGCAATGCAGCCAGCCCTGGGTATGCGCGATCATGGTTACGGAATTGCCGGTACCGCCGACCGGGAAGCCGTGCTTTTCCAGCTCGGCGATCAGCGGCGCGACTTTCTTCTCGTCCGACACGATGAACTCGATATTGGAACGGATGGTGAAGCGTACGCGGCCTTCGGCAAACTTGTCGGCGATGTCGCACAGCGTGCGGATGGTATAGACGTCCATCTGGCGCTGCGTACCGGCACGCACCGACCATACTTCGTCGCCGCTGTGGGAGACATGGTGCAGCACGCCGGGGCGGGGACGATCGTGGTATTTCCAGTTACCGTAGTTCTTTGCCAGCAACGGATGCAGATATTTCTTGTTGTCCGGTACGCCAGTCTCTTTCGGCTTGCGCATCTGTAAAGGTGCATTCATCTTCTATCTCCTCAGGCTGCTTGCTGTTTGGCTTTGATCTTGGCGACTTCGTCGTCCCATCCGTCGGTACGGACATACGGGTTCATGCGCGGAGAATTGATCATGGCCGGATCAACATCGATCTCCATCGCATCGAGGAAGTTGGCCAGGCCGATGCGCTCGATCATCTCGCCGGTACGCTCGTGCTCCAGAGCATTCTCGGCAAAGAAGTCGATGGTGCGCTGGGCGAAATCGACCAGTTTCTCGACCTGCTCTTCGGTATCCAGCTTCATGAACGGGATCACCACGGTACCCATCAGGCCGCCGATCTTCAGGTGGCTCTTGCCGCCTACCAGCACGCTCGCGCCTTTGTCCTTGCCGGGAGCCAGTGCGCCCGTCATCACATTGATGCAGTGCATGCAGCGCACGCAGTCCTGGTTGTTGATCTCGACGGCATGCGTGTCGCTGATGGCCACGCTGGTGATGTGTTCGCCCTTCTTGATCTTCTTGATCTCCTTGACCTGGAAAGTCTTGGTCGGGCAGCGCGCAACCACATCGTTAACCAGTTCATCCATGCCGTGTTTGGCGAACCACTTCTTCGCCAGTCCCTCATCGGTACGGATATTGTCCCGCCATGTACCGATCACGGCCATGTCGGAGCGCTGGATCGCATTCATGCAGTCGTTCGGGCAGCCCGAGAACTTGAATTTGAACTTGTACGGCAAGGAAGGACGGTGCAGATCGTCAAGGAAGGTATTCAGTACGGCACGGTGTGCCTGGGCTTCGTCGTAACAGGATTGCTCGCAACGGGCCGCGCCAACGCAAGACATCGAAGTGCGGACTGCAGGACCGGCGCCACCGAGATCGAAACCCATTTCATTGATCTCGTCGAAGGCTTTTTGCACATTCTCCGTGCTGCATCCCTGGAACATGATGTCCCCGGATTGGCCGTGAAATGCAATCAGACCGGAACCGTGCTTTTCCCAGATATCGCAGAATTTACGCAGTGTGTCGGTATCGTAATGCATGCCGGGAGGAGGCATGACGCGCAGCGTGTGGAATTCAGCGGCATCCTTGTAAATCGCCTGGCCATTCTCGTCCTTGAGTTCGGTAAAGCGCGGGATCACGCCGCCACCATAACCGAATACGCCGACCGTGCCACCCTTCCAGAAACCCTTGCGAGTCTTGTACGAGGTCTCCAGTTGTCCCAGCAAGTCGACCATGAGATCCTTTTCCTTGGCCAGACGTTTCAGGCCGGTCACAAAGCTTGGCCATTGACCCTTTTCGAGTTCATCCAGATTCGGAGTGCTATGCATCTTTTTCGCCATGATATTTTCCTTTCAAGTCGCGTTGCGCTATGTTGCCCGGCGAGGGGCTGGAATGACGGTGTCGTACGGGCTCTGGCACAAATACTACTAACCGACCCGGTTTCTTAATGGTTCCGCATGGTACGGCGCTACTTCAAGCCTAACCATCACCCGTAGCGGCTATGCAAAATAACCCTTAAGGGTGGTACTTTTCACTTCCCCAGTAGTATTCCAAACTGGGCAGTATTGGCGATAGACTGGGGACAGATCGCATATACTGGGTTCGCCGATACGCTTTCCGATTCATTCCTGCAAACGATTGAAGAACAAATATGGCGAAAATCACCGAACTGAGCAAAATCAATGTCCCTTTGGGCGGGCAGCAGATCGATCTGCAGCAGATCGACCATGCGGAAGGCGGTATGAGCATGTTGCGCGTTCGCATCCGCGAAGGCAAGCGCTTCACCATCTTCGATATTGACCCTGTAACCGCAACCCAATGGGCCGACACCATGCATCAATGGGCGGCCACGCAAGGCAACAAGTGACCGCCCCGCGCCTTGACATGATCGACCTGGTGTTCGAGATAAGCGGCGGGACACTGCCGGTTACCTATCACTACGAGCTCTGGAACGCGTTGACCCAGCTCGCGCCGCAGCTGGCCGGAGATGAAAACGTAGGCGTGATCCCCTTGCGCATGTCGGCAAGCAATGAAGGGATGCTGATACCCAAACGCGCCAAACTGGCACTGCGGCTCCCCGCTGCACTTGCGGCTATCGCCGCCGACCTGTCCCAGAAGCGCGTACGCGTGGCCGGGAGCGAATTGCTGCTGGGCTCATGCAAGACAAGACCGATACAACACTACCCCACCCTGCATGCGCACCTGGTAACCGGCGCAGAGGATGAAATCGCATTTGTAAAGGAAATCGAAGCGGCCCTGGCTGCAATGGAGGTCGAAGCGAATCTGATCTGCGGACAGCGCCATACGCTGACAGATGGAAGCCGTTCGATCAGCGGCTACAGCCTGGTATTGCACGATCTCAAACCGGAAGATTCGCTGCGGGTGCAATATGCCGGGCTCGGCAAGGAACGAAGATTTGGTTGCGGTATTTTCATACCGTATAAAGTCATTTCCGGACTGGAATGACATTCTTGATGAAAGGAAAGTACGATGGGATACACAGTAGCGGGCAACGAACTGGAAACTGATGCGGAAGGCTATTTGCTGGAGCCGGATTATAGCGAAGAGGTCGTCAAGGTCATCGCCGCTGCCGAAGGTATCGAACTGACGCCCAGACATTGGGATGTCATCAATTACATGCGCGATCAATACCGCGAGAACGGTCATACCCCCAACTTCCGCAACATGCTGAAGGGGATCAACGAATTCTGGCCCGAGGCAGACAGCAAAGCCCTGTACGATCTGTTCCCTATCGGCCCGGCCAAACAGGCCGCCAAGGTCGCCGGGTTGACGCAACCGCTGGGCAAGGGCGGCTACTAATGGAGAAAGAAATGGATATGGTAAATGTAGTGCTTGATATGAAGGGGCTTTCCTGCCCCAGACCGCTGATCGGCGCAAAACGCATGGTCGACGAGCTTGCCGCCGGGCAGGTTCTGCTGCTGGTATCGGACTGTCCGGGCACACCGGACGACCTGTTCGCCTGGGCAAAACAGACCGGCAACCAGATTCTGAAGACCGAAAAGATGCCCGATGGCGGCACCGGCTATCACATCCAGAAAGGCAAAGGGCATGCGCACAATGCCAATGTGACGCTGGATATACGCGGAGCGGTCTGCCCAGGCCCCATCGTCGAAGCGAAAAAACTCCTGAACGGGATGCAGATTGGCGAAATATTGAAGCTGGTCAGCGATTGTCCGGGCGTGCAATCCGACATCGGCGGCTGGGCTTCCGCGACCGGCATGACCCTGCTCGAATCCGTAGAGGCTGCGCCCGGGTTGCACGAGTTCTACATCCGTAAAGGCTGAACGGCGTTGCGCATCAAGAGCAATTGGTTCAAGGAAGGCCGCGCACATACTCCGCAAGAGATATCCGATGCCCTGGCGTTCGTCGTGTCGCGCATTGCCAATAATGCGCTGAACAATACCCGCCAGGCAAAATTCGAGATCGAGGCCGGGCCACGGTATTTCGATTTCCTCGCCGAATTCCTGATATTCCTCATCCTCTCCGCCGATCGCATCGCCTATCGGACGCTTTCCGAGGCAGACCGCCAGATTTTTACAGGCAATCTGGCGAACCGGGTCGCCGAAACCTATGCCGAGAACCGCAGTCGCCTGCTTGTCGGCGACCTGAAGCAGTGCAAGCAGGATTTCATCGACCTGCTCAACCAGCGCGCCGGCGAATACGCCGACTTCAGTTACGACGAGAACGGCCCCTCTTACGCCTTCTATCGCTATCTTGCGTATTGCATAGGCGGAATCATGAATGACGCCGACAGCGGCTGGATCATCGACCAGATCATCAGCTTTGAAGCGCCCGAAGCGATACAAATGGTTGACAAGACCTTGCGCGGCCTGAACGAAACCGAACCCAGACAGCCACGCCGTCGCCGTGCCTCCTCCAGCGGGGATTGAATGAGCACCCCATTCGATCTCGACGATGCCGAAAACTACCGGCGCTGGCGCGAACAGAAGCTCGCTGATGCCCCGAACTCCGCCGATGAACTGGTCGTCGAGGTGCGCGACCCTCGCGCGCTGACGCAGATCGAATACGACGCGATCGCCGATCGCCTACGCCGCTGCAACATGGTGATCTACGCCAGCCCGGTGCACGATGCGGACACCGAGATCCCGCGCCTGCTGGGCCTGCAGTTCGGCCTGGCGCATCTCGATGCCAACTGGCTGGCTGGCGAGGACGGCATCTCGGAAATTCGCGTATTCGACAACGGCACGCGCCAACACTACATCCCCTACACCGACCGGCCGATCAAATGGCATACCGACGGCTACTACAATCCGCCGGATCGCACGATCCGCGGCATGGTTCTGCATTGCGTGCGCAGCGCCAGCAGCGGCGGCGAAAACCAGCTGATGGACCACGAGATGGCCTATCTCCTGCTCCGCGATGAAGATCCAAGGCATATCAGGGCACTGATGCAGGCCGATGCAATGACCATCCCCGAACGGGTGGATGAGGGAGTGCGTGCCGCACAAAGCGGCCCGGTGTTTTCGCTGGACGCGGCCGGGAACCTGCACATGCGCTATACCGCGCGAACCCGCAGCATCGAGTGGAAGCAGGATAGCGCCACGGTGGCGGCAGTCGCCGCATTGGAAAGGTTGCTGGCCTCTGACACCCCCCATGTCTTCAAGGCACATCTGGAGCCGGGCATGGGATTGCTATGCAACAACGTGCTGCACGACCGCTCAGCTTTTGTGGACGATCCGACCCATCCGCCGCGTTTGCTGTATCGCGCACGCTATCTGGATCGGATCAGCCTGGCCCGCTGAAAATCCCCCTTGGGCACATCTTGACCATCCAGTTCCGCGTAGCACTGGTGTCAGTCCGATGCTGCCGCAGCTGTTACTTGCTGCCCACCCAGAAGTCGTAGCCCGCCTTCAGGAATTCGTCGTGGGGTATGTAATGCGAACCATCGCACGAAAAAGTGAGGCCGACGATGCCGTTAAAGAGATTCAGGGTGCCCGAGCGCAGGTAGAACATGTCGTCCATGAAACGCAGTGCCCGGAATGAGTCCAGCACGGTACGTATCTGGTGGTGCGGCACCAGCGCATCGGACGGATAGGGAGTCTTGGGGTAGGCAAGGCAGATATCCGGGTCGATCAGCGCATCGATATCCAGCAACCGGTATCGATATGGATCAGCCATCACCCAGACAACCGCACGGCTACTCGAAAAATGCAGGATCACGTGGTACACGCCGTGATAAACCATCAACTCTTCGATCACCCCCAGGACAGTATCGATCTGCCGGTCCATGGCGCTCTCGACGCGTTTCTGGTGGAAAACGCTGTCACGAATGGATGGGTCGCCCTTGAGCTGGCGCCAGAAGACCGGTTCTTCGTATAGCTTGTGGGTCAGTGGCAGGTCGCGCAAATCGAAATCGGTGGCGATGAATCCCAGTACCGCACCGGAAGGAGCGCGCACCACCTGGACCGCAGTCAGCGATGGGCGCCGCCCAAGCTGGCTGATATAAGCTTCCGAAAGCAATGCCCCCGCAATCGGCAGCACTTCGCTCATATAGGGACGTTTCGAGCGATCACGACCGATGGCTGTCTCGATCAGGCCTTCTGCGCTGGCATTGCTGCTGATCTGTATTCCGCTGGTGTCCAGCGCATACAACGACCTGCCGTAAGGCAGCATCTTCAACCCTGCCGCCAGCACCCGATCAAGCTGCGCGCGATCCGTCCAGACCGGCATGCATCGCGCCGCCAACTGCTGCAGCGGCTCCTGCAAAACATCGGAAAGTTCTTTGCGCTGGCGCGCGATGCTTTCCTGCAATGTCACTGCCGCTTGCTCCATCTGCGTCAATCTTCCGAATGGGCTGCTGGCGACATTTTCGCCAAATCATATTGCCTTGCTGTGACACCGGATATTCGGCATATGCCCATCGAGCGCTCCTATAGCATCTCGACCACCCACTGCGTCACCGTGCCGGTGGCATGGGCACACTGCCGGCCCCTAGCCTCGTCGAAAGCCTTGTATTCGTCGACATTCCACATGTCGTAGGTACGCCCGGTGAACTGTTGCTGCAGCTGGCTGCAGGTGACACCGCCGAATTCCTCGCGAAAACGCTCGGTCAGTTCCTTCGCTTTCTTGAAATTGTTTATATAGCGCCCCTGGTCCAGCTTGTCCCGGTCGCGACCATATTTTGCGCTCAGCGCCAGAAGTCCGCCCGTGAGCGCCCCGCAGACGCCTTCGCCCAGCAGCCCGCCGCCGCCCGAAAGCCCATGGCTCGCCTTCACCGTCTGGTCGTCGATGCCACCGACGGTTTCCTGCACGGTCGCCAGCACGCACTGCGGACAACATCCGTAATCGAGTTCGTATCTGAGCGCTTTGGCATAAGCCTGTTCACCTAATGCCCGTTTCTGTTCGATGTCCATGATTAGCACCTCACAATATTAGAAATTGCTAATTCATAATACGTCCGGCCAGATGCATACGCAATGAATTTTGTACTAATTATCCACTTGGCAAAATAAAAAAGCCCGCCAAGGGCGGGCTTTTCATCGTTGCCAGTACTGCTTTCAACTACCAGCCGTAAGCAATGCCAATCGAATCTTCCGACATGGTGAGGTTCGCGCTGCCACCGCCAAAAGCTGCCATAGAATTCGGCCCGTTGACGGTCTTCTTGAATGCGTGCATGTAACCCACGGTGATCTCGGACTTGTCCGGACGTACAAAGGTAGCCCCCAATGTCAGGTGATCCTGCACCACACCCGGTGCCAGAATATTGAACATGGTCTGGCTGGCAGGGATCTGCTGGTTATTGTGGCTGAAACCGGCACGTAGCGTCAGGGTCGAACTGACTGCCTGGCTCACACCGATCTTGAGCACCGTCATGTCCTGCCAGCCGAAACCCATGCCGTTATTGGCACCCAGCGGACCGCCTTGGGAAACGGTATTGGCCACAGAAGCGACCCCACTGTACTTGATCTGCTTGACGTCGAAAGCGACGGTAGTCGCCGGAGCGGCCTTTACTGCGATACCTACGCCGTAGTTAGCCGGTATATCGAAGCCGCCCTGTTCGGCAAACAAGCCGCTGTATTTGCTGAGCTTGCTCATGCTGGTCTTGGGCTGGTAGGCCGCGCCCAAGGTGATTGCCGAGGTGACCTCGCCGATCCAACCCAACTTGACGCCTACGCCGGTGGAAGTATCTGTGCCGTTATTGGTAACCGCAGCTTGATTGCTCGACGAAGGCTGAAATGCTTGAAGTCCTGTAGCAGAGAAGGTCTGATAAACCAGATTCAGCGAAACACCGATGGAGTTGCTAGGATTCAGCTTCATGGACCAGGTCGGAGCGATGAAAAGCTGCGACATATTGATACCAGCTGGGCCTGCGCCGTTAAACATATTATTGTTGTACTGAGTGTTCATGCCACCGTTGCCGTACACCGAGACGCCCAGTGAGGTGTTGTTATTCACCATCTTGTTGTAGCCGAACTCGGGGATCAGGAAATTTGCCCGGCCGTTACCATCAAACGTGCCATTCTTGAAACCAGGGCTACCCGAAACTTCAGCACTTCTGTCTGGCCTAAAAAGGCTAATTCCCATATCAATACGATCACCCACCATCACCATGCCTGCTGGATTGTTGGCAGCTGCGATCGCATCCTGCGGCAGAGCAATCCCCACACCTGCCATGCCGATCGATTTCATGCCGTAGCCATCCGAGAAGTAACCATCGGTGGCATACGCCAACGGTGATGCGATCAATCCAAATGAAGCCAGCGTAGCTACGATCTTCTTGATTCTCATGCGTCTCTCTCCCTAGTTATTATGGATACCCGAATGGCATCTCAAGATACAACCACTGCTAATCTAATCAAACGAACAGACAGATATCGGTATCCCCGGCAAAGCCCATGAAGGTCGCTGCACCACCGTATTCGACCTGATCGATGAACTCGCTCTTTTCGAATTCGAACAGATCGACCGTCATCTGGCAGGCGATGAACTTCACGTCCGCTTCCAGACACAGATCGCGCAGTTCCTCCAGGGAAGCGACTCCGTGCTTCTTCAGCTTCTGCTTCATCATCATGGTCGCCATGGATTCCATTCCGGGCAGCATCTGCACCATCACCGGCATCGGTATCGGCATCGGCATGGCCGGATTCGCCAGCGGGCTGATCATCACGCTGGACAGATCCTTGCGCAGCAATTGCAGGCCATAGAATGTGAAGAAGATCTGTACGTCGTAACCCAGCGCGGCAGCGGTGGAGCCCAAAATAAACGGCGGATACGCCATGTCCAGAGTGCCTTTGGTGGCGATGATCGCCATTTTCTTGGTTGCCATGCTTGCCCCTTGTTCTATTGGTTGGAGGTGATAAGACTTACTTCTTCTTCACGTAAAACACGTATTCGCCATTCGCCTCTTCCTGGCTCAGCAGCGGATTGCCGGTTTGCTCGGCAAATGCAGCCATGTCCTTGACCGAACCGCAATCGGTCGAAATGACCTTGAGCACCTGGTTCGAAGTCATTTCGGCCAGCGCCTTCTTGGTCTTCACGATAGGCAATGGGCAGGACATACCGCGTGCGTTCAGCTCTTTATCGAAATTCATTGTTTCTTCTCCCACGAGTTGTTTATAAATTTAAAGTGCGATGCTGCACTAAATCCTGAGTGGCATTATAGGGATATGCAAGCCTGCAGCGTCCATAGCCACCAAGGGTAAAATCGGATAGCCCATTAGGGTTATCTTTAAGCATCCGCTTATAAAGGTGTTGCCGACGACGCAAATTGCCTCACACCTCAAGCAAACCTCCGATTTATTCAGCCTCGAAATCCATGCTGCTCAAACATCGACAACCTGCTGGTCCAGGCGCTGGCACAGCCCTTCGAGCGCCTGCTTGTCTGTCGCAAAGATATTCTCCTTGCCGATCTTGTCAGTCAAGCCCGTTCGATCCATCACATCGGAGACTTGCTTCTTCAGCCCGCTGAAGGCGAGCTTGATCCCGCTGCTCTTGAATCGATCCAGCAGGTTACTAAGCATCTCGATACCGGAGGCATCAATCTCATTGATACCGCTGGACTGGACCAGAATGCAGGAAAGCTCCGGATTCTCCCGCTCCAGTTTAAGCAGCGCATCTTCGAAATATGAAACGTTCACGAAGCGCATCGCACCATCGAAACGGATCGCCCCCAGCCTGGGATGCAAGGGAGGCAGGTTATGACGGATCGCATCGCGCAGGGTCTCGTCGCTGTGCAAGCCCAATACCGCCACCCGGGGACGCATCATGCGATAGAGCAAAAGCGACAGGGACAGGATGATGCCGGTGAGAATGCCGTTCTGGATGTTCGGCGCGAACGCAAGGGTCGCAAAGAAGGTCACCACTGCGGCAAGGCCGTCGTCCCTGTTGGCCCGCCATGCATGCTTGATCGACTGGACGTTGATCAGATTCAGCACGGCCATCATGATGATCGCGGCCAGCACCGGTTTGGGCAAAT
Organism: Sideroxyarcus emersonii; assembly: GCF_021654335.1. Taxonomy (NCBI): domain Bacteria; kingdom Pseudomonadati; phylum Pseudomonadota; class Betaproteobacteria; order Nitrosomonadales; family Gallionellaceae; genus Sideroxyarcus; species Sideroxyarcus emersonii. The sequence goes on from NZ_AP023423.1 coordinate 1,491,964, forward strand.
GGTATAGCAACGAGGTGAAGAAGATCAGGGTGAGCAGCACAAATGCCGCCGAAATCAACGACGAGAGCGGCGTCCTGGCATCGGAGGCAAGGTTCAGCGCCGACCGGGAAAACGATCCGCTCACCGGCATCGATTGGCTGAAAGCGGCTGCAACCTTGGCCAATCCCTGCCCGATCAGTTCCTTGTTCTCATCCCATGGCTGGCGCGTCTTGATGGCGATCACCTTGCAGCTCGACATCGCCTCCATGAAACTGATCAGGGCGATCACAAAACCAGCCGGCAAAAGCGCAATAGTCGCATGCCAATCCAGCGGCGGCAGGCTCAAGGTCGGCAGCCCCTGCGGTACGGCCCCCACTACCCTGCCCCCAAGGCCGGCATAGTCAATCTCGTAGCTGCCCCAGGTCAATGAAGCTACGGTAATCAGCACGCCAGGCAACTTCGGCGCATATTTTTTGAAGCCGAGCAACAGCAGGATCGCAACCACGCCGAAGCCCAGAGACAATGCATGCGCGGTGTCGATATGCATGACCACCCGGCTGATATCGAGCAGGAAATGCTCCGATTGTGCGGCCGGGATGCCCAACAATGTCGGCAGCTGCGACAAACCGATGATCAGAGCCGCGGCGTTGATGAAGCCCATCAGCACCGGGTTAGACAGGAAATTGAGCAGGATGCCTATGCGCAACACGCCGAAAGCGATCTGGAATATCCCGGAGATCAATGCCAGCAGGATGGCATAGGAGTAGAACAGGTCGCTGCCGTGCGCCGCAAGCGGCGCGATGCTGGCGGCTGTCAACAGCGACGTCATGGCGACCGGCCCAGTCGACAGTTGGTTGGAAGAGCCGAACAGAGCACCGATCACCGTGGGAATCAGGGCTGCGTATAACCCGTAATAGGCCGGCACGCCGGCCAGCTGGGCATAGGCCAAAGACTGCGGAATCGCAACCAGCGAGACGGTAATGCCCGCCAGCAGATCGGCCTTGACTGTGCCGGCCCGCATATCGAAACGGCTGGTGAAATTGCGCCAGTAAGCCTGCAGGTTCATTTATTCGCCTCCGCCATCATCGATGCAGCCTGCCTTCACATTTGCCAGTCGTCTATCAGCATCAGACGCATTGATAATAAAGGTTCTGTGGATGGTTGGCTTGCGCAAAGAAGAACCAGCGCTCCGCCAGCAGGCCGATATATTGAAGCACGAACGCAAAACCGAGCAATGACGGTGTGGACATTCCCAGCGCCAGCAAGGCAAGCGGGGCCGCAAAAGCCAGCAGCAGGAATACCGGCTTGATCGTCCGCAGGAACGCTGGACTCTTGCCATGGAAAAATTCGCGTGTATTGAAAGAGCCTCCCATAGCGCCCATCGAGCGCTGTACGATGTGCGGATGCTTCACGCCGATGGCAGTCTGCATCGTCGATTTGGGTTTCAGACGGGCATTGCGCACCAGCGATGCAGTGCGCCCGACAAAGGCCAGCAATGTGATAATGATCGCCCAGCCGACAAAGAAATGAGTCTGCGACGGAGCGGCAGAAGCCGCATAGAACGAAGCCAGGATGAATCCCGATGAGCCGCCAAGCAGGATGTAGTTGATGACCGTCAGCGGCGAGTTCCACTCGCGCAGGAATCGCAGGCAAGCGTAGATCATGCCGGTACAGATGAACAGCAAAAACGCCAGCAGCGTTCCAATGGTGCCGATCACGATGGACAGATCGATCAGCAAGCCGCTGGGCAAAGTCACGATCTCAGGCCGATAACCGGCCAGGTGCGACAGTCCGAACAGGAAGACTACGCCCATGAACACGGGCAACACGATCACTTCGCGCGACAACCAGGAAGTGCGCCACTGCGTGGCCGAACGCCACGCGCGTTCCGGGCGCCCTAGGTGGAAGAACGAGGCGATCAGGCCGCAAGCCAGAAACAGCAGGGCCAGTGTGCTGCCATAGCCATAAAAAGCATCGGACTGCATCGGCAGCAAGCCGAACAGCGCATAGGACTGGTGTGTGAACAACGCGAGGAACAGGCCCTGCCCGGCTCCCAGCAGCGTTGTCAGAAAGATCACGGAAAAAGCTGGCTTCATAGTTTTCGCTCAATCAAGTTACTTATCTACACCCAAAATGACCAGGCACTTTGGGGATTACAGAATGCCGCAGGACGGATCATGCCGGAAGTCATCCTTACCAGGCAGACGCATCGTCCATGGACGACTCGCCCTTGCCCGGCTTGGGCAGCAGGCCATCCACCTTGAGCGGGTTATCCGCTCGCTCCAGTTCGTCCTCGTGTATCTTGAGCTTGGTCTTGCGCCGCGGCAGATAATGGTTGGCCGGATGAGTGCCCCACTCCGGCATCAGGGCATAGCCGCCGTCTTCGCGGATCGCCTGCGATACCGCCGATTCCGGATCGTGGATATCGCCGAACAGACGCGCGCTGGTCGGGCAAGCCTTCACGCAGGACGGCTTGCGGTCGATCTCGGCCAGGGACTGATCGTAGATGCGATCCACGCACAAGGTGCACTTCTTCATCACCTTCTGCTTCTCGTCGAATTCGCGTGCGCCATACGGACAAGCCCAGGTGCAATACTTGCAGCCGATACACTTGTCGTAATCCACCAGCACGATGCCGTCTTCCTTGCGCTTGTAAGATGCACCGGTCGGGCACACCGGCACGCAGGGCGGATCTTCGCAGTGCAGGCAGGACTTGGGGAAGTGCAGCGTTTCGCTGTGCGGAAACTGGCCGATCTCGAAAGTCTGCACGCGATTGAAGAAGGTGCCGGTCGGATCGGCCTCGTAAGGACGTTCATCGCACAAAGGTCCGGCGGAACCGGAGGTATTCCATTCCTTGCAGCTGGTCACGCAGGCATGACAACCCACGCAGACGTTGAGGTCGATGACCAATGCGAGCTGAGTCATAGCGAACCTCTCGATTTGATGTGTCGGGGTTGGATCATTGCGCACCGCCTTTCTTCTTGCCGCCGCCAAAATATGCCAGCCAGCTCGGATGTTCTTTCATGCCGGGATATTTCTTCATGGGTTCGAATTGCGGCGAGGTCTGCTCTGGCTCTCCTTCTTCCGCCTTGAAGATACGCACACGCACGTCATACCAGGCCGCCTGCCCGGTGATCGGGTCGGAGTTGGAATAACGCTTGCCATCGTGTTGGGCGGGCAGCTCTTCCGAAATGAGATGATTGAGCAGGAACCCTTTTTGCGATTCGTTCGCATCCGGCGACAGGTTCCATGCCCCTGCCGCCTTGCCGATGGCATTCCAGGTCCATACCGTACCCGGCTCCACCGATTCGCTGTAACGCGCCATGCAACGCACTTTGCCCCATTGCGACTCGCACCATATCCAGTCGCCGTCGGCAATGCCCGCATTCTTCGCGGTCTGCGCATTGACGTAGAGGTAGTTGTGCGCGTGGATCTGGCGCAACCAGGCGTTCTGCGAGTCCCAGGAGTGGTACATCGCCATCGGACGCTGCGTCAGCGCGGTCAACGGATATTTGAGCTTGTCGCTGGTCTGCGTCTCCAGCGGTTCATAGTAGAACGGCAGCGGGTCGAAGAAAGTCTCGATGCGCTTCGCCAGATGCGCGGGCGGCTGTCGCGTGATGCTCTTGCCCTGCGCAGCCAGGCGGAACTTCTGCAACACCTCGGAATATAGATGGATCAGGATCGGTTCGGAATAGCGCGTGATGCCGTTGCGCTGCGACCATTCGAGATAGCCCTTGTTCCAGTTGCGCATGAACTGGTAGGAACGCGGCAACACATGGTGGTGCACGCAATCGTTCTTGGCATACATCTCCCACTGGTTGGGGTTCGGCTCGCCGCGTATCGATTTCTCGCCGCCTTTGCCGCGCCAGCCGCTCAGGAAACCGATGCCGGATCCCGGCGCCGTCTCCCAGTTGACGATGAAATCGGGATAGTCGCGGTATTTGCGCTCGCCAGACTGGGTGACGAATGCCGGCAGTTTCAAACGCGTACCCAGTTCGATCAGAACCTCCTGGAACGGTTTGCACTCGCCGGTCGGCGGCACCACCGGAATGCGCACCGAATCCACCGGGCCGTCGAACTCGGAGATCGGGCGGTCCAGCATGGACATCACGTCATGACGCTCGAGGTAGGTCGTGTCCGGCAGGATCAGATCGGCGAACGCGGTGGTTTCGGAATGGAATGCATCGCACACCACGATGAACGGGATCTTGTATTCGCCGTTCTCCTCCTTGTCGGTGAGCATCTTGCGCACCTCGGACGTGTTCATGCTCGAGTTCCATGCCATGTTGGCCATGAACAGCAGCAGCGTGTCGATCTTGTACGGGTCGCCGCGCCATGCGTTGGTAATGACGTTGTGCATCATGCCATGCACCGACAACGGATACTCCCACGAGAAAGCCTTGTCGATGCGCACCGGACTGCCATCCGGATTGACGAACAGATCGTCCGGATCGGACGGCCAGCCCAGCGCCATGCCGTCCAGCGGCGTGTTCGGCTGTACCGCACGAGGATCGTTCGGCGTACGCGCGCAAGGCGGGATGGGACGCGGGAACGGTGTCTTGTGGCGGAAGCCTCCCGGACGGTCGATGGTGCCCAGCAACGTCATCAGGATGGACAGTGCGCGTATCGTCTGGAAACCGTTGGAATGAGCGGCCAGTCCGCGCATCGCGTGAAAAGAGACCGGATTACCGGTGACGGTTTCGTGCTCCTTGCCCCAGGAGTCGGTCCAGGCGATCGGCAGTTCGATCTTCTGGTCGCGCGCAGTGATGCCCATCTCATGCGCCAGGCGACGAATGGTCTCGGCGGAAATGCCGGTGATCTGCTCCGCCCACTCCGGCGTGTAATCCTTGACGCGCTCCTGCAACAACTGGAAAGCCGGCTTGACCTTGGTACCGTCCGGCATCTTGAATTCCCCGAACAGGTACGGGTCGGCGCCTTCGGTATGCGTGACCACCGCTTTCTCGGTGTTGCGATCCCACCAAAGCTTGTTCTGCGGATCGTAACAGCCTTCTTCCTGAGGTACCTCGGTACGCACGAACATGCCGAACTCGTCATGCTCGGCATCGAGGTTCACCAGCTGCCCGGAGTTGGTATAGCGCACCAGGAAATCACGATCATACAGACCGAGCGCGATGATCTCGTGGATCAACGCCAGCATCAATGCGCCGTCGGTTCCCGGGCGGATCGGCACCCATTCGTCCGCAATGGCCGAATAACCGGTGCGCACCGGATTGATCGAGATGAAACGACCTCCTTCACGCTTGAATTTCGATAAAGCGATCTTCAGCGGATTGGAGTGATGGTCTTCGGCCGTGCCGATCATGATGAACAGCTTGGAGCGCTCGAGATCCGGGCCACCGAACTCCCAGAAGGAGCCACCGATGGTGTAGATCATGCCCGCAGCCATATTCACCGAGCAGAACCCGCCATGCGCTGCATAGTTGGGCGTACCGAACTGGCGCGCGAACAAGCCGGTCAAGGCCTGCATCTGGTCGCGCCCGGTAAACAGCGCAAATTTCTTCGGGTCGGTCGCCCGCAGCTTGCCGAGGCGCTCGCCCAGGATGGAGAACGTCTCTTCCCAGCTGATCTCCTCGAACTCGCCCGCACCCCGCTCCGTTCCTGCTTTGCGACGCAACGGCTTGGTCAAACGAGCCGGCGAATACTGCTTCATGATGCCGGAAGAGCCCTTGGCGCAGATGACCCCGTTGTTCAGCGGGTGGTCCGGATTGCCGTCGATGTAGCGAACTTCGCCGTTACGCAGGTGCACACGGATACCGCAACGGCAGGCACACATATAACAGGTGGTATTGCGAATTTCGGTCTTTGCATCCGCGACGGGGGGTGAAAACGGGTCGTGCAATGGAGTCGATGACATGGATGGCTGGTAATTTAGTGATTATCGAGGTGCGACAGCCTCACCAAAATAGTCGGCTTTGCAGGGCGGCAAGTATGCGTATCGCACCACAGTGCTGCCATAGCCGTGATGAGTGATGAAGACATAACCCATATGGGGGGTGTGACCTTCAACCCATGAGGGGTATCGCCGCCCCGCTCTTGTTGCTCTAGTGTGCTGACCAGAGATTCCATAAGTAGCTGAACCGAAATAGGGAGGCAAGTATGGCATTAGTAAACCCGCATGGCGGGGGCGATCTCAAACCCTTGCTGCTGGTGGGGGAAGAGTTGACCGCCGAAATGAAACGGGCTCGCACGTATCCGAAAGTAATCGTGAGTTCGCGCGAAAAAGGCGACCTGATCATGCTCGGCATCGGCGGCTTTACGCCGCTGGACGGTTTCATGAGCCATGCCGACTGGCAAGGCGTATGCGACGGCATGACCATGACCAACGGCCTGTTCTGGCCCATCCCGATTACCCTCTCCACCGACAAACCCACCGCAGACACCATCCCCACCGGCACGGATATCGCCCTCATCGACCCGGACGACGACAGCATCCTCGCCACGATGCGGGTCACCGAAAAATACTCCATCGACAAGGCGCATGAATGTGCCACGGTGTTCGGCACCACCGACATGGAACACCCCGGCGTGAAGATGGTGATGGAACAAGGTGCCGTGAACCTGTCCGGACCGGTGAAAGTCCTGTCGCAAGGTGGCTTCCCGCAGAAATACGGTACGCTGTTCATGACGCCGAAAGAAACGCGGGCCCTGTTCACCGAACTGGGCTGGAGCAAGGTTGCCGCATTCCAGACGCGCAACCCGATGCACCGTTCGCATGAATATCTGGCCAAGGTGGCCATCGAGGTCTGCGATGGCGTGCTCATCCACTCCCTGCTCGGCAACCTGAAGCCAGGCGACATACCGGCCGAAGTGCGCACCCATGCCATCATGGCGCTGACCAAACACTATTTCGTCGCCAAGACCATCGCCCAGGCCGGCTACCCGCTCGACATGCGCTATGCCGGTCCCCGCGAAGCGTTATTGCATGCGTTGTTCCGCCAGAACTACGGCTGTTCGCACCTGATCGTCGGTCGCGATCACGCCGGGGTCGGCAGTTACTACGGTCCGTTCGATGCACACCATATCTTCGACAAGATTCCCAAGGATGCGCTCGAAACACAGCCGCTCAAGATCGACTGGACGTTCTGGTGTTACAAGTGCGGCGGCATGGCTTCCGCCCGCACCTGCCCTCACGATGATGCCGATCGCCTGCTGCTCTCCGGCACCAAGCTGCGCAAGATGCTTTCCGAAGGCTCCGATGTCCCGGCAGAATTCAGCCGCCCGGAAGTACTGGAGATATTGCGCAAATACTACGCGGGACTGCAAGAGCATGAGAAGGTGGAAGTAAAACTGACGGGGCATTCCGCGAAGTAAGGCCAGCGGACATTCCGGTCATTCAGGATGGTCATTCGTCTGCAATTATTGAGGAGAATCTAATGTTCACGAGCAACCCCTTTGCCGAGCTTTCGGCATCAATTCCAACCAACGTCATGCAGGGGTATATCGTCTTGATGGTCCTGCTGGTCATGATCGGGACGATACTTGACATGATGCATAAGAAAAGTGCGCAGTACTTTTTCGCAAATGCGGAAAAAGCGAAGAAGAGCGCAAAACGGTCAGTGAGTGGTGGAGAAAAAGCCTCGATTGCCGCCTCGGTGCTTGTGAACGAAGTACTGACTTCTGGCGAATTCAGCAATCCCAGACGCAGGCTTTCCCATCTGTTGACCATGTGGGGAACCATTATTTTCATCGTGACTACCGCGATTATGATTTTTGGCTATCCCACGCCGGCAACGCCCACACCTGTATTGCTGCCGCAGCTCTGGCATATCGGTGCACTGATGCTGGCCGTTGGCGGATACTGGTTCTGGTTCTTCATCCGCGTTGATGTGTCTGCGGAAGGCCTTCCATGGTTCCGGTTCGAACGTGCTGATCTATTTATCCTCTCGCTGCTTGCCACTTCGACTTTCGCGCTGATCTGGTCATTCACTGGCGGTGGATTAACCATATTCTTTGCCTTGTTCATCCTGTCAAGCACGGCTCTCTTTGGCGGCGTTTATTGGTCCAAGTTTGCCCACATGTTCTTTAAGCCCGCTGCCGCCTACCAGAAAAAAATTACCCGGGCCGATGGTTCTCGGGAGAATCTGCCTCCCGACTATGACCTGACGGATCCTGAAGTGCAGCGGAAGTTTCCGGATGTGCCTATGTATATGGGCAAAAACCCGCCAAACATGGGGCTGTGCATCAAGGCTGAAAGAGCAAAGCACTACTAATGCCGACTTGACCAATTTTCCATAAGAATTAGAGGAGTAACTTATGCCGACCTTTGTATATATGACTCGTTGTGATGGTTGCGGAGAATGCGTTGACATCTGTCCGTCCGACATCATGCACATCGACAAAACCCTTCGACGCGCTTACAACATCGAACCCAACATGTGCTGGGAATGTTACTCCTGTGTAAAAGCCTGCCCGCACCATGCGATTGATGTACGCGGTTATGCGGACTTTGCACCGCTCGGTCACTCGGTACGAGTGATCCGGGATGAGGAAAAAGGCACCATTGCATGGCGCATCAAGTTCCGCAACGGCAAAAAAGATATGGAGTTGTTAGCCCCCATCACGACCAAACCCTGGGGCTCGGCGACACCGGACCTCGCAAAGGTGCCCGCCCCCAGCAAGGAGATGCGCGACAGCCAACTGCTGTTCAATGAGCCTAAATATATCCGCATGGATGACGGTGGATTGCACACACTGCAATCCAATGGCCTGGAAATCAAAAAAGGGGTGCAATACTAATGAGCTACCAGACAATTATTGAAGACGATATCGACATCCTGGTTGTCGGTGCGGGCCTGGGCGGTACGGGTGCGGCATTCGAGGCGAGATATTGGGGACAGGACAAGAAGATCGTCATCGCCGAAAAGGCGAACATCATGCGTTCCGGTGCGGTCGCACAGGGCCTGTATGCGATCAACTGCTATATGGGAACACGCTTTGGCGAGAACAATCCCGAAGATCACGTGCGCTATGCGCGTATCGACCTGATGGGCATGGTGCGCGAAGACCTGCTGTTCGACATGGCACGCCACGTAGACTCCGCTGTGCATAACTTCGAAGAATGGGGTCTCCCCATCATGCGCAACGAGAAGAAGGGTTCGTTCCTGCGTGAAGGCCGCTGGCAGATCATGATCCACGGTGAATCCTACAAACCTATCGTTGCAGAAGCGGCCAAGAAGTCAGCGGACAAGGTTTTCAACCGCATCTGCGTGACGCACCTCCTGATGGATGAGTCGAAAGAGAACCGCGTTGCCGGTGCCGTGGGCTTTAATGTCCGCACGGGCAACTACCACGTATTCAAGTCCAAGACCGTTATCTGCGGTGCCGGTGGCGCATCCAACATCTTCAAGCCGCGATCCGTGGGCGAAGGTGCCGGCCGGGTCTGGTACGCACCATGGTCATCAGGCTCCGCATATGGCCTTATGATCCAGGCGGGTGCGAAGATGACCCAGATGGAAAACCGCATCGTGCTGGCCCGCTTCAAGGATGGTTACGGTCCCGTAGGTGCCTACTTTCTGCATCTCAAGACCTACACCCAGAATGCCTACGGTGAAGAGTACGAGTCCAAGTGGTTCCCGGAGCTACAGAAAATGGTCGGTAAGGAATACCTGGATCCGGAAGTTTCACACCGTACTCATCGTCCCATTCCGACCTGTCTGCGTAACCACGCAATCATCTCCGAGGTGAATGCGGGTCGCGGTCCTATTCACATGGTCACTATGGAAGCCTTCCAGGATCCGCATCTGGAAGAGATCGGCTGGCACAACTTCCTGGGCATGACAGTTGGCCAAGCAGTACTTTGGGCTGCCACCGACGTTGACCCGAAATACGAAAACCCCGAACTGACCACTTCCGAGCCATACGTAATGGGTTCGCACGCTACCGGTTGTGGCGCCTGGGTTTCCGGGCCGGAAGATGTATCTCCGCCAGAATACTTCTGGGGCTACAACCGCATGACGACCGTTGAAGGTCTGTTCGGTGCGGGTGATGCGGCTGGCGGTACACCTCACGCATTCTCATCAGGCTCCTTCACTGAAGGTCGTCTGGCTGCCAAGGCTGCCTGTAAATATATTGATGATGGCAAAGCAGCGGGCATCCGCGTTTCTGACGCTCAGATCAATCGCCGTAAAGAAGAGATCTACAAGCCTCTGGAAACTTATAGCGTTTATAAAAACGAAGTGGTTGCGGGTAGCGTCAATCCCAACTTCATCAATCCAAGACAGGGGCTTGATCGTTTGCAGAAGCTGATGGATGAGTACTGTGGCGGTTTTGGTGTTAACTACATGACCAACGACAAGCTCCTGAATATCGGCCTCAAGAAGATGTTCATCCTGGGGCAGGATCTGGAAAAAGTCGCCGCTTCCGATATACACGAGTTGTTACGCGCATGGGAGCTGAAGCATCGTTTCCTGACGTCCGAAAGTGTATTCCAGCATACGCTGTTCCGTAAGGAGACGCGCTGGCCGGGTTACTACTACCGTGGTGATGCGATGAAGCTGGATGATGAGAACTGGCACGTACTGACAGTTTCCCGCCGTGATCCCAAGACGGGGGAGTACACGATGGAAAAAGCACCGCTCTACCACTTGGTAGGCGATGTAGAAAAAGCTCCCCCAGAAAGCCATCACTAAGCAATTTCAGGCTTGATTTAGCCGTTTTGTTCAATCGAGCCCATGCAGCTATTTGCAACAACTTGTCAGTGTATTGAATGAGGACCGGCATATTCCTGTTGGTCCTCTTTTTATCTGTTTCGCCAACGTGGAATAATTGTTTCCATGAAAGATCATGATCAGGTGAAATATTTTTAATGGAGCGGGCTGGATGAATATCATTGATAAGACAGATGAAGAGATATTGGAGCTCGCAAATCCCATGTGGGCGGATTTGGTCAAATACTCGAATGAAGGCAACTACGGTGCTTTTACACGCAATTTTTCGAGCACTCTGATTGCCGGCGCCAATGAGGTTGAAATGGGAAAGCAATTTGCCAGAAGTGAACTGGCAAAGAACCTGTCACCGGACTATGAGTATCTTGGCATCATACGTCGTGGTGAACATGTTACCGTGCTATACAAACAGAGAAGCTCGAAGAAAGCCGGCGAATGGCTGGGCAGGCTGGTGTTGGGTTATGAAAAAGACAAGGTAAGAATCTTTGGCGCTACCATATTTTAGACAAGGTTTATATAAAGATTCGATATGTCAGATACCATTGAAGACGAAAAATTCGTTGAACTGAATTACAAGGTCATCGATAACAAAACCGGCGACATACTCGTTACTGTGGATTATCCGTTGGGTTATGTTCATGGCGTGAATGATGTGATGTCTGAAGCCGTAACCAAGGCACTATATGGCAAGAAAGTAGGCGACATCATCGATGTGCCAATTGATACCACGCTGCTATACGGCGAGAGAGACGAATCACTGGTATTTACCGATCGCATAGAAAACGTCCCGGAAGAGTATCGCGAGGTCGGTATGACTATCACCATGGAAAATGAAAAGGGTGAGCCCCGAAACTTCATCGTTACCCGATTCGACGACAAGACATTGACTGTCGACGGCAATAACCCTCTTTGCGGCAGAGAAGTCACTTTCACGTTGGAGGTCTTGTCGATACGCGATGCTACCGAGGAAGAGATCGAGCTTGGCGGAGCGGTCGGCGCAGATCCGGACTTAAATGAAATACTCGACCGGGCAAAATGAAATTCTCGACAAACTACATAATTTATCCTGAAAACAGGATACTGAAACGTGCAATAGCGAACGCAGCAGGCCTGCTGAGCGCAGATATGGCCGCTGCGGCTGTACCGGATACCCAAGTGGCGGTAGCGGACAATTTTCGTTACACGCGGGGAAATTATGAGCAGCACCGTTTCAGTTCAAGGATTTTCGAGAGCTTACGTGAGGCGCTTGAGCTATCGCTGATAGATACACCTGCTACTGCCCGCCCCGCTCCCAATATTCGTCGCGATCAGGAACCTCTCGCCTGGGCTGAGACCCATAATAATCTGGGGAATATCCTTGCAGCACAGGGACAGCAGCGGAGAGATGCTGAATCGTTTGAACAGGCCATCCAGTGTTTCAGCAGTGCATTAGAGGAATTCAAACAGGAGTCTTCACCATTGGAATGGGCAGCTACGCAATACAGCCTGGGCACGGCCAACCAGGCGCTGGGGCGGCTGCTTGACGATACCAAGCCGTTAAAGATCGCCGTCGATGCTTATACCAACGCTTTGCTGGTTTGGACTCGAGATGAGTTTCCGGAAGAATGGATGTGCACCATGCATCAACTGGGTTCTACTTTGCATACGTACGGAACATTGCTCAAAGGCAACCGTCAATTTCAGAAGTCCATTGTTGCCTATAAAAATGCGCTTGCCGTACTCGACGCTGACAATTACGCATTGGAGCTGACTGCCACACATAATAATCGGGCTGCCGCTTTGCATCATCTCGGCGAATCAGAAGAAAATCCTGATCGACTGAAAGAAGCGATAAATTCATATGAAAAGGCTTTGACGGTCAGTATGGAGCAGCAACTTCCTATTCATCTGGCGGTACTATGCCGGGTAAACAAGGCGACAGCACAGAATGCACTGGCAGAATTGACAAACGATACTCGGCTTGCAGAAGAAGTGGCCGATGAGTTTGAAGTGATTATCGAATGTTTTTCGCATGCTCTCCAGCCACTCTGTTTAAGGCATTGTGAGGAGCAAATGGATAAGGCAAGATCGCTGGCGCTTGCGAATAGCGCAAGCTGTTGAATGGGGGACAGAAGTTGTCGGCTGAAGAAAAGACAGAAAAAAAGCGGGATCCGAACAATCCATGCCTGTTCTGCAAAGATCCGCGCGGCGTATCGCTGCAGCATGAACTTGCTTTCAGTGCGCGTGATACCTATGCGGTGAGCCCTGGCCATACCCTGGTTATCCCACGTCGCCATGTCGCCAGTTTTTTCGACCTGACCCCCGAAGAGGTCAATGCCTGCATGAAGCTGATCGCCGAGGAGCGCATGCAACTGGACGAGGAATTCAAGCCTGATGGTTACAATATCGGCGTCAACATAGGACCGGCGGCCGGGCAGAGTATATTCCATGTCCATATCCACATCATTCCGCGCTACCTGGGTGATGTCGAGAATCCCCAAGGAGGCGTGCGTCATGTGATTCCGAAAAAAGCTCATTACACGCGCTAGATAGTACAGTTCGGCCAGTTAGGTGGGAGGGACTGGCAACCAGAGTAAAATTCCTCCCGTTCTCAACCAGCAAGGAGATAGGATCATGAGTGATGACAAGAAACCCTTTACCCGCCCCAAGGTTCCAGATGGCCACGCATTCCACGTGATCACGCGTCAGAAAGAAATCAAGCCAGGACAGTTTTTTGTAGGCTACGAAACCACATGGGAACCGCATCAGAAGGAAGTTCCATACACCACTCCCAAGAGGCCATAACGATATATTTAAGGCAATCAGCGGCGCGGCACTTGAAAGATGGTCGAAGGCCGCGCGAATAATTCAGGACGGAATTTGGTTTCGGAAAAGCACGCTTGGTACAGCGTGCTTTTCTTTTTCATATGCGCTGGCGAAGCCTAGATATGCTCAGCAAACTGGCAATCCACATCGGCAAAAGCGCCAATATCAGCCAGGAAACGAATAGTTCTAGCGCCGAAACCGACATCTGGACGAGTTGCGCCTTTATCTGTCGACAGCACCAGTATTACGCCGACTCTGGGCGATAAGTTGTGGCTTTTAATCACCTGCAGTATCTTTTCCTTGGCCGGTTCGATCTTCTTGATGATGACGTCCGTCATTTTATAAACGTCAATATTGTCCGTCATCGTTTCCGTTGATAGCTCCCATGAACTGATCACGGGTTTATCAAGAGGACTGCGTGCGCCAGATGCGTCAACGGATGTAGGTTCGATGCCAAGCAGACGTGTGATGTCATCAGGATCAAAATGATAACCTCTGAGTGCAAAGTAGGCGCGTGCTTTATTCGATGCCAAGTTGTTACCCTCATCAGTTGATTGTAAACAGGCCGAGAGATTATAGCGTATGGCAAAAAGGGGCAAATGCACTGCCCCATGTTTCAGGTCTGCGCCCAAGGCAACCCATCAAACCGCCAGCCGTTGTGGGAATTGCGATGGTGACTGTCATCGAGATCACCTTCGAAACCATGCGTAACGTTGTAGATGTCTTTCAGGCCTGCATTTTCCAGCGCCAGGCCGGCATCGGCGGAACGGCGTCCAGAACGGCAAATGAGTACGATAGGGCGATTAACACTGGCTGCCTTGCGCACATGAGCGACGAATAGCGGATTGATTTCCCAGTCCGGTCCATCCACCCATGGAATAAGGATGGAACCCCGTGGATGTCCAACGAACATATATTCCATTTCACTGCGAACATCGATGAATACCGCTTCCGGATTGGCTTGCAGGAATTCGTATGCTTCTTTGGGCTCGAAATGTTGCATTACCGCTCTCCTTCTTGATCAAATCGGAACAGAACAATTATAACCCTGCGGTTATCTTAATCGAGTTTGATGAAACCAGTGTTTCCTGCAGACCCACAATGTCTTTTGGCTGCTTCGGCTGGAAAATCTGCCCGGCCTGTTTGGCAGAGTCGCCATAGGCAATGCGTATCAATGAAGCGATGGGATATGGTACTCCACTGGGAATGCGAACTTTGTGTCCTGCTTCTTGGTGATCTCAGATTGGCCTCCAGCCCATAGGTGGGATGGCGCCTCCAGGCGAAGAACGTAATGACAGTCGGTACGACCGGCCAGTCTGGTATTGCGCTCGGCCGTAATCACTTGTTTGCAACTTTCTACAGCTTGCAGCGCTGTCGTCATGCCACTGCCGATGTTCAGGATGGCCTGATTGGCTGCGATGGATGGACTCAGTCAAGCCTCTGACCCGTCTTGTTGCAGGGTTCGTATTTCAAAATGCATGTGCTCAAGATCGCCCAATATCCAGGTAGGAGCGGCCTGCACACCGGGCGCGTCGATGCCGGCGACCGAACCAGGATTGACCAGCCAGCTTTTTCCACCATTGACGTTGGCCTGCATCCCGATATGGGCCGTATGGCTGTGCCCATGGCAAACCAGGTCATAGTTTCCGGTACAAGCGAAGGCTTGGCCGTGGTGCGGCATATGAGTGACGAATATCTTGCGTCCGCCGAGTTCCAGCGTAGCCTCCTGACCATGGTAAATGAACAAACCAGCGGATTTCGCCATCATGCGGTATAACGCAGCAATGTCGCCGATGTTATTGCCGTGCACGGCATGAATAGGAAGGCCCAGCTTAAGGGAAGCACGCAGGGTGTTGGCGCCGATGAGATCGCCGCAGTGGATGACGGCCTGAGCCCCGGAAGACTGCGCCTCCACAATCGCCTCCGCGAGGGGGCTGGAGTGGTCATGACTGTCTGAAACGATGCAGATCTTCATACCCTTAGCGTGTATCGCGGCGATTGCGTGGCATTAGGCATAATTAGCGTACGCAGCGTCTATAACCTCATAGGGTGGGTGGGATCATAACCCTGATGGGCTAATGCATTAAAATCCCTTGCTGATTTATTGATATTGGAAGGAAAGCGGCATACTCTATGCAACGGTATTGGGGCAGTTTAGGTGCATGTTTTTTCAGCAGTAGTCGAGAGATTTACCAGACATTATTGCCATTCACTGAAGGCCAGGATCATGAGCAGAAAGATTAAGTCAATTGACGAATCCGATCCCAATGGAGCGTTCTATTGGACGCGCGATCCCGAATTCGTGCTGCCGGGCAGAAACGGCGGACTGGATACCTGCGTGGAGCAGGAATTCGCTTCATCGCGCAGCAATGATCTAAAAACCCTGCTGAACACTTTCCTTGAAACGGCCACCAGCTTCATCAAAGCCAAGGCCTGTGTAGTGCGCGTCCTGCTCCCCGACGAACAGACCCTGCAAGTCATCAGCGCGGTCGGATTGACCGGCGAAGAGCTGGAGGCTGAACGTATCGTCGAACTGGATTGCGAAGATTGCGGCAAAGACGCGTTCAAGCATGGCCTCTGCTCTTCCGAAGTCGACACCTGCAAAACCAGGCACAGCGACCGGCCACACCGGCAGTTCCGTTCCGCCATTTCCATTCCGCTGGAAAGCCGCAATACCCCCGGAGTCATGCTCGGCGTTTTCACCCTCTTCTTCGACACCCCGCAATCGACTTCCGGCCACGCTTCCGCGATGGCGGTCAGTTTCTCCGACCTGCTTGCCACCCTGCTCGAGCACATCAAGGCGACCCGTGAAGCCAAGCGGGAGGAATTGCTGATGGAGCGGCAGTCGATCGCCAACGAGATCCACGATTCTCTGGCGCAAACCCTCAACTACGCACGCATGAACACCACCCTGTTGAGCGACGCGATACGCAACAACAATGAAGTCATGGCGACAAAATATACGCGCGATATCGATGAAGCCCTGGAGATCGGCCAGAAAGCGGTCCGTACGCTGATCACCGATTTTCGCAGCGAGATGGACCCTGCAGGCTTATTGCAGGCATTGCAAACACTGAGCGAGCAATTCCGCAAACAGCACAACATCGTGCTCGATTGCTCCATCCGCGTTGCCGACCTCGACCTGCCCCTCGAACATGAGATACAGGCTTACCACATCGTACGCGAGGCACTTTCCAACATTGCCAAGCATTCCAATGCCAGCCACGCCCGCCTGATCGTCGATCATCTGTGCGGTTACTACGTTTTTACCGTGGAAGACAACGGTATCGGGACGTTCTCTCCCGTAGAGGGCCATTATGGGATCATCATCATGCGCGAACGCTCGCAACGCATTGGTGGAGAGATCAAAGTCGAAAGTACCAAAGGGCTGGGAACATGCGTACAATTATTCTTCCCTGAACCGGGGACGAATAGGAGAGCTGTACATGCCTGATGAACTGAAAATCGTACTGGTGGACGACCAGAGCCTGTGTCGGCGCGGACTCAGTGAATTGCTGTCGCGCTGTTACGGCTTCAACGTGCTCGGTGCAGTCGGAACCATCGAAGAACTTCGCCAGTTGCTCAAAGAGCAGCCTGATTTGCTGGTGATGGATCTGCGCATGAAACCGATGGATGGCCTGGCCATGATTGAGCAGTTGCGCAAGGAAGGATGCAATGTCCCCGCCGTCCTGCTGACCATGAGTGATTCGGAAGTGGATCTTGGCAATGCCATTCGTGCCGGGGTGCGTGGCTATCTGCTCAAGGACATGGCTCCGGAAGAAGTGGTGGATGCCATTCGTCGTGTTGCTGCAGGTGAACTCGTCGTTGCCCCGACCATGACAGTCAAGATGATCGACATGCTCCGCGGCGACCAATCCGGGCAAGAACCCCGGAACTCGCTCAAGCTGCTGACCGAACGAGAGCGTGAGATCCTGCAATTGCTTTCCCGCGGGGAAAGCAATAAGGCCATCGCGCTTACCTTGTCGATCAGTTATGACACGGTAAAACAGCATGTGCGCCACATTCTCAACAAGCTGAACCTGTCGTCGCGGGTCAAGGCTGCCGTGCTGTTCGCCAAGGAACAAGGAACGCCAGAGGAAAACGATATTTCAACATCGAGCAAACCGGTTGGATCCAAGCAGCAAGGCAGTAGATGAATCAGGAATTCGTTCCTTCAATCGATTTATAAAAAGGAGAAATCATGGCACACATCGTCATTATGGGAGCGGGTCTCGGCGGCATGCCGGCCGCATACGAGATGCGGGACAAATTGGACAAGAAGCACCAGGTCACGGTCGTCTCCAACAGCGAGAATTTCCACTTCGTGCCCTCCAATCCCTGGGTCGGGGTGAAATGGCGCGACCGCAAGCAGATCGAGTTCCCGGTGCGCAGCTATCTGGAGCGCAAGGGTATCGAATTCATCTCGACTGGCGTGAAACGTGTCCATCCCGACAAGAATCAGCTGGAACTGAATGACGGCAAGAGCATCGATTATGATTACCTGGTGATCGCCACCGGCCCCAAACTCGCTTTTGAAGAAGTCGAAGGCTTGGGACCGCACGGAGGCCATACCTACTCCGTGTGCCACGTCGATCACGCAATGAAATCTCATGAGGTCTGGGATGACTTCTGCAAGAAGCCAGGCCCCATCGTAGTCGGAGCAGTACAAGGAGCATCCTGTTTCGGGCCGGCCTACGAATACGCATTCATCATGGAAACCGACCTGCGCAAGCGCAAGATTCGCGACAAAGTGCCGATGACCTTCGTGACTTCCGAGCCATACATCGGGCATCTTGGCCTGGGTGGCGTGGGCGATTCGAACGGCATCCTGGAATCCGGCATGCGCGACAAGCACATCAAATGGATCTGCAATGCCAAAGTCACCAAGATCGAGGCCGGCAAGATGTATGTCACCGAGCATGACGACATGGGCGCAGAAAAGAAGAAGCATGAGCTTCCGTTCAGCTACAGCATGATGCTGCCCGCCTTCAAGGGCGTGGATGCAGTGTTTGGCATCGAAGGCCTGACCAATCCTCGCGGCTTCATCATTGTCGACAAGCATCAGCGCAATCCGAAATACAAGAACGTGTTCGCAGTCGGCGTGTGCGTCGCCATTCCTCCGGTGGAAGCCACCCCGGTTCCATGCGGCACCCCCAAGACGGGCTATATGATCGAATCCATGGTGACTGCCACCGTGCATAACATCCATGCCGATCTGGAAGGAACCCCGGCAGATACTGAAGCAACGTGGAACGCCGTATGTCTGGCCGACTTCGGCGAAAGCGGTGTGGCCTTCGTGGCAATTCCGCAAATTCCTCCCCGCAACGTGAACTGGTTCTCCGAAGGAAAATGGGTGCACCTCGCCAAGGTCGCGTTCGAGAAATACTTCATCCGCAAAATGAAGAAAGGCAATTCCGAACCGTTCTATGAAGGTAGCATCCTCAAGATGCTGGGCATCGAGAAACTGAAGTAAATTCCCGTCCCGGAACACACAAAAGCCCTGGCTTCCAGGGCTTTTGTTTTTCAGGCCATCGAACTTACCCGTTCTTGCGCAGCAAATCGACCCGCATCGGCATCTCGAATCTTGCGCCCTCATCGGTCATATGGCGCATGAATCCTTGCTGCACCTGCCGGTACATATCGGGCGAAAGCTGATGCCGCGTATGCGTCACACGCAAGACATTCTCTTCGAACTGTGAAAAGCTTTCAAAATGAACCGGCGCTGAAAAGAATGTCTGGCTTACCAGTGCAAATTGCCCTGATGCGACAGCGTTTGTCACGGCAGCAAATGCAGCTTCGCGCACCATCCGTTCGTCATGGAACAGCCGCAGTATCTCGTTAAAGTCTCCCGCAAATACCGGTTCGGAAAAATAGGCCAGCCCGCCTCGCTTCAACACACGGCATATTTCATGCATGGCCGTATCCATCGATTCGACAGGTACATGGTGCAGCGACTTGAACATTAGTACGATATCAAAGGACTCGCCCTCAGCCGGGATCGCCTGCGCCCCGCCTGACTCGAATCTGACGTTTGCAGGCACACTGCGGCGCAGATTCTCTGCATGCTGGATTGCGTCCACTTCCAGCGCCACGATCTTCTTCACCGGCCCTGCCTGCGCGATTTTTAACGTCTTCTCGGCTTTGCCGCATCCAAGCTCAAGCACTTCGGCACCCTTGAGCGGCAATAACTGTTCATAGATCTCGCTTTCGTCGCAAGCCGGAACCGCAGAGGAACTTTGGATTTTCATCATACTTTTACACCTCGATATTTCAACTGATCACACCTGTCGGATGGTATGCCTGCACATCGCGACAAACTCCGCCAGGGGATTCCGGCATGTGTACCGAACCTCGAACTGGATTATAACGACGATAGACGCATGTAATCCCTTTCGCTCTGCCATCCATCATTTGATTGGCGGTTCAGTGCAGCTATAAGGCCGGCACATCGTGCCGGCGATTTAATTAAGACGATATGCCGCATGACAGGCCGCACATTGCTTGATGACATTGCCGACATGTTCACCGCATAGACTCCTGCCGGCGTTTTGGCATGACCGTTCTTGTCCGGCATTGCGTCAGATAGAGTGACCTGCAATTCGGGATCGGTTTGACTTGCGGCGGGGACCATTGCGGTCTCATCAGCCCGAACTGGTGCAACTATTACTATCAAAGTTAATGCCGCCATACCTGCCAAGATCTTCGTCAATTCGATTTTGAGCATCGTTATCTCCTGATTTCGTTTTTGAAATGCATGTTTTGTACCTGCAACGATGCTTTGTCAATTTACGTTCCAAATTAAAAAGCTTTATATTCATCAATTTAAATCTGATATTTTGTCGCATTAGCTACATCGTTATGTATTAAATGATACAACGATAATCGCTTCTGGCTCACTCGCCATCCTCGCGGCGACAGCAATCAAATCAATCGAAATTGATAATTGATTTAATCGCTACAATTCATTTGATAAATTAATCATATTCGAGCATATTAGCGTCTGATTATTGAGGTCGAGAATGACTCTGGAACAATTGCGGATATTCGTCGGCGTCGCCGAACGCGAACACATGACCAAGGCGGCGGTTGCGCTTAATGTGACTCAATCAGCCGCGAGCGCAGCCATCGCCGCCCTCGAAAAACGGCATGGAGTCGTTTTATTCCATCGCATTGGACGCAGGATCGAACTTACCGATGTCGGCCGCATCTTCCTGGATGAAGCGCGGGCTGTATTGGGCCGGTCTGCCAGTGCCGAACTGGTGTTATCCGAATTCGGCGGGTTGAAACGCGGCACACTGCGCATGGTTGCAAGCCAGACGATCGCCGGCTACTGGCTGCCTCGACACCTGGCCAGCTTCCACGAGCGCCACCCCCAGATCATGATAGAACTTGCCATCGCCAACACGGAGCAAGCGATACACAGTGTCACTGCCGGAAGCGCCGAGCTGGGTTTCGTCGAAGGCGTGATCGAAGATGCTGCGATATCGCATTGGCCGATTGCGCACGATCAATTACTGCTGGTCGGCTGCAAGCCGGTCGCACAGATCGATAACGAATGGCTGAAGACGGCACGCTGGATCATGCGCGAATCGGGTTCGGGTACGCGCTCGACCTTTGCGGAGGCATTGCGTGGTCGCGGCCTGGATCCGGACAGTCTCGACGTTGCCCTGACCTTGCCATCGAATGAATCCGTACGCACAGCAGTCGAATCCGGGGCCGGGGTTGCCGTTCTGTCTGCGCTGGTGGTTGCACGAGCCTTGAAGACAGGCGTCCTGCACGCCATGCCCTTCGAACTGCCGGCACGTCCCTTCTTCGCCATGCACCACAAGGAACGCTACCGCAGCAAGGCGGCAGATGCATTACTCGATTTGATAAAGGAATACGATTCATGAGCTCCAAGCCCGCTATGCCGCTTTCTGCCCATCTCAACCCGCTCTCGCAACTCGAAAGCCCGCGCGAGATGATCCGCCAGTTCACGCCCAACTGGTTCGCCTCCACCATGGGGACCGGCATCCTGGCGCTCGCACTGCCTCAAGTGCCGGGCGCAGGCCAGACAATGCGGACCATGGGTGAATGGTTGTGGTTATTCAATATCGGCTTGTTCAGCCTGTTCACGCTGCTTTACGCTGCCCGCTGGATCATGTTCTGGCAGGAAGCCAAACGCATTTTCAGCCATAACATCGTGTCGATGTTCATCGGTACCATCCCAATGGGATTGGCAACGATCATCAATGGCTTTATCGTGTTCGGCCTGCCGCGTTGGGGCAACGGAATGATCGACGTCGCCCAGATACTATGGTGGTTCGACGTCGCCTTATCTATCGTCTGCGGCGTGCTCCTGCCCTACTTCATGTTCACGCGTCAGGAACACCGCATGGACAAGATGACGGCAGTATGGCTGCTGCCTATCGTAGCGGCCGAAGTTGCAGCAGCAAGCGGTGGCCTGATTGCCCCCTACCTGGGCGACCCGGGCAATCAGTTCATCATGCTCGTCACCAGTTATGTGCTGTGGGCCTATTCCGTTCCGGTCGCGCTTGGCATCATCACGATATTGATCCTGCGCATGGCATTGCACAAGTTACCGCCGGAAAGCATGGCCGCATCGAGCTGGTTGCCGCTGGGCCCTCTCGGAACCGGCGCGCTCGGCATGCTGGTGCTGGGTGCGGATGCCCCCGCCATCCTGGCTGCGCATGGCATGGCCGGCATCGGGACGATTGCGGCCGGCATCGGCCTGATTGCCGGCATACTGCTCTGGGGAGCCGGTCTCTGGTGGCTGCTGCTTGCCAGCCTCATCACGTTCCGCCACTTCCGCGCCGGGATTCCGTTCAACCTGGGATGGTGGGGCTATACTTTCCCGCTGGGGGTCTACACTGTCGCGACACTCAAGCTGGGAACGCAACTCGGCATCGTGGCTTTTTCGATCTTCGGGACATTTTTATGCATCGTGCTCGCGGTAATGTGGCTGCTGGTCGCTGCGCGCACCCTTCATGGCGGCTGGCAAGGCCACCTGTTCGTCTCGCCCTGTATTGCCAACGTCAACTAGGAAAAGCCGGGCCAGTGCAGGAACCTGTGCCCGGTGTCACAAACCGATAGCCCTGAATATCCGGATCTTGGCGAAGTCCATGATCAGCAAATAGCCGAGTACCAGGATCAGGACTCCAGCGACCAAAGCGAGCGGGATCGGTGCCATCAGGATGCCCTGGCTGGCCAGTATGCCGACCACAACAATGTCCAGAATCGACGCCCGCAATAACCAGCGGCTTGGTGCCGACTGCCAGAAGTGCCGGCGTTCGCGTACCAGGTACACGTTGCCTTGCCCGGTGAAGGCAAGCATCACGAACACCAGCGTCTGCAATTGCGGCAAGGGAAGATGCAGCCAGTCGCGGCCGGCAAAGAATACGCTGAAGGACAGGATCAGCACAAAACCGGCCAAGATACCAGCCGTCAGCATCAGCTTGGGCACATCCCAGCGTTCCGGCTTGTTCGAATAGGCCACATTATCCGTGGCGATGGACATGGTCACGAAGTCATTGGTGAACAGCAACAGGACGATCAGCATCGGCGTAATGACGAACACGCCGGTCAGCATCACCCCCAGGCTCAGGAAGATCGCGATCTCCAGCGTCTTGATGATCTTGTTCAGGGTATAGGTCAGCATGCGCTGGTAGATGCGCCGGCTGGTCTCCACCGCTGCCCGCACATCGGACAGGCCGGGATTGGTGAGTACAAGGCTGGCTGCAGCCTTGGCAACATCGGTGGCATTGGCTACCGCGATCCCCACTTCGGCCTGTTTAAGCGCGGGTGCATCATTGACGCCATCGCCGCTCATGCCGACCACATGGCCGGCCTGTTGTAGCGACTGGACCAGCGCATACTTGTCCTCCGGCAGTACCCGCGCAAATACATCGTAGTCCAGCACATTCCGCCGGATCTCTTCGCGCAGGTTTTCAGGCGGGCACACACGTTGTCCGATGCCGACTTGTCCGGCGATGGCACGTGCGGTCGCCGGTCCATCGCCCGAAACCATGACTACGCGCACCCCCAGATCATGCAGGTCCTGGATCAGGGCCCGTGAATCCTCGCGCGGCGGATCCTGCAGGCCGATCAGTCCGGCAACATGCAACGCCCTGTCGCTTGTCTCCACAGCAATGGCCAGCATGCGCGAACCATCTGCCCCCAGCCGCTCGACATCCTGGGCGATCTGCACATTGCCCTGAACCAGTGCCGCAACCACGCGCGGCGCTCCCTTGATCACTCTCAGCTTACCCGTATCCAGGTCGAACAGCGCTTCGGAACGTTTGGTTTCCGGATCGAATGGCACGAAGTGCAATCTGCGCGGAACATCGGCGAGCTGACCTTGAGACCGGGCAGCCTCGATGATCGCCATATCGATGGGATCTTGGGTAGCGTCGTCGCAGGCCAGTGCCGCCAGGTGCAGCAACTGCGGAGTCGTGTATGGCGAATAGGGATAAAGCACCTCAAGCGCCAGCTTGTTCTGGGTAATGGTGCCAGTCTTGTCGCTCGCCAGCACATCCATGGATGCGGCTTCCTCGATGGCAGATAGCCGCGTAACCAGTACGCCGTTCTTGGCCAGTTCCAGCGATCCCAGCGCAGTTGCAAGTGTGTAGGTGGCCGGCAATGCAATCGGCACCGAAGCCACCAGCAGAATCAGGGCGAACGGAATGACTTCGGTGATCGGGATGTTGCTTGCCAGGGTATAGAGCAGCAAGGCGGCAACAAGAGCCAAGTCCAGCGCCACCAGATATTTGATGATGGTGAAGATGAGATTTTCCAGATGGCTCGTGGTGCGGGCATTCCGCACCAGTTCTGCGGTCTTGCCGAAATAGGTATGTGCGCCAATCGCAGTGACCTCTCCCGAGGCCTCCCCGCGTTTCACGATCACGCCGGCATAGGCAGTCTTTCCGGCCATGGCTTCGATGGGCATTGCCTCGCCGGTGAGCGATGACTGGTCGAGCAGAATCTGCCCTTCCATCAGGCGGACATCCGCCGGTACCAGATCACCCATACGCAGATGCACCACATCTCCCGGAACCAGCTCACGTGCCGGGATTTTTTGCCAGACCCGGTCACGCAGTACGCGCACCTGGATTTCCAGACGACCTTTCAACAGCGTCAACGCATTGTTGGCGCGGTTCTCGTGGATAAAACTGAGGATGGCATTGAATACAAGCAAGGCGGCGATGATGGCGGCTTCATCCAGTTTTCCCAGTGCAAGCTGCAGCACAATCGTCACTTCGAGCATCCATGGAACGGGTGCCCATAATTTCTTCAGGAAGGATAGCCAGGGATTGGCCCGCTCTTCTGCAACGGCATTCGGTCCATACTGCAATTGCCGCTGCTGTGCCTCGCTACTGGTCAATCCTTGCATGGCGATCACCTCAAGGTTTGGCTGACGGCGCGCCCGTTGATCGCTGCTGCGTACGGAACATGGCCGATCTGGTTGTACTTCTTCGAGTGCCCCCAAAAATTATATTGGGATTATGGTTAATTTATATTAATTAATATTTAACGAATAGTTGGCCTCCTGGACAAACAAATTCGGCCTGAAATGATTTGCAATCCATCCGGGGCGATCATGCATAACCATGCTGGCATGTATTCCATGAATGCAGCAGCACTGGCCTGCGACATACAGCAGTCGTAGAATCGATACGAGCAACTGACAGAACGAGCCGCCTGCTTTCATCACTTATGGCGACACCGCATCGCGGTTAAGCGAATCGCAAGGAGTCCGCATGAACACAGATATGACACGACGAAATTTTCTGAAATCAGCCAGCATCGCCTTGGCACTGATACCGCTTGTCGTTATTCCCAGACAGGCCAGCGCGCAGACGAACGCGACCGTGCGTGCGCAGCTGAAATACCAGAATTCGCCCAAAGACAATATGAGTTGCAACACCTGCCTTGAATTTATCGCGGGGAAGAGTAGCCAGGACCCGGGCAAGTGCAAGGTTATTCCCGATGACGACGAGATATCGCCCAACGGATATTGCACCAAGTGGAATACGATGTAATTACCTCGCGTTGAGGAATCGCAAATGGCGATAAGAACCGCACTGGCGAATTAATCAATGTTTGTTACCAGAGAGGTGTGTGTATCTTCAAAGCGCGCTGATCAAAATAAAAAAGACTTGCAACATTTCTGTTGCAAGTCCTTGTTACTACTGGTCGGGGCGGGGAGATTCGAACTCCCGACCCCTTGCACCCCATGCAAGTACGCTACCAGGCTGCGCTACGCCCCGAGGGCGCGAATTATAGCAGAGCTAAGTTCGTTACTTGAAGCAGTTTTGTTGATTTTTTGCCGTTAGGCGTGCAACAGTGTGATGATTTCGCGCAATTCCCGCTTGAACGAGCTCATGTTGAATTCACCAGGAATGTTCGCGCTGCGCTCTTCCTGATTGATCGCGTGCTGATCCAGACGACTGCGTGCACCGCTGATGGTGAAACCTTCCTCGTAGAGCAACTGCCGGATACGGCGGATGAGCAGAACTTCGTGATGCTGGTAGTAACGACGGTTGCCGCCGCGTTTCACCGGCTTGAGTTGGGTAAATTCCTGCTCCCAATAACGCAACACATGCGCCTTCACCCCGCATAATTCGCTGACTTCGCCGATGGTGAAGTAGCGTTTCGCCGGGATGGGCGGCAGTTCGGAATTAGTTACGTGGTGTTCCATGATAGGTCTTTTCTACCATGCTCTTGAGTTTCTGGCTGGGATGAAAGGTGACCACGCGGCGGGCGGTGATCGGAATCTCTTCGCCGGTTTTGGGATTGCGGCCGGGGCGCTGGGGTTTGTCGCGCAACTGGAAATTGCCGAAACCCGAAAGCTTGACGCTTTCCCCCTGTTCCAGTTGCATCCTGATTTCCTCAAAGAACGCTTCCACCATGTCTTTTGCTTCGCGCTTGTTCAAGCCCACTTTTTCAAACAGCAGATCGGCGAGTTCCGCCTTGGTCAGTGTTGTCATATTCCCCTCTTATGCTCGCAACTGCGCGCCTTGGTTCAACATTACCGCAACCAGACGAGCCACTTTTTCTTCAATCTCGTTATCAGTCAAAGTTTTTTGAGTATCTTGCAATAACACACGGAATGCAAGGCTTTTTTTGCCCTGCTCCACTCCTTTTCCGCGATACACGTCAAACAGGTCCAATTCGGCCACACCCGGCACTTTTTCAGCCTGCATCGCATCCAGCAGGACCTGAACGGACATGCCCTCGTCCACCAGGACAGCCAGATCGCGGCGTACTGGCGGGAAGCGGGATATGACAGCCAGGTGCGGCACTGTACCTTGAGTCAAGGCAGCCAATTCGATCTCGAACCAGACAACGGCCTGCGGCAAGTCGTTTTGCTGCTGCCATTGCGGATGCAATTCACCGATCCAGCCGACAGGCCTGCCGTCCAGCAGAATGCGGGCAGAGCGGCCCGGATGGGATGCCGGATGCGATGCTGCCTGGAATCCCAATTTGCGCGGCGCGAACAAGGCTTCCACATCGCCCTTCAC
Organism: Sideroxyarcus emersonii; assembly: GCF_021654335.1. Taxonomy (NCBI): domain Bacteria; kingdom Pseudomonadati; phylum Pseudomonadota; class Betaproteobacteria; order Nitrosomonadales; family Gallionellaceae; genus Sideroxyarcus; species Sideroxyarcus emersonii. The sequence goes on from NZ_AP023423.1 coordinate 1,518,953, forward strand.
ATCGAAGAAATCCACACTGCGTGCCGGCTCTCCCCATTGCTCGGATACAGCACCACCATAGGCCAATCCGGCCAAGCGTTCGTGCTGTTCATAGCTGCCTGCCTCGGCGGTAAAGCAACCGCCGATCTCGAACAAGCGCACGCGCGGGTGCCTGCGCGCCAGATTGGCGCGCAATGCGGCCAGCAAACCACCCAGCAGGCTGCTGCGCATCACGCTCATCTGGCTGGCAATGGGGTTTTTCAGAGCAATGGGCGCGGCATTGCCGCACAAGTCGCGCTCCCACGCGGCTTCCACGAAGGCGTAGTTGATGGTTTCCTGGTAGTCGCGCAACACCATGGCCTGGCGCAATCTCGCCAGAGGGCGCTGTGCCTCTACCTGCGGCAAGATGCTCATGCGCGCCTGTATCGGCACAGGCTGGATGTTTTCGTAACCATGGACACGCGCCACTTCTTCGATCAGATCCTCTTCGATGGAAATATCGAAGCGGTAGCTTGGCGGCGTCACTGAAAATTCATCGCCTTTTTGCTGGAAAACCATACCTAGCTTGGACAATATCGGGGCGATGGCATCTGCTTGCAGCGCCACACCCAGCACCCGGTGCACGCGCGAGGTACGCAGCTTCACAGGCAGGCGCTTCGGCAACTCGCCCAACACTTCCGTGACCGTACCGGCCTGCCCGCCGCAGATGTCGATGATCAATTGCGTGGCACGGTCCAGTGCCGCCTGTGTGGCTGCAAAATCTACGCCGCGCTCGAAACGGTAGGCAGAATCGGAACCGAAACCGAGAAGGCGGGATTTGCCGACGATCACATTGGGTACAAAGAACGCGCTTTCGAGGAAAATATCGCTGGTTGCCTCGCCCACTGCGCTGTCAGCACCGCCCATCACGCCAGCCAGCGCCACCGGTCCGTTACCGTCGGCAATCACCAGCATGTCTTCCTGCAGTTCCACTGTCTGCTCGTTCAGCAGCTTCAGTTGCTCGCCGCCGCGTGCGAAACGCACCTCGATGTCGCCATCCAGTTTATTCAGGTCAAAGGCGTGCAGCGGCTGCCCAAGTTCCAGCAGCACATAATTCGTCACATCCACCAGCGCGCTGATGCTGCGCAGGCCGCAGCGCTGCAGGCGTCGGACCATCCATGCTGGCGTAACAGCCTTGGCGTTCACCCCGGAAATCACGCGCCCCGTGTAACGCGGACAGGCTGCTGCAGCAGTCAGCTTGACCTCGCGGCTTTGACCGCCTGCTTGTTTGATCGACGCCTGCGGAACGCTGTGCAGGGAAGCGCCTGTCAGCGCAGCCACCTCGCGCGCAATACCGTTCAGCGACAGGCAATCGCTGCGGTTCGGCGTGAGCTTGAGGGTGATCAGGCGGTCATCGAGATCGAGATGTTCTCGTATGCTTTGCCCAACAACTGCATCGGCTGCCAGCACCATCAACCCGTCGCTTTGTTCCGCCAGACCGAGTTCCTTCTCCGAGCACATCATGCCGAAAGAAGCGACGCCGCGTACCTTGGCCTGCTTGATCTCGATACCGGGCAGCTTCGCGCCGACCAGCGCACAAGGCGCCTTCATGCCCACGGTTACATTCCCAGCGCCGCACACGATGTTCAGTGGTTCAGCTTGTCCGACGTCTACCGTCAGGACGTTCAGGCGATCCGCATCGGGATGTTTGTCTTTGGTCAGCACCTGCCCCACGACCACCTTCTCGAAGGCAGGCGCAACAGGCGACATTTCCTCCACTTCCAGCCCGGCCATGGTCAACAGATGCGACAGCTCTTCGCTCGAGAGCGAAGGATTCACGAAGGTACGCAACCAGGATTCAGAGAATTGCATAGTTAATTAAACTGCTTGAGGAATTGCAGGTCGTTCTCGAAGAACAACCTGAGATCATTCACGCCATAACGCAGCATGGCCAGACGCTCCACGCCCATGCCGAAGGCGAAGCCGATGTATTTCTCGCTGTCGATGCCGACATGCTTGAGCACGTTAGGATGCACCATACCGCAGCCGCCGATCTCCAGCCAGCCGCCTTTCCAGCTCATGTCCATCTCGGCCGAAGGCTCGGTGAACGGGAAGAACGAGGGTCGGAAGCGCACTTGCATGTCTTCGGTCTCGAAATAGTTCTGCAGGAAATCGGCGATTACGCCTTTCAGGTCGGCGAAGCTGACCTTCTCCCCTACCCACAGGCCTTCCACCTGATGGAACATGGGGGAATGGGTGGCATCGGAATCCACGCGATATACCCGCCCCGGCGCGATGATACGAATGTCCGGCATCGTTTCCAGATGCTTGTACTTTTCCATATGCGCTTGCATGTAGCGGATCTGGATCGGCGAGGTGTGCGTGCGCAGCACGTGCTGTTCGTCGATATAGAAGGTGTCGTGCATGGCGCGTGCCGGATGGTCGGCGGGGATGTTCAGCGCGGTGAAATTGTAGAAATCGTTTTCGATCTCAGGGCCTTCCGCAACGGCGTAGCCGATGGAATGAAACAGCGTTTCGATGCGATCCAGGGTGCGCGTGACCGGATGCAATCCGCCCACGCCAGTGCCTCGTCCAGGCAATGTCACATCCAGGGATTCGGCCGCCAGCCTGGCATGCAGCGCACGGTTCTGGATGGCTTCGCGCTGGGCCTGCAAAGCCGCCTCGATCTGCTGCTTGACCTGGTTGATGCGCGCGCCGGCTGCCGGACGTTCCTCGGCGGAAAGTTTGCCCAAGCCCTTCAGCAGGCCGGTCAAGCTGCCTTCCTTGCCGAGATAACGCGCCTTGGCGTTCTCCAGCTCGGCTGCATCTTCTATCGCCGCAAAACTCTGCAGCGCTTCATCGAGAATTTTTTGTAGTTCTTGCATCGTCTAGTTTTGAAACAAAAAAAGGAGGCATGACGCCTCCTTTTTTATATTGCGCAATACTTATGCGCCGAGGCCGGCTTTGGCTTGTGCGACGATCTGCGCGAACGCAGCCTTGTCGAACACGGCCAGATCGGCCAGCACCTTGCGATCGATCTCGATCGCAGCCTTCTTCAGCCCGTTCATGAACACGCTATATGCCATGCCTTGCTCACGAGCAGCCGCATTGATACGCGCGATCCACAGGGTACGGAACTGACGCTTCCTCTGACGACGGTCACGGTAAGCATATTGCCCTGCCTTCATCACCGCTTCCTTGGCGATGCGATAGACGCTATTGCGACGACCGCGGTAACCCTTGGCCAGGTTCAGGACTTTCTTATGGCGCGCACGCGCCGTTACACCACGTTTAACTCTTGGCATGTTGACTCCTTATGCGTAGGGCATCATGGCGCGAACGGACGCCGTGTTGGTTTCATGGACACCAGTGGACCCGCGCAGCTGGCGCTTGTTCTTGGTGGTCTTCTTGGTGAGGATGTGGCGCTTGAACGCTTGACCGCGCTTGATGCTGCCACCGGCGCGAACGCTGAAGCGTTTTTTCGCACCGCTCTTGGTTTTCATCTTTGGCATAACGACTCCATTTATTTGATGACGCCGGGAGGTCCCTGACAGGAACGCTTGAAAACCCGGAACCACTTGTCTGGGACTCTTTTCACTACCACCGCAACGGCAAGTCCCTTGCTCCGCTGCGACGTAAACCTATTTCTTCTTCGGGCCGATCACCATCACCATCTGCCGGCCTTCCATCTTGGGAAACTGCTCCACAGTCCCATGCTCGTCCAGATCGGCCTTGATGCGCTCGATCAGCTTCATGCCAATCTCCTGGTGCGCCATCTCGCGACCGCGGAAACGCAAGGTGATCTTGGTTTTGTCGCCGTCCTCAAGGAATTTGATCAGGTTGCGCAACTTGATGTTGTAGTCGCCTTCGTCCGTACCCGGGCGAAACTTGATTTCCTTGATCTGGACCTGTTTCTGTTTGAGCTTGGCTTCGTGCTGTTTCTTGCTTTCGGCATATTTGAACTTGCCGAAATCCATGACCCGGCACACGGGCGGTTCCGCCAATGGGGCGATCTCCACCAGATCCAGCTCCGCTTCGTCCGCCATACGCAGCGCTTCCGCGACTGCCACGACACCAACCTGCTCTCCCTCCGCGCCAATGAGTCGCACCTGCGGTGCTGTTATCTGCTCATTGATACGCTGCGACTTATCCTGTGCTATTGCAATTTCTCCATTAAAAAATTAAACCGCACCATCCGCCTGCAGCTCGGTATTCAAGCGCTGTAACAGCGCCTCCACCGACATCTGCCCAAGGTCTTCACCTGATCGGGATCGCACGGCAACGAGACCTGCAGCCATTTCCTTATCGCCGATGATCAGCTGGTAAGGCAACTTCTGCAAGCTATGTTCTCGTATTTTATAGGTAATCTTCTCATTGCGCAAATCCGATTGCACCCGGAAGCCGGATGCTCGCAATGTTTCGGCTACTTTCCCGGCATATTCCTCCTGCGCCTGGGAGATATTCATCACCACCGCCTGGACGGGCGCCAGCCACAATGGCAGCGCGCCGGCATGGTTTTCCACCAGGATACCGATGAAACGCTCCAGCGAGCCCAGGATCGCACGGTGCAGCATCACCGGCACCTTGCGGCTGTTGTCCTCATCCACGAACTCGGCGCCCAGGCGGCCCGGCATGGAAAAGTCCACCTGGATCGTGCCGCACTGCCAGGAACGGCCAATGGCATCCTTGATGTGAAATTCGATCTTCGGGCCATAGAACGCCCCCTCGCCCGGCAACTCCTCCCAGGTCATGCCGGAAGCACGCAAAGCGGCGCGCAAGGCATTCTCGGACTTGTCCCAGATATCGTCGGAACCGACCCGGCTTTCCGGGCGCAGCGCCAGCTTGACCGTCACGTCATTGAAGCCGAAATCCTTGTAGACCTTCAGCACCAAGGCATTGAAGGCCGTCACCTCGGACTCGATCTGCCCTTCGGTACAGAAAATGTGGCCATCGTCTTGCACGAAACCACGCACCCGCATCAGTCCATGCAAACCGCCGGACGGCTCGTTACGATGGCAGGAGCCGAATTCTCCATAGCGCAGCGGCAGTTCGCGATAGGAGCGCAGGTCGGCATTGAACACCTGCACATGGCCCGGGCAATTCATCGGCTTGATCGCGTAATCGTGCTTTTCCGACTCGGTGGTGAACATGTTGGCCTTGTAATGCTCCCAGTGGCCGGACTTCTCCCACAGCACGCGGTCGATGATCTGCGGACAGCGGATCTCCTGGTAGCCGTTGTCGCGATAGACATTGCGCATGTATTGCTCGATCACCTGCCACATCGCCCATCCCTTGGGATGCCAGAACACCATGCCCGGCGCTTCATCCTGCATGTGGAACAGGTCGAGCAGCTTGCCCAGCTTGCGGTGGTCACGCTTCTCCGCCTCTTCCAGGCGAACCAGGTAGGCATCCAGATCCTCTTTTTTCGCCCAGGCCGTGCCGTAGATGCGCTGCAGCATCTCGTTCTTCGAGTCGCCGCGCCAATAGGCGCCGGCCACTTTCATCAGCTTGAACACCTTCAGCTTGCCGGTGGAAGGTACGTGCGGACCGCGGCACAGGTCGGTGAATTCGCCCTCGCTGTACAGCGACACATCCTGGTCGGCGGGGATGGACGCTATGATCTCGGCCTTGTATTTTTCGCCGATGGATTTGAAATAGACCACCGCCTCGTCGCGCGGCAATACCTTGCGCGTGACCGGCAGGTCTTTTTTCGCCAGCTCGGCCATGCGCTTCTCGATGGCCGCCAGGTCTTCCGGAGTAAAAGGGCGCGAATAGGAGAAGTCGTAATAGAAACCGTTCTCGATCACCGGACCGATGGTCACCTGCGCTTCGGGAAACAGTTCCTTCACGGCATAGGCCAGCAAGTGCGCGGTGGAATGGCGGATCATATCCAATCCGTCGGCATCCTTGTCGGTGATGATGGCCAGTGTTGCATCGACCGAGATCAGGTGCGAGGTATCCACCAGTTTCCCATCCACCTTGCCTGCCAGCGCAGCACGCGCCAGGCCGGCGCCGATGCTCTGGGCGACCTCGACCACGGTCACGGGATTGGGATAACTGCGTTGCGAACCATCCGGTAAGGTAATGACAGGCATCTTATTCACTCTGCTAAAAACAAATGCGGCCACCGCCGCACTTTCAAATTCGAACTTGGCAACTTCAGACCCGGCACACCCAGCGCCGGAAGGCGCGCAGTATAGCGCAACTCACTCCACCATGCCGAGGTAGGCGATCAGCGCATCCAGCGTGAACACGAACAACAGGCTTTGCAACACAGCCCTGATGGCGACCTTGGGTACTTCGGTCACCGAAGGTTGCGCCTGCATGCCGTTGTAACAGGAGATGGTGGAGATGGCCAGGCCGAACAGGCATCCTTTGATGCCCACCACGACGAACTCGGAAAGCTTGACGGTCTGCAGGAAACGTCCGACCTGCTCCATGTAGGAGACGTTCTGGAACATGGCGCTGATCGCCAGGCCGCCACCGATGGCGACGACCTGGAAATAAATGGTGAGCGCCAGAACGGCCAGCGTGACCCCGGCGATGCGCGGCACCAGCAGGTAGTCGTGCGGCGGGATCCCCATGCGGACCAGGCTGGTCATCTCGTGGCGTGTCTTCATCAAAGCCAGCTCGGAGGCAATGGCTGCACTGCTGCGGGCGATGATGATGATAGCCGCGAACAATGGCCCCACTTCGCGCACCACAGTCCAGATCAGGATCTTCACGGTCAGCCCGCTATCACCGCCAACCAGCGAGGTGATCTGGGTGATGACCAGCGCTCCGCTCAACAGGCCGAACACGGCGACGATGCCCAGCGCCTCCACCCCGGTAAAGAATATCTGGCGGTGGAACACGGCATTCACCGGAGCGATACGCAGCACGCGCAGGTGGGTGAAGGCATACCACAACAGTTGCGCGGCTCCCGCTACCGCCTGGCGCATCTGCATCATCTTCAGCCAGGCAAGGAGTTTGGGCCAGAGCGCGGACATCAGTTGGCAGCCAACAACGGCGGGGTCCAGCCGTATACCTGGATAGCAGCATCGGCGACCACCTGCTCGCCGCAATCGATCAGGTCACCCGAGCCTTCCACTGCTTTTGCCACCGCAGCCGAGCACACCACCGGATATTTCAAAGTCATGGTCAGCTGTTCCAGCTTGCCGGTCCTGCTCACCGCATCGCCGATGATGGTGTATTCATGCCTGGACTCCGAACCGATGTGGCCGACAACCACCGCTCCCACATGCAGCGCGATACCGATCTCGATGGGTGCGACGCCCTGCTCCTGCAGGCGAGAATTGACATTGCGCAAGCGCAGCAACATCTCCTGGGCCGCTTCGAGCGCGTTTTTTTCCGGACATTCCAGCGTCTGCGGCGCGCCGAAGAATGCCATGATGCCGTCGCCGATGAACTTGTCCACCGTACCCTTGTGCTGGTGGATAGCCACGGTCATCTCGGAGAAATAATCGTTCAGCAGGGATACCACCTCCTGCGGCGGCCGATTCTCGCTGCGCGGGCCGAACCCATGGATGTCGGCAAACAGGATACACAGACGCATGCGGGCCCCCTCCAGTCCGGAGCGGATGTTGCCCGCCATGATCTCCTGCAGCACCTCCTGGCTGACATAGCTGCCGAAAGTGCCGCGCAGCCACTTCCGTTGCCGCACTTGTCGCGCTCCTTCATAGGCCAGGCGGGCAAGGAAGGCGAGCACGCCGGCGAGCAGTATCCCGCCTATTGGCAGGAATATCCCCTGCCCCAGCAACCACGTCGAGACCAGCAACAGCAGGAGCGGGAACACGATCACTGCTGCCAGCTTGAACCAGCTGATGCGTCCCAGCCAGAATAATGCGGCCAGCGCCGTCAACGCGCCCACCAGCCAGGTGTTCGCCTCGCGGACCAGCCCAGCGCCCAGCATCGAACGCAGTATCTGCGCCTGCATCAGCACTCCTGGTACCCGCAGCTTGCTGGGCTCCCAGGATGCCAGCGGAACCGGCGCCTTGGCACGATCACCGAATCGAGCCACCACACCCAGCAACACCGGCTTGCCGCGGAAAGTGCGCTCCAGCAATTCGGCATTCCCCTGCCTCTGCCACTCCAGCACCTTGAGGAAAGGAATGTATTCGAATTTTTCGCCCGCACTGAAATCCACCAATCCGGTTCCGGGGTGCGGCGTCCCGAGGCGAGCCGCCATTTTTTCGACCAGCATGGAACCGCGCGCATTCACCGTACACAGGTTGGGATCGAAGCGACGCACCACCCCATCGTCATCCTGGCAAAGCACCACCGAAGCCAATGCATCCTCTCCGACAGCGGCAACATAAGGAGCGTACACCGGACGGAAAGTGCCGCTATCGTCCAGCATCTGGGCCAGCACCAACGGCGTTTGCGCCTTCAAGCGCTGCAGACCTTGCAGCAGGATCTGGTCGTATTGCGGCACGAGGAACTGGTAGGATCGTTCCGGCAGCGGTATATCCAGGCCGACCACGGACGGACGGGCTAGCGCCATCGCATCGAGAAACCTGGCCAGGTGCGGATGCCACAGGGAAAACGGCTCGATCAGCGCCTTGGTGGCATCCTCATCGATACCGACGATGACCACATCGTTCTTCGGCTGATGCACGTCGTACCGATGCATCAAATCGAATTGTTCGTCCAGCACCGTGCGGCTCAATTGATCCCCGGCCTGGAATACATGCAGCAGCACTGCTGCCAGCACGCAGATGCCCAGCCCCAGCAGCATTGTTGCCTTATGCCTGTCCAGCCGGCTGAACGCATCCATCAGCGCCTCACTTCACCGACACTGCGGCGATACGGCCCGCCCTGTCGCGGCACTGTGCCGCCAGTTCCGCCCGGCCCAGTTTCTCGTGCGCCTGTGCAGCAAGCAGCAAGTCCTGGCGTATTTTCTCGGGCAGCCCCATCGACTTGTCGATAGCCAGCGCCTCTTCCGCCAGATGCAGCGCTGCATCGGGATCGTTCTTCAGCAATTTGGCCGATGCGGCCAGGCGCAGGGAATTGGCATATTCCAGTGGCGATGCATTCCTGTTTTCCGAGGCTCCCCGCTCGCTCCAATGCAAGGCCTTGTCGGCATCGTTAGCGTGCAGCGCGATACTGGCGCGGGCATTGTCGATCACACCTGCCAGCGTGCAGCCGGACACGCAATACGCGGCGGCCTGCTCCACCCATTTGCCGGCACCCGCCTCATCGTCCTGCTGCAAACTCAGCAAGGATCTCTGTACCGACGCCGCCGCAAGTTGTGCCGGTGCATAGTGGAGCGCCTTGTCTTCCAGCAGGCTGTCGAGATAGCGCTGTGCCTGCGCAGGCTGGCCCATGACCTGGCTCACCCGGGCAAGATTCAGTGTATTGATGGCGATGCCATTCACGTTCTCGATGGCGACATCCAGCTGCAGTGCATTCTGAAACAACGCGGCCGCAGTCTGGTATTCGCCGCGCTGGAATGCGCGCTGTGCGCGCTGATTGAATTCGGTCGCCTGCTCCTGCCGTGCGCTACGCACCTCTTCGACATGGCCGCAGGCGGACAACAGCAAGAGACTGCATAACAGGACGATGACTGGGCGAACGATCAAGCGGGCCTCCATCACGGCAAGGGTTTCGGAGGGACGTAGCCGTCCACCGGCAGCACCTGCTCCTCGGGCTGGGGGAACAATCCATTGAGCAGCCACGACTTCCTCACGCCACCCAGCGTGTCCTGGCTGTCCTGTACCAGCGCATTGGTATTGCGCACCAGCGCAGGCACCTCGGCGGCGGATTCGCTCGTCATCTTCTTGATATCGGAGGTCGCGGACTGGACGTTGTCCAGGGTCGAATCGGCCTTCTCCACCAGCTTCGGAATCGACTTGTCCAGCGTTTCCAGGCTGGAATTGACCTTATCCAGCGCCTTGTCGAATTTCCCGTACGCCCCATCGAGCTTCTGGTTGCTGCTGGCACCCAACTGAGTGAACTGGTGCACGGTCTCGCGGAAGGCGCCCGTGGCCTGGTTCAGGTTTTTCAGCGTTTGCTGCACATCGCCATCGGGATTGTTGATGGAAGAAGTGATCTGATGGATGTCACCCAGGATGGGCTGCAACTGCGCGGCCAAGTTCTCGACCACGGTGCTGGCATCCTGTCCGCGCTCGAAAGCCAGCACGCTGTTATGCGTCACCTGCTTCACCTGCTGCGAACCGGGGATGATTTCCACCACACTCTCGCCGACCAGCGCCTCCTTGATGAGGCGCGCTTTGGCATCTTGTCCGATAAGGTGGACATATTCGTCATCCAGCGCCACTTTCACCCGCACCGTGGCATTGGGCTGCATGCTCACATCCTGCACGCTGCCGACCTTGAAGCCGACGAACTTGACCGCCATCCCTTTGCTCAGTCCCTGTGCATTGGGTGTGAAAAAATAGATTGTGGTGCTGCGGTGGAAGTAATCCTGCTGGATGGCAATCATCAGCAACACCAGCAACATGACACCGACGGCCCCCAGCATGAATCGCCTGGTGCGCTTTTCAATGGTCAGCAATCTCTGGTTGTAGGTGGATAATTTCATCCCGGATTTCTTTACAGGTGGATCAAGCGTCGCTTTGGATCGTCCTTGTCGCCATATTCCTCGAAGCTTACCAGCGCCGACGTGCGGAACGGGAAGTATAAACGGAATACCTTGTCGAAACCGACCGCACGCGCCAGCTCCTTGCGCGACAACCCCTCGAGCATGGAATCGTAGATGATGAGTTCCGGACTCATCAGCATGGCACGCACGAAACCGACCAGCCGCTTTTCATATAGCGACAATTGATCCGGCAGCTTGAGCAGCAGTTCGGTGACGGCGGCTTCGTCCGGCAACCCGCATTGATTCAGCAACCGCGCCACGTTGTCTTCGAGCTTGCCGGCAAGCTCGATGCCATGATATTGCACCGGCAGGACGATGTTCTCCCACACGCGCAGATTGCTGATCAATCCGCCGTTATGCGGCACGATGACCACACCGGGCTGTTCGCCCAAACTCTTGAGCAGCGCAGCGCGCTGAGATTCCGAACGGACGACGAGACAGTAGGAATAGCCGGATTGCAGCAGGGCTTGGGTAGCTTCTTCTCCATGCAAGCTCAATGTGAACATGGCATTTCTCAGAAGAATCCGGGACGATTCGGGAAATTGGTAGGCGCGATTGGACTCGAACCAACGACCCCCACCATGTCAAGGTGGTGCTCTAACCAGCTGAGCTACGCGCCTGTAAAAGGACGCGCATTGTAACCGAACAGTTCGGCAGAGCCAAGAAATTAATGCTGTTTTATCTCAGTACTGGGCAGGGGCATGGTTCTCAAAGCGCGTGAACTCGCCCCGGAAAGTCAGGCTCACCGCACCGATCGGACCATTACGTTGCTTGCCGACGATGATCTCGGCCTTGCCCTTGTCCGGCGAATCCGGGTTGTAGACTTCGTCGCGATAGATGAACAGGATCAAATCGGCATCCTGCTCAATGGCGCCCGATTCGCGCAAGTCCGACATCACCGGCCGCTTGTTCGGGCGTTGCTCCAGGCTGCGGTTAAGCTGCGACAACGCGATCACCGGCACGTGCAATTCCTTGGCCAGCGACTTCAGCGAACGCGATATCTCGGAGATCTCGGTGGCGCGGTTCTCGCTCGCCTTGCCCGATGGCGAAGACATGAGCTGGATATAGTCAATCACCACCAGTCCGAGGCCGTTGTTCTGCCGGTGCAGACGGCGTGCGCGCGAACGCAGCTCCAGCGCGTTCAGGCCCGGGGTCTCGTCGATGAAAATCGGTGCATCGTTGAGCAGACCCAGGGCATGGGTCATGCGCGACCAGTCATCGTCTTCCAGCCGCCCGGTGCGCAAGGTGTGCTGATTGAGGCGCCCGACCGATCCGATCATACGCATCGCCAGCTGCGCGCCGCCCATTTCCATACTGAAGATCGCCACCGGCTTGCCTTCCAGCGCCACGTTCTCGGCGATGTTGATTGAGAACGCGGTCTTGCCCATACTGGGGCGTCCCGCCACGATGATCAGATCCCCCGGCTGCAGGCCGGAGGTCATGCGATCCAGGTCGGCAAAGCCGGTCGCCGTGCCGGTCACGTCGCTGGCGTTATCCCGCCCATACAGGGTCTCGATGCGCTCCACCACCTGCGTCAGCAGCGGCGGCATGGCCACAAAGCCCTGGCTGCCTCGCTCGCCCTCTTCGTTGATCTCCAGCACGCGACTCTCGGCCTCGTCCAGTAATTGCTCCGCCGAACGCCCGCCGGGGTTGTAGGCACTGGTGGCAATATCGCTGCCGACTTCCACCAGCTTGCGCATGATGGCGCGCTCGCGCACGATCTCGGCATAACGGCGGATATTGGCCGCGGACGGCACGTTCTGCGCCAGCGTGCCGAGGTAAACCAGCCCGCCTGCCTTCTCCAGTTCGGCATGGCTCTCCAGCGACTCCGCCACGGTAATGACATCGACCGGCTTCGCATGTTCGGTGAGGCGGCCGATATGGCGCCAGATCAGGCGGTGCTCGTTGCGATAGAAATCGCTTTCGCTCAACAGGTCGGCGATCTTGTCCCAGGCACTGGTATCCAGCAGGATGCCACCCAGCACCGACTGTTCCGCCTCGACGGAATGCGGAGGGAGCTTCAGGGCTTCAAGCTGGGAATCGGCAACGGGAGCTGAAAAATTTTGCATGATGTGACCGCAAATTTCGGGAAGGAGATTCTACACTGACGAGCGAGTTTGCACGCTCGAATTCAGAATGTGAAAAAGGGCTGTCGCCAGCCCTTTTTCCAACTACCTGACAACGCAGGATTAGCTTTGCACAGCCCGCTGGGCAGGCCGCCAAAACGGCGGCCAAGCCATGGGTTACTGCTCGGCAACCACGGTCACAGTGACGTTTGCAACCACATCCGGATGCAGCGCAATGGTGATCGAATGATCGCCGATCTGCTTCAGGTGGCCGGTTTCCATACGTACCTGGCTCTTTTCCACCTTGTGGCCTTGTGCCACCAGCGCTGCGGCGATGTCCGCATTGGTCACGGAACCGAACAGCTTGCCGTCCACGCCGGCCTTCTGCGCGATCTGCACAGTGAAGCCTTCCAGCTTGGCACCGCGAGCCTGCGCATCGGCCAGCTTGGCTGCTTCAGCCGCTTCCAGTTCAGCGCGGCGTGCCGCGAAATCCGCCACGTTGCTTTCCGTCGCACGCTTGGCCTTGCCTTGCGGGATCAGGAAGTTACGCGCGAAACCGTTCTTCACTTTGACCACATCGCCCAACTGGCCGAGGTTGATCACTTTTTCCATCAGAATCACTTGCATGATCTACTCCTTAGTGCAAATCGGTGTAAGGCAGCAACGCCAGGAAACGCGCGCGCTTCACGGCCACGCTCAACTGACGCTGGTAACGCGTCTTGGTGCCGGTGATGCGGGCCGGGATCAGCTTGCCGTTCTCGGAGATGAATTCCTTCAGGATGTTGATGTCCTTGTAATCCACTTCCGCGATCTTCTCGGCGGTGAAACGGCAGAACTTGCGACGCTTGAACAGCTGACGCGAAGCGTTGTTCTTCTTGTCGTCTTTCTTCTTAAATACACGAGCCATGCTGTGCTCCTATCTCAATGTAACGTTATCAATGTGCAACACCAGCTGCGCGATCTTCAGGCTGCGCTGCGCCAGGAAACCTTCGGCTCTCACCATCTGTCCGGGCTGCAAACGGCTGACTTGCTGTGCCGCCTCGCCGATCGCCAATGCCGGAATCTCGCACTGAACCTGACGTTGCATCCCTGCTTCCTGCTGCATCGAGCTATGGCGCAATTTGAACGCCACTCTCGCCAAACCTGCCGGGGTATAACGCAAGCCTTCCAGCTCGACGAGTTCCCCTTCAATCACACAACGGTTGCTGCTCAATCCTTGAATTACTCAGCCGCTGCGGGAGCCGGAGCTGCCTCAGCTGCATCGCTGAACGAACGCGACTTCTCTTCCTTCATCATGGCGGAAGGCGTAACGACTGCAGCCTTGGTCTTGATGGTCAGGTGGCGCAGCACGGCGTCGTTGAACTTGAATGCGTGCTCGAGCTCGTCCAGCGTGGGCTGGTCGACTTCGATGTTCATCAGCACATAGTGTGCCTTGTGGATCTTCTGGATCGGGTATGCCAGCTGGCGGCGGCCCCAGTCTTCCAGACGGTGGATGTGACCGTTCTTGCTGGTCACCAACGTGCGATAACGCTCGACCATCGCGGGCACTTGCTCGCTCTGATCGGGATGCACGATAAATACGATTTCGTAGTGTCGCATTACATCTCCTTGTGGATTAAAGCCCCCCGACATGATGGACGGTGGAGCAAGGTCAAAACTCCCTTTTTCAGGGAGGGGCGCATTATAGGGATATTCCGTGCCGCGTCAAGCGCTAAGCCATTAATCCGCCGCAAGAATGCGCAACGGCGGGCGTAACGCCAGCTTCCTGGTCGCCAGCCAGCCGGCTGCCATCACCACGGCCATGCCGCCGCCGGCACCGACGAACCAGATGGAAGCGCTTGTCTGGTAAGGGATATCCAGCACGAACCGCGCCAGCACCCAGCCCAGCATTTCCGCCCCTGCCGCCGCAAACAGGCCACTCAGGCCGCCCAGCACGGCGAATTCCGACAGGTGCAGGTTCCGCAGGTAACGGCTGTCCGCCCCCAGCGTGCGCAGGATCGCCGCCTCGTGGCTGCGCTCGTCCTGCGTGGCCAGCAGGGCGGCATACAGTACCGCCAGGCCGGAAAACAGCGTGAACAGGAACACTGCGCTGACAGCCTGCGCGATCTGGTCCATGATGTTGCGCACTTGGGCAATCACCGCACCGGTATCGATCAGCAACAGGTTGGGGAACGTGCGCGACAGCTCGTCGCCCGCGCGCACCTTGTCCGGCGGCAGGTAGAAGCTGCCCAGGTAGCTGGCCGGATAATCCCTGAGCAGGTCCGGTGTGGCAATGACGAAGAAATTCACCTTCATCGAATCCCACTGCACCTTGCGCAGGCTGGTGACTTTCGCGGTAAAGACGCTGCCGGCCACGTCGTAGGTAAGCATGTCACCAAGATGAATCCCCAGAGTCCTGGCGATGCCCTCTTCCACCGACAACTGCCCATTTTCCCCCGCGGTCCACCAGCTGCCACTCACCAGCTGGTTCCACACCGGCATTCGCTCCATCCAGGAAAGGTTGAACTCTCGCTCCACCAGCGCCTGCGCACGCGGATCGGGATAACTGTTGCCGTTGATGGTGCGATCGTTGATGGCGATCAGCCTGCCGCGCACCATCGGTTGCAGCTCGGGGACCGGCAACGCATTACGCGCAAAGTAATCCCGCACCGGCTGCAGCTGGTCGGGCTGGATGTTCACCACAAAGCGGTTCGGCGTATCCGGCGGCAGCTTGCCCTGCCAGCTTTCCAGCAGATCGGCACGCACCAGCGTCAGCACCAGCAAGGCCATGCCGCCCAGGCTCAGCGCCACCACCTGCACCGCGGCGCTACGCCCGTGCCGTGCCAGGTTGTTGAAGGCGTGCCGCCACTGCGACTGGAAATAGTACGCATTGCGCGCCAGGCCATGCAGCAACAGCCAGGCCAGCCAGCCGAACATCAACAATCCGGCCAGCAAGCCGCCCAGCACTGCCAGGCCCAGTTTCAGCGAACCGGCTTGCCACAGGAACAGCAGCGCCAGCACGCCCACCGCGAGGCCATAGATCAGCCAGCTGCTGGCAGCGGGCAAACCCAGTTCGCGGCGCAGTACGCGCAGCGGCGACACTTTGCGCAATTGCAGCAAAGGCAGGAAGGCGAAACCGAGCAGCAAGGCAAAGCCGCTGACGGCGGCTTTCAGCAAAGGCAGTACACCGGGCTGCGGCAGGATCGCGTCGCGCATCGAAGCGATGCTCGCAACCAGCACCGCTTGTGTGGCATAGCCCAGCAAGCCGCCGCACAACACCGCCACCACGCCGAGCAGGATGAACTGATACAGGAACAGCCACAGCACCTGTCCCTGCTGCGCGCCGAGGCAGCGCATCACTGCGCACCCATCCAGGTGGCGCAGCACGAAGCGCCGTGCCGCCAGCGCCAGCGCCGCGCCGGCCAGGATCGCGGCAGTGAGCGCAGCCAAGCCGAGGAAATGCTCGGCGCGCTCCAGCGCCGTACGTATCTCCGGGCGGGCATCGCGCACATCCTCCATCTTTTCGTTGCCGGAAAGTTTGTCCTGCAGCACTGCGCGCAAGGCAGCCACCTGCTTCCCATCGCCTGCGACCATCAACCGGTAGGAGATGCGGCTGCCTTCCTGCAGCAGGCCGGTGGAAGCCAGATCGGCATCGTTCATCAGCACTCGCGGCGCAAAACTGGCAAAGCCGATGGACTGATCGATATCCTTCACGATGCGCGCCGCGACGACGAAATGACGGTTGCCGATACCGACTTCATCGCCCACCTGCATGCCGAGGCGGCGCAACAGGCGTTCGTCCACCCACACCGTACCGCCTGCCGGTATCGCCTGCGCCACATGCACGCTGCCATCGTCGATCTCGATCTTGCCGCGCAGCGGGTAGCCCGTCTCCGTCGACTGTATCTCGCCCAATATCGCCTGCTCGCGATGCGACACCATGCTGGGGAAAGTACGGTTCTCCACCACGCGCAGATTGCGAGCCTGGGCCAGCTTGCGGTAATCGGGCGAGAACGGCCGGGTGGAGGTGATGCGCAGGTCGGCGCCGATCAGGCTCTGCGCCTGCTGCTGCAAGGCCTGCCGCACGCGGTCGGCAAACAGGCCGACGGTGGCAAGACTGCCCACCGCCAGCACCAGCGCCAGCAACAGCACGCGCCACTCTCCTGCGCGCCAGTCGCGGCGCAGCAAGTTAAGCGACAAGCGCAGGATGTTCACGCCCCTTCTCCCACCTTGGCAATACAAAAAACCTTCATTCCACCACCCGCCCTGCCGCCAACCGCAGCTGCTTGCCGCAACGTCGCGCCAGCGCCTCATCGTGCGTGACCAGAATCAGTGTCGTGCCCTGCGCACGATTGAGTTCCAGCATCAGCTCGATGACTTGCGCGCCGGTGGCGGCATCGAGGTTGCCGGTCGGCTCGTCGGCAAAAAGAATCTTGGGCCGGGTGACGAACGCACGGGCCAGCGCAACGCGCTGCTGTTCGCCGCCCGAGAGGTGCTTGGGCACATGATGCATGCGCGCAGCAAGACCGACCTGCCGCAACGACATCTCGGCACGCTGGCGCGCATCCCTGGCGCCGGCCAGTTCCAGCGGCAGCATGACGTTCTCCAGCGCGTTCAGCGCCGGCAGCAGCTGGAACGACTGGAACACGAAGCCTGCCAGTTCGCCGCGCAGGCGGGCGCGGCCGTCCTCGTCCAGCGCGAACAGGTCGGCACCGTGCAGCACTACCCTGCCGCCGGTCGGGACATCCAGCCCGGCCAGCAGCCCGAGCAGGGTGGATTTGCCGGAACCCGACGCACCGACGATAGCCAAGCTTTCGCCCGCAGCCACGTCGAAGGTGACATCGTGCAGGATAGTGAGCGGCTGGTCGCCACTTAAAACTTGCTTGGTGAGCCCTACTGCTTGCACAATCGACGCCATGAAGACCTTCCTGAAAATCGTTTTGCTGATCGCTGCGTTTGCGCTGTCCCAGCCCGCTTCTGCGGCGAAGAACATCCTGGTGTTCGGCGACAGTTTATCAGCCGGCTATGGAATTGCGCGGGACGATTCATGGGTGAATTTATTGCAGCAGGAACTGAAGAAAAAACACCCGCAGTTCGAGGTGGTGAATGCGAGCATCAGCGGTGAAACGACGGCAGGCGGACTGCGCCGCATCGGCAAGGCCTTGCAGGAACATCATCCCGAGATCGTGATCGTCGAGCTGGGGGCAAACGACGGACTGCGCGGCACCAATCTGGCCGAAACGGAAAAGAACCTGGACAAGATCATCGGACAGACGCAAAAAGCCAATGCCAGGGTGCTGCTGCTCGGCATCCAGCTGCCGCCGAACTATGGTCCCGATTACACCAGGCGATTCCGCACCCTCTATCCGAGACTGGCGAAAAAGCACGATATCACGCTGGTCCCCTTCATGCTGGAAGGGGTTTTGCCGGAACAGTTCCAGGCCGACAATCTGCATCCGAATGCCGAGGCACAACCGGGTATCATGCGCCATATCCTGCGCTCACTGATGCCCCTACTCGACTGATGCCCAATCACCTCACGCACGAAACAAGCCCCTACCTGCTGCAGCACGCCGACAATCCGGTGGATTGGCATCCGTGGAATGCCGAGACGCTGCGACTCGCGCGCGAACAGGACAAGCCCATCCTGCTCTCCATCGGCTACTCGGCCTGCCACTGGTGCCATGTGATGGCGCACGAATCGTTTGAGGACGAATCCGTCGCTGCCGTGATGAACGAGTTGTTCATCAACATCAAGGTGGACAGGGAAGAACGCCCCGACCTCGACCAGATCTACCAGAATGCGCATCACCTGCTCTCGCGCCGCGGCGGCGGCTGGCCACTGACCATGTTCCTGGCGCCGGACGGCACCCCGTTCTACAGTGGCACCTATTTCCCCAAGCAGGCGCGCTATGGCTTGCCAGGCTTTCCAGACCTGCTGTCGAGGGTCGCTGCAGCCTACAAAGAGAACCGCAACGAGCTTGCCGCACAAAGCAAACAGCTCATCGCCCAGCTCGCCACATGGCAGCCTGAGAAAAGCGCGACGGACATCGCACTCGACGCAGCTCCAATCGACCTGGCGGTGCAGCAGCACAACCAGGATTTCGACCCCGTGAACGGCGGCTTCGGCGGCGCCCCCAAGTTCCTGCATCCCGCGGAACTGGACCTGCTGCTGCGTCAGGCACAGGCCAGGCAAGATGACCGGACCCGCCATACGGCCCTGTTCACCCTGCGGCAGATGGCGCTGGGCGGCCTGTACGACCAGCTTGGCGGCGGCTTCTGCCGCTACAGCGTGGATGCGGAGTGGAATATCCCGCATTTCGAGAAGATGCTCTACGACAACGGCCTGTTGCTCGGCCTGTATTGCGATGCGTGGCTGAGCAGCAACGATCCGTTCTTCGCCCATATCGTGGAACAGACGACCGGCTGGGTGATGCGCGAGATGCAGTCGCCGCACGGCGGTTATTACGCCTCGCTGGATGCCGACTCCGAGCATGAGGAAGGCAAGTTCTACGTCTGGCAGCGCAACGACATCCGCGCCCTGTTGAGTGCAGACGAATACGCGCTCGTCCAGCCTTACTACGGCCTGGACAGCACGCCCAACTTCGAGAACCACGCCTGGAACCTGCGCGTGACCCGGCCCTTGGGCGAGATCGCGCAGCAGCTGCACCTGGACAACGAGCAGGCAGCCTCGTTGCTCGCTTCGGCACAGGCGAAACTGTTTGCCGCGCGCGAGCAACGCATCCGTCCCGGTCGCGACGAAAAGATACTCGGCAGCTGGAATGGCCTGATGATTGCCGGCATGGCCAAAGCCGCACGCGTCTTCCGGCGCGCAGACTGGTTGCATTCGGCGCAGCGGGCGATGGATTTCGTGCATGCCACCCTGTGGCAGGACGGCAGGCTGCTGGCGACGCACAAGGATGGCAAGACCCACCTGAACGCCTACCTCGACGACCATGCCTACCTGCTCAATGCGGCGCTGGAGCTGATGCAGAGTGAATATCGTCCCGCCGATATGGGCTTTGCCATGCAGCTCGCCGATGCGCTGCTGACGCGTTTCGAAGACCGCGACAACGGCGGCTTCTTCTTCACCAGCCATGACCACGAAGCGCTGATCCAGCGCAACAAGACCGGACAGGACAACGCCACGCCGTCCGGCAACGGCATCGCTGCCCAGGCCCTGCTGCAACTGGCGGAACTGACCGGCGACATGCGCTATGCGGATGCGGCGGAACGCTGCCTGAAACTGTTCTTCCCGCTCATGCAACGGGCCGCCGGTCATTTCAGCAGCCTGTGCACCGCCCTTGGGGCCGCCGTGCAACCGCCCTCCTTGCTGGTATTGCGCGGCGCGGAAAAAGAAACAGCCGCCTGGCGGGCGGCTGTAGCGGCCGCATATCGGCCTGGATTGATGTGCATCGTGCTGACGGGGGATGAGGCAGACTTGCCGCCGCCGCTGGACAAGCCCGACCACGCCCGCGCCGCTGCCTGGCTGTGTCGCGGCACGCAATGCCTGCCGCCGATCACCAGCCTCGATGCATTGCTCGCTGCCTTAGCGTAGCGTGACGCCGCCCATCTGGGCACCGAAACCCGGGAAGGCGCTCGCCACGCCCGCACCGAACTTCTTGGCCAGACGGTCAGCCAATCCTTCATGGGTGGTGAAGTCGACGACGTTTTCCGCCTTGATCACATCGCGCGCCACCGAATCCACACTGCCGATGTCGTCTGCCAATCCCATCTGGATGGCCTTGTCGCCGGTCCAGAACAGGCCGCTGAAGGTTTCCGGCGTCTCCTTCAGGCGCTTGCCGCGGCCCTGCTTCACCACATCGATGAACTGCATGTGGATGTCTTCCAGCATGTTGCGGGTAAATTCCTCATGCTTGGGATTGCGCGGCGAGAAAGGATCCATGAACCCCTTGTTCTCGCCCGCCGTCATCAGGCGACGCTCCACGCCGAGCTTCTGCATGGTACCGGTGAAGCCGAAGCCATCCATCAGCACGCCGATGGAACCCACGATGCTGGCCTTGTTGACGAAGATCTTGTCCGCTGCCGCCGCAATGTAATAGCCGCCGGAAGCACACATGTCCTCAACCACCACATACAGCGGGATATCGGGATGCAGGGTCCGCTGGCGGCGAATCTCGTCGTTCACCAGCCCGGCCTGCACCGGGCTGCCGCCGGGGCTGTTGCAGCGCAGCAGCACGCCCGCCGTGTTCTTGTCCTTGAACGCATCCTGCAGGCTGCCGATCAGGTTGTCGGCATTCGCATTGCTGTCGGCCGAGATCACTCCGGTCAGCTCGATCAGTGCCGTATGTTTGCCGGTCAGCGAACCATCGACCTTGTCGCCGCTCCAGTTCATGACCAGGTAGAGCAGGAAGAACAGGTAACCGAAGGTCAGCACCTTGAAGAAGATGCCCCAGTGCCGCGCACGGCGCTGCTCCTGAATGGCCGACAGCGCCAGCTTTTCCAGCACGCCGCGTTCCCAGCTGTTATTGTTTTCTTCTGACATATCGTTTCACTCCTTCACTAAATTTTTCAGGCGTTGGCCCTGAACCATGCGCGCAACCCGGCAAAATCGTCCAGCAGGGCAATCGGCTTCAATTCGCGCAACTGATCCTCGGGATGGGCGCCATGTGTTACACCGATCGCATCGACCCCGGCATTGATCGCCATCTGCAGGTCGTGCGTGGTATCGCCGACCATCAGGGTGCGCTCCGGCGACACATCCAGTTCATCCATGATCTCCAGCAGCATGGCCGGATGCGGTTTGGAAAAGGTCCGGTCCGCCGTGCGCGTTGCATGGAAGTATTCCCCCATGCCGGTCGATTCCAGCGCGTGATCCAGTCCGTTGCGATTCTTGCCCGTCGCGACCGCCAGCCGGTATCCGGCATCGTGCAACTCGGCGATGGTCTCGCGCGCCTGGTCGAACAAGGGGATCGATTCGTTCTGCGACAGGAAATGATGCCGGTAACGCTGCGTCAGCGGTTCGTACATCTCTTCCGGGGCATCGGGGACCGCATGGCGCAGGGCCTGCATCAGCCCGAGCCCGATCACGTGGCGCGCCGTTTCTTCATCCGGCACCGGCAATTTCAGATCGCGGCACGCTGCCTGGATCGAACCGGCGATAATGGCCGTGGAGTCCATTACCGTACCGTCCCAGTCGAACACGATCAAGTCATAACGTTTTGTCATCCATACCGCCAAAATAATGTGGACGTGAATTCTACCATTTCGCTTGCCCATGCTTTAGACAACCCATACCATGCCGCGCCATGAGTACCCTACCCAGTTGGCTGATCTACTGCCGCCCCGGTTTCGAACGCGATTGCGTGGAAGAAACCCAGGCCAAACCCATTGAAACCGAGGACAACAGCGGCTATGTCGTGCTGCAGGGCAAGCCGAACCTGGCTTACCGGCAACTGGCCTTTGCACGCCAGTTGCTGCGCCTGCATACGGAAGTGCGCGAATTGCCGGAGCGCGACCGCCTGAGCCCGCTGCTGGCAGCGATACCCGCCACGCCGGAAAAGTTCGGCGCGCTGTACCTGGAAGTGCCGGATACCAACGAGGGCAAGACGCTCTCCGGTTTCACGCGACGCTTCCAGCCGTTGCTGGAAGACCCGTTGCGCAAAAGCTCCCGCCTGGTGGACGACCCCGCGTTACCGCGCCTGCATGTCTTCTTTCCCGACAGCCAGCGTGCCCTGATCGCCACCAGCGATCCGCTCAACAGCTCGGCCGCACTGAATGGCATCCAGCGGGTGAGCATGGCCGGCGATGCGCCGAGCCGTTCCTACCTCAAGCTCGCGGAAGCGTTCGAGGTCTTCCTCGACCGGAAGGAACAGGCATCATGGCTGAAACCGGGCATGACTGCCGTGGATCTGGGCGCCGCGCCCGGTGGCTGGACCTGGCAACTGGTGCAACGCGGCCTGAAAGTCGTCGCGGTGGACAACGGTCCGCTCAAGGGCGCTGCGGCTGGTCACCCGTCCATCAGGCATCTGCGTCAGGACGGTTTCCGTTTCCGCCCCCAGCGCCCTGTCGACTGGCTGGTGTGCGACATGGTGGAGCAGCCGCAAAGGGTCGCGGCATTGATGACGGAATGGTTCGTCAACGGCCTGACACAGCGCGCCGTGTTCAACCTCAAGCTGCCGATGAAGAAACGCGTCGCCGCCCTGCATGAAGCGCTCAATGGCATCCGTACCGCCATCAACGCAAAAGGCTTGCGCTACCGGCTGGAAGCCAAGCAGCTCTACCACGACCGTGAAGAAGTGACCGTTTTCCTGGCCAGGAAGCGCTAGGCCTGTTCGTCGATATGCTCGACCATGTCGCCCTCGCGCATATTATGGCGGCGACGGTCTATCCCTGAACGCAGCTCGACCAGAACGGGCTGGTGACTGACGCGGCGGCAAGCCTTGCGGCGATCCTCGAAGGGCGAAGCCCGGCGAAGCGGCTGTTGCTGCACGCCGGCTACCGCCTGATGCACCGCCTGCGGTGCGACGTAGGATTCAGGCTGCTCGCGCGGGCTCACCGGCTTCACGGCCTGAGCCGCTGACAGCCCCTTCACCTGGCGGGTGTTCGGACTCGTCGTCACTGGCGGCAGGCTGGGCACGTAGCGCATGGCATCCTCCTTGGCCATCATGGCCGGTACTGCAATTATCGGCAAAACCCGCCCGAAACTTAAGCGGTTGCGGCATCCAGCTTGACGAGGAAACTCTGCAGTTCGGGCGGCAACGGTGCCACGATGCTGAGCGGCTCGCCGGTCAGCGGATGGTTGAAGGAGATGGAATGCGCATGCAAAAACATACGTTTCAGGCCGCGCTTCGCCAGTTCCTTGTTGCGTGCGAAATCGCCGTATTTGTCGTCGCCAGCAATGGGGAAGCCGAGATGCGACAGGTGCACGCGGATCTGGTGGGTGCGTCCGGTCTTCAGCTGCGCTTCCAGCAAAGTGAATTCCGGCCAGCCCTTCTGCAAGGTAAAGATCGTATGCGAGGCCTGCCCGTCTTCGCGCACCATCACCCGCTTCTCGCCCTGCGGCGTGTCGAATTTGTGCAGCGGCAGCTTCACATGCTGTTTGGCGTTCTTCCACTGCCCCAGCACCAGGGCAAAATAGCGCTTGTCGCTGTTGCCCTCGCGCATGATCTCGTGCAGTCCGGTCAGCGCCGAACGCTTCTTGGCCACCAGCAGCACGCCCGATGTCTCGCGGTCCAGCCGGTGTACCAGTTCCAGGAACTTGGCTTGCGGCCGCGCGCTGCGCAGTTGCTCGATGACCCCGAAACTCACCCCGCTGCCGCCATGTACCGCCGTCCCGGACGGTTTATTGATGGCGATCAGTGCTTCGTCTTCGTACAAAACGGGGAATTCGGTGGCCGGAACGTATTCGCTTTCCGGCTTTTCCGCTACGCGAATAGGGGGAATACGCAGGATATCGCCCGTCTGCAGCCGGTAGGTCTGGTCCACACGCTTCTTGTTGACCCGGACCTCCCCCCGCAGGATGCGATAGACATGGCTCTTGGGTACGCCTTTCAGGTGGCGGAACAGGAAGTTATCGATACGCTGCCCGTCGCTGCCCTCGTCTATTTCCAGCCAGCTGACAGAGTCTTTGCTTAAACCATTCATTTTGAATATACTTCGCGCCTCGCGTGTGCGCCTTCGTGAAACGGGATGATCATTTTCCCCCGTCCAACCTAAGGCAGGCAATCAAGCCGCCTACGAAGCAGCCCCGCCCGGTTATCTCACTCACCGGAGACAAGCAGTGATGGTAATTGATTTGCGCGCTCTAAGCACGAAAGCAGATAGATTTTGGTGTGCTGCCCCCTTATTCAGGCGGCATACAGCTACAGACAAGCTAAACAACGAGAAGAAGAACTTTGAAACATCGTCGTCACCACAACTCATTGGCAGTTTGCACGACCCTCATTCTCGCGCGCTAAGCGGCGCGTAGCTTTGTCCTGCCCGTGTCAGAGCGCGGGAGAAAAATATGAAACGCATGTTATTCAATGCGACGCAGCCGGAAGAACTCCGCGTCGCCATTGTGGACGGTCAGAAACTCATCGACCTCGACATTGAAACCGCCGGCAAAGAGCAGCGCAAAAGCAACATCTACAAAGCCATCATCACCCGCATCGAGCCCAGCCTCGAAGCCTGTTTCGTGGAATACGGCGGTACCCGCCACGGTTTCCTCCCCTTCAAGGAAGTCTCCCCCCAGTATTACCAGCCCGGCGCCGGCAGCCGTTCTTCCATCAAGGAAGCGCTGAAAGAAGGCCAGGAACTGCTGGTTCAGGTGGAAAAAGACGAGCGCGGCAACAAGGGCGCCGCCCTCACCACATATATAAGTCTGGCCGGCCGTTACATCGTGCTGATGCCAAACAACCCCAACGGCGGCGGTGTTTCTCGCCGTATCGAAGGCGAGGACCGCAACGAATTGCGCGACGTGCTGGCGCAGATGGAAGTGCCTCATGGCATGAGCATCATCGCCCGCACCGCCGGCATCGGCCGCAACCTGGAAGAGCTGCAGTGGGACCTGGATTACCTCAAGCAACTGTGGGACGCCATCGAAGGCGCCGCCAAAGCAGAAAAAGCCCCGTCGCTGATCTACTTGGAAAGCAGCCTGGTCGTGCGCGCCATCCGCGACTACTTCAACCCGGAGATCGGCGAGATCCTGATCGACACCGATGACATCTTCCAGCAGGCGCAAGCCTTCATGGGCACGGTGATGCCGGACCATGTCGACCGCATCAAGCGCTACCACGACGATGTACCGCTGTTCTCGCGCTTCCAGATCGAGCACCAGATCGAGTCCGCCCATGCACGCCAGGTGAACCTGCCTTCCGGCGGCGCCATCGTGATCGACCATACCGAAGCCCTGACCGCGATCGACATCAACTCCGCACGTTCGACGCGCGGCGGCGACATCGAAACCACCGCCTACAACACCAACCTGGAAGCGGCCGACGAGATTGCCCGACAGTTGCGCCTGCGCGACCTGGGCGGCCTCATCGTCATCGACTTCATCGACATGGAATCGAGCAAGAACCAGCGCGAAGTGGAGAACCGCCTGCGCGACGCCCTGCACTTCGACCGTGCCCGCATCCAGACTGCCAAGATCTCGCGTTTCGGCCTGCTGGAGCTGTCGCGCCAGCGCCTGGCACCCAGCCTGGAAGAAAGCAACCACACCACCTGCCCGCGCTGCAACGGCATCGGCCATATCCGCGGCACGGAATCGTCCGCGCTGAACATCCTGCGCATCATCCAGGAAGAAGCAATGAAGGACAGCAGCGCCGCCATCCATGCACAGGTGCCGGTGGACGTAGCCACCTTCCTGCTCAACGAAAAGCGCAACGACATCCATCGCATCGAATCGCGCTTCAAGGTCGGCGTCACCATCATCCCCAATCCGCATATGGAAACGCCGCACTACAGCGTGAACCGCCTGCGCCAGGACGACATCACTGCCGACCACCTGCAAGCCAGCTACAAGCTGGTGGAAAAACCGGAAGAAACCAAGCCGGCGACTACGCCCACTGCCCAAGAGATCAAGGCACAGCGCCCGCAAGCTGCGGTGCGCGGCATCACCCCGGCACAACCGGCTCCCAAGCATGAAGTCAAGGTGGAGAAGAAGACCTCCCTGCTCGGCGGACTGTTCGGCTGGTTCAAGTCGCTGGGCGGTGAAAGCGAACCCGAGAAACCCGCGGCACCCGCCAAGGGCAGTCGCAACAACCAGCGCCGCGAGCGCGGGGAACGTGGCGAGCGCGGCGAAGGCGGCAACAAACCGCGCCGCGAGCGGGCAGAACGTGGTGAGCGCGGCGAAGGAGGCAACAAACCGCGCCGCGAGCGCGAAGAAGCTCCGCGCGGCGACAAGGCCCAGGCAGAGAATCGCGGCGAGCGCCAGCAACAGCAGCCGCGCCAGCCTCGCCCGGCCAACGCGGAAAAACCGGTACTGGAAACGCCCAAGCCGCTCGCAGCGGGTGAACAGGGCGAAGAAGGCAGCGGGAATGGCAACCGCGAGGGCCGCAAGCGCGGTCGCCGCGGCGGCCGTCGCGAGCGCGAGCGTCGCGAGCAGCAAGGTGTGGCCCCGGCCGGTGGCAATGGCGAGGCCCAGGTGAGCGAACAGGCTGTCGCAGCCGCGCCGGTTCCAGCCACCCGCGCCAAGCCGACCGAATACATCGCCTACCCGGAATCGATGAAGAGAGCGAAGCCGACCGAAGTGGTGTGCTACCCGACCCAGACCGTGGCGCAACCCGTCCAGGCAGCGGCAGCAGCCGTTGCACCGGTCGCCGCCCCGATCGACCTGAGCAACAGCGGCCTGACCATGATCGAGACCGATCCGAACAAGGCGGCCAGCATCGCCCCTGTGCCGGAGAGCCACGGACATGCACCGCGCCGTCGCCAGCGTCCACGCGAGGTCTATACCATCGAAAACAACGAACCGTTGCAACAGGTGGAAACGCAAACGCGCAACTGATCGCGCAGGCGGATAACAAAAAGCGCACGGCATGCCGTGCGCTTTTTTATTTGGATCGAACTACCTGCCGTCAGGATGAAACCTGCAGATCGCGCTGGCGCACGTGCTGCAACAAGCCGTTCGCCGCATCCTCGACCAGGTCCAGCACGTGCTCGAAACCATCCGCCCCGCCAAAATACGGATCGGGAACCTCGCGCTCGTCATGGCGCCGGGCGAACTCCAGGAACAGGCCCAGATGGCCCGTCGCATCTTGCGGACGCAAGCGTTTGAGGATATCGAGGTTCGCCTCGTCCATCGCCAGCACATAATCGAAGCGCCTGAAGTCCCCCGCCTCAACCTGACGCCCACGCAGGCTGCTCATGTCATAGCCGCGCTGCCTTGCCGCCCGCTGCGTCCGCGCATCCGGTGCCTCGCCGATGTGGTAATCGTGCGTGCCGGCCGAATCGATGTCGATATGCCCGGCCAGTCCCTCCTGCTCGACATAATGGCGGAACACCGCCTCGGCCGTGGGCGAGCGGCAGATGTTGCCCATGCAAACGAATAAGACCTTGACCTTCATATGCAGTAAACCTCGAACAATTCGGCACGAAATATGTGCCATCCCTTAATCACAACGGCGACTGGAACACGCTTTCGCGCAGCTTCTTCAACTGGTCGCGCAGCTGCGCGGCCCTTTCGAACTCCAGATTCTTCGCGGCCTGCAGCATCTCCTTCTCCAGCCGCGCGATCTCCTTCGACACTTCCTTCTCGCTCATCGCCAGATACTTGGCCTCGGTCTGTGCCAGCTTCAGTGCATGGCGTTCGCCATCCATGTCGTATTCGGTGTCGATGATGTCCTTGATTCGCTTGATCACGGACTGCGGCGTGATGCCGTTGGCCTCGTTGTAGGCCACCTGCTTGGCGCGGCGGCGGTCGGTCTCGTCGATGGCCTTGCGCATCGAGTCGGTGATGCGGTCGGCATACAGGATGGCGGTGCCGTGCAGGTGACGCGCCGCGCGGCCGATGGTCTGAATCAGCGAACGTTCGGAGCGCAGGAAGCCTTCCTTGTCCGCATCCAGGATCGCCACCAGCGACACTTCGGGAATATCCAGACCTTCGCGCAGCAGGTTGATGCCCACCAGCACGTCGAACATGCCCAGGCGCAGGTCGCGGATGATCTCCACGCGCTCCACGGTTTCGATGTCGGAGTGCAGGTAGCGCACCTTGATGCCGTGCTCGGAGAAGTATTCGGTGAGGTCTTCGGCCATGCGCTTGGTCAGCGTGGTGACCAGCACGCGCTCGCCCACGTTGGTGCGCAAGGTCACTTCGGACATCAGGTCATCCACCTGGTTGGTGGCGGGACGCACATCGATGGTCGGGTCGATCAGGCCGGTCGGGCGCACCACCTGCTCCACCACTTGGCCCTGATGCTCGGCCTCGTAGGTGGAAGGCGTGGCGGAGACGAATACCGTCTGGCGCATGATCTTCTCGAACTCGTCGAAACGCAGCGGGCGGTTGTCCAGCGCGGACGGCAGGCGGAAGCCGTAGTTGACCAGATTCTCCTTGCGCGCCCGGTCGCCCTTGTACATGCCGCCGATCTGCGGGATGGTGACGTGGCTCTCGTCGATGATCATCAGCGCGTTCGGCGGCAGGTAATCCATCAGCGTCGGCGGCGGATCGCCGGCCTTGCGCCCGGACAGGTGACGCGAATAGTTCTCGATGCCCTTGGTGAAGCCGATCTCGGCCAGCATCTCCAAGTCGTGGCGCGTGCGCTGCTCGATGCGCTGCGCTTCCACCAGCTTGTTTTCGGCGATGAAGAACGCAATGCGCTCGGCCAGCTCCACCTTGATGGTTTCGATCGCCTTCAAGGTTGTTTCGCGCGGCGTCACGTAATGGCTGGAAGGATAAACGGTGTAGCGCGGCAAACGCGTCTGGATGTGGCCGGTGAGCGGATCGAATAACGACAGCGATTCCACCTCGTCGTCGAACAGCGTCACGCGCAGCGCGTTCTCGCTGCTTTCCGCAGGGAAGATGTCGATCACATCGCCGCGCACGCGGAAGTGGCCGCGGTTGAAATCGATGTCGTTGCGCTCGTACTGCATCGCCACCAGGCGCTGGATCACGTCGCGCTGCGCCATCTTCTCGTTCTCGCGCAGGTGCAGGATCATGCCGTGGTAATCCACCGGATCGCCGATACCGTAGATGGCCGAGACGGTGGCAACGATCACACAGTCCTGTCGCTCCAGCATGGACTTGGTCGCGGACAGGCGCATCTGCTCGATCTGTTCGTTGATGCTGGAATCCTTCTCGATATACACATCGCGCGACGGCACATAGGCCTCGGGCTGGTAATAGTCGTAATAGGAAACGAAATACTCCACCGCGTTCTCGGGGAAGAACTCGCGCATCTCGGAATACAACTGCGCCGCCAGCGTCTTGTTCGGCGCCATCACGATGGCCGGCCGCCCGGTGCGCGCGATCACGTTGGCCATGGTGAAGGTCTTGCCGGAACCGGTCACCCCCAGCAGCGTCTGGTACGCCAGCCCGTCATTGATGCCTTCCACCAGCTGCGCGATGGCCGTGGGCTGGTCGCCCGCCGGGTCGAACGGCAGGTGCAGCAGGTACGGGCTGTTGGGAAAGGTGATGGTTTTCATGGTCAGCCGCGTATTGTACGGGGAATGGGTGGATTGCCAAACCAATGAAAATCTCTGAGTCATTCACAAAGTGACAATGCCACCGTAAATAGGTAGCATGCCCGCTCAATAAATAGGCTGTCTAAACCTAATTGTTAGGCGTGAACAAAAGGCGTCGCTATGTCCACAGAATTGTCATCACTTGTAATAGCCGGCGCGATTGGTTTTGCATCTGCGATATTTGCGGAACCGCTCCGGCGGTGGATTTTTAGCCCTAAACTCATTCTTAGCTTCGAAGACAGCTTAGATTACAGAACGCGCACGCCTGAAACGGCGACATTTCGTGATCCAGAAATTTCGGCAGTTCCTATCCATAGCAACCATGAGGCAGAGTACGTAAGAATTAGGGTCATTAACGATGCGCGACCAATGGCGAAAGAATGTCGTGCATATCTCGTTGGAATTGAAAAGAAACAAACCAACGGCGCTTTTGAGCCGACCATTTACTGCGACAGCATTCCCCTCGCATGGTCTTGCCGCGAAGAAAAAGCATACGAATCGGTAGACATACCAAACGGAGTAGCGCAATTTATTGACGTCGTTTCCGTACGCAGCATTTCAGATAATTACCGACTCGAAATAAAACCCTTACCACATAGATATGTCGGTTTTCTTCACGACAAAGGCACCTTCCGATTAACAGTGCAGGTATCAGGAGAAAACGTGAAGCCCGTATTCATTCGTGTTCAGTTCACTTGGAACGGGAAATGGGATGATTACCATGTCCAGCCAGACGATTCTCACACCTAACTGCGCTTCCCCAATTAGAAAACCCAATTAAAGAATTAAAGGGGTTCACAATAGTATGTCAGTCATTATGCTAGCCTCGAAAAAAATAAATATGAAAAACCTTCACGTACTGCCAGACGACCTGCCCGTTCCCCAGGATGACGGTGCGTGTGCCCATTTGCATGGCATGCAAATGCCCTCCATCTCCTTGGCAAGTACGTCTGGCCGCACAGTCGACCTCGGTTCGGAAAGCGGAATGGTCGTTGCCTATTTCTACCCCATGACCGGCAGGCCGGATGCACCGCCGATGATCGGCTGGAACGAGATTCCGGGGGCGCGTGGATGCACGCCGCAAACCTGTGCTTTCCGCGATCATCATGCCGAGCTGCGCGGATTGGGGGCCACGGTGTATGGCGTGAGTGCGCAAGCGCAGGAAGACCAGAAGGAAGCGGTGCAGCGCCTGCACCTGCCTTTCGAGTTGTTGAGCGATAGTGCCTTTGAATTGACGAGCGCCTTGCACCTGCCGACTTTCGAATACAACTCGTTACGCCTGATCAAACGGCTTACGCTCATCATCGAAGATGGAAGGATACGCAAAGTGTTCTATCCGGTCTTTCCGCCGAACGAGAACGCGGACAATGTCATCGCCTGGCTGCGGACGAACAGGGCCTGACCGCGAAAGATCGCTTTCGAAAATACACCCTCGCCGCAAGCAAGCAGGAACGGGAATCTTCATGACATATCGTCTAGCAACAAGGAAAGACGGCGATCTTCGGCATATATGCTTGCAGATCGCCTTTGGGTGCGGCTTGCAGGCAGCTTAACTAAGTGCAGATGCGCACGAGTGCGCGACAACCGCCTCTGATCAATGCAGCGCGAGTATCCAGTCCACCAGTTCCTTCGCCTCGGCCTCGGACACGTCGGGGCGCTTCCACCCTGCAGGTGGCATCGGGACATAACCCCAGTGACCCACGCCGCCTTTCTTGATCATTTGCACCAGGTTCGCTTCGGCATCGGCTTTGCCGCTGTATTTCTGCGCGATCGTCTTGAACCCGGTTGCCCTGCCGATCTTGTTATCCACCGAGTGGCAGATGAGGCATTGCTTCTCTTCGGCGAGTTTCTGCGGATCGGCATGGGCGGCCGAAACCACAGCCACGAAAGAGAGAGCTGCGATGGGAATCGATAACTTGGTCATGATCTTCCTTTGCTGGAGTAAGTTTATGTTCGCCGAGTCTGGAAGCATTAGCATTCTAGCCGTTTCCTGCCCATGATTTCATCTGCCGAAAATCGGAGGCATGACATCCAGACATATGGGACTACAGCCCCGTCCCCTGCGATAGTCGTGCCAGCGGGTCCTGCCGATAGAAGCGCGCCAATAACCCATACACCGCCGGATACTCCAGCTTCAGCAGGTCAGACGCCTCGAAGAAATATTCGGTGAGCACCGCAAAGAACTCGGCCGGGCTCTCGGTGGCGTACGGGTCGATCACCGTATCTTCGCCGTCGTCCACGCGGTGGCAGAGGTCGTCGTAGGCAGTTTGAAATTCGCGCGCCCATTCTGCCGGGTCGATGCCGGAATGCAGCGGCGGCCGGCCGTTGGCGTCACCGTTCTTCATGTCCAGCTTGTGGGCGAATTCGTGGATCACGACGTTGAAGCCCTCGCCTTGCCCGGAGTGTTCCACGTCCTCCCACGACAGCACCATCGGGCCGCCCTGCATCGCTTCGCCGCTGCGCACATGGCGGACATGGTGGACGACGCCGGCCTCGTCCATCTGCTCGCCGTCGTAAATAAACTCGCCCGGATAGACCACAATCTCGCGCCAGCCTTCGTACCAGTCGTAGCCGATGTTCAGCACCGGCAGTGCCGCGAAGGCGGCGATGGCGGTAGCCATGCCGTCGTCCACCTCGATCCCGCCGGCCCCGGAGAACGCCTTGTCGGCCAGCAACTGCATCGCCAGTTCGCGCAGCCGCGCCCGCTCTGCGACCTCCAGCCCGTCGAACAGCGGCAGCCCCATGACCGCCTGCCAGGTTGCCTCGTCCAGCGCATGCTCGCCCTTGCCGCTGCTGAACAAGCTGGACAATAGCGCCAGAGGAATGTTCTTTGCATCACGCAACCGCATGTTCCGCTTTCTCTCTCAGATCGGGATTCATGGATGGAGACAGGACGACTATAGCCACGCCGCGCCGCGCACGCCGCTTGAGTCGCCGAAGCGGTGCTTCACCAGCCTGGTATCCACCCTGTCCGAGAACACCCAGTTGCCCCATAGCTTCGGCACATTCGCATACAGCCGCTCGATGTTGGACATGCCGCCGCCCAGCACGATGACGTCCGGGTCGAGGATATTGATGACGTGTGCGAGGGAACGTACAAGGCGGTTCTCGTAGAGTTGCATGCTGCGCTCGCAGGCGACATCGCCCCGCCCTGCACGCACCATGATCTCTTCTGAACCCAGCGATACGCCCGTTTCGATCTGGTGCAGCTTCGCCATGCCCGGCCCGGAGAGGAAGGTCTCGATGCAGCCGTGCTTGCCGCAATAGCATGGCGGACCGGGAAGTTCCTCCGCCTGCGGCCAGGGCAGCGGGTTGTGGCCCCACTCGCCGGCGATGCCGTTGGGACCGGTGAGAACATGGCCGTTGACGACGATACCCGCGCCGACGCCGGTGCCGAGAATCACGCCGAACACGACCTCCGCCCCTGCCGCCGCGCCGTCCGTCGCTTCGGACAGCGCGAAGCAGTTGGCGTCGTTGCTGATCTGCACCTTGCGTTGCAACAGGGATTCGAGATCCTGCAGGATGGGCTGGCCGTTGAGCACGACCGAATTGGAATTCTTCAGCAGGCCGGTAGCCCGCGAGAGCGCACCGGGCGTGCCGATGCCGAGCGAGCCCTGCTGCCCCAGTTCGGCTTCGGCATCGCGCACCAGCTGGGTGATGGTCTGCAAGGTTTCGTAGTAATCACCCTTGGGCGTGGGCACGCGGCGGCGCAGCAATTCGCGGCCGGCATCGTCGAGCGCGATGATCTCTATCTTGGTGCCGCCGAGGTCTATGCCGAGTCTCATGGTCTGAAAAAGTGGAAATGTGCTTGTCAGTCACGCATTGTACGGACAAAGATTGGATTGCCAACACGCCGGGTTCACGGCACGATGCACCCATGAAGACTTTTTGTCCGCCGCTTGAGGGTGCCTTTTCCCGCAGTCGGGGGTGCAGCCTTGCCTGATCAGGCCGCACTGCACGCATTGCTGCTCGATTCGCTCGAAGAGCAGATCGCCGTGATCGACCGCGAAGGCACCATCGTTTACGTCAATCTTGCCTGGACAACCTTCGGGCTCGAAAACGGGCTGGCTTCCGCTTCTGCCGGCACGGGCAGCAACTATCTGGGGGTCTGCAACATGTCCGGCTCCGGCGGCGACAGCCTTGCCGGCGAAGCCGCAGAAGGGATTCGCGACGTATTGGCCGGCGAGCGCGCTTCCTTCCACTTCGAATATCCCTGCCACAGCCCTGCGGAAAAACGCTGGTTCATGATGCGGGCTGCGCCGCTGCAAGGCGATCCGGGCAACCTGTTCGTGATCTCCCACCACAACATCACCCAACGCAAGCTGGCCGAGGAACAGGTCGAATACCTGTCGCTGCATGACCCGCTCACCGGGCTGGCCAATCGGCGTCATTTCAACCAGTTCCTGAACAACGAATGGCGGCGCGGCATTCGCAGCCGGTCGCCGCTCAGTTTTGTCATGTTCGATCTCGATCACTTCAAGGATTACAACGATGAACTGGGACATCTTGCCGGCGATCAATGCCTGGTCAGGGTT
Organism: Sideroxyarcus emersonii; assembly: GCF_021654335.1. NCBI lineage: Bacteria > Pseudomonadati > Pseudomonadota > Betaproteobacteria > Nitrosomonadales > Gallionellaceae > Sideroxyarcus > Sideroxyarcus emersonii. The sequence continues at coordinate 1,553,218 of NZ_AP023423.1, forward strand.
GGCCAGGTCCTGCAGGCGTTTGCCGGCAGGCCCAGCGACCTTGCGGTGCGGTATGGCGGCGAGGAGTTCGGCCTGCTGCTGGGCAGCACCGGCCTTGAGGCCGCTGCCAAAATCGCAGAGGCGGTCAGACAAAAAATCGAAGAACTCGACATGTACCATCGCGAAGCAAAAAGAATAACCGTTAGTGCCGGGGTGGTTTCTGTGATCCCGGATAGCCAACAGACGGAAATGCTCCTGGTTCGCGAAGCAGACAAAGCGCTGTATCTTGCGAAGCAGCAAGGCAGGAACCAGGTAGCCTGCGCATAGGCATCGGCCCCCTCCCGATTCATTCTTGCCCCGCTGAGGGTATAATTCGCACTATCGTTCAACCCCAAGGAATAATCGTGTCTCTCTCCACCCGCGTACAAGCCATCAAACCCTCCCCCACTCTTGCCGTGACTGCCCGAGCGGCCAAGCTCAAGGCGGAAGGCAAGGACATCATCGGACTGGGCGCGGGCGAACCGGATTTCGATACGCCGCAGCACATCAAGGACGCCGCCATCGCGGCGATCAACAAAGGATTCACCAAGTACACCGCCGTCGGCGGCACGCCATCGCTCAAGGCAGCGATCATCGCCAAGTTCAAGCGCGACAACGGACTGGACTACACGCCAAAGCAGATCCTGGTCTCCTGCGGCGGCAAACAGAGTTTCTTTAACCTTGTGCTTGCCACCATCAATCCCGGCGACGAGGTGATCATCCCCGCGCCATATTGGGTTTCGTATCCGGATATCGTGCTCATCGCCGAAGGCAAGCCGGTGATCGTACAGGCCGGCATCGAGCAGGGCTTCAAGATGACGCCGGCACAACTGGCGGCCGCCATCACGCCAAAAACTAAAATGGTGGTGATCAACAGCCCGAGCAACCCGTCCGGCGCGGTCTATTCGATGGAAGACCTGAAAGCGCTGGGTGAGGTATTGCGCAAGCATCCGAACATCCTCATCTCCACCGACGACATGTACGAGCACATCGCCCTGACCGATGCGAAGTTTGCCAACATCCTGAACGCCTGTCCCGATCTGTACCCGCGCACCATGGTGCTGAACGGCGTGTCCAAGGCCTATGCGATGACCGGCTGGCGCATCGGTTACGCGGCGGGTCCCGAGAACATCATCACCGCGATGGAGAATGTGCAGTCGCAAAGCACTTCCAACCCGACCTCGATCTCGCAGGTAGCGGCGGAAGCTGCGCTGAACGGCGACCAGGGCTGCATCGCGCCGATGCTGAAGGCCTTCCGCGAGCGCCATGTGTATGTGGTGAACACCCTGAACAAGATCCCGGGCCTGAGCTGCATCATGGCCGGCGGCGCGTTCTATGCATTCCCCGATGCGCGCCAGGCCATCGCCACGCTGCACAAGAAGGGCACCATCAAGGAAGCGACCGATATCGCCCTGTCCGAATACCTGCTGGTGGAAGCGGGAGTCGCCGTGGTGCCGGGATCGGCCTTCGGCAGCGAGGGCTACATCCGCCTGTCTTTCGCCACGTCGATGGATAATCTGCAAAAAGCGCTGGAGCGCATGGCCAAAGCCCTGTCGTAGCAGCATGAGTATCGAGCAACAACAAGCTGTCGCCGCGGAGGTCTTCGCCGCTCTGGAGAGCGATCGCCTGGAGCTTCCCACCCTGCCGGACATCGCGCTGAAGATCCGCGAGATGATCGACGATCCGAACGTGTCGGCAGACGCCCTCATCCGCCTGCTTTCCACCGACCCGGCCATCTCTGCGCAGATCATCAAGACCGCGAACAGCGCGGCGTTCTCCAAGGGCTCACCGGTGAAAGACCTGCGTGCAGCGATCTCCCGCCTGGGTTATCGCATGCTGCGCAACATGGTGATGCTCATCACCATGAACAATATTTTCAAGGCACAAAGTCCCGCCATCAATCAGAAATTGAACAGATTGTGGGATCACAGCCGCGAGGTCGCCGCAAACAGTTATGTCCTGGCATTGCATCAAAAACATCTGAAACCGGAGCAGGCCATGCTGGCAGGCCTGGTACACGGCCTAGGGGCACTGCCGCTTTGCTTGTACGCCGACCGCCATCATCCCCGCCTCGAGCAGCAGACGCTGGAAGCACTGATCCGCAAGTTCCATCCGCAGATCGGCGTCAAGTTATTGGAGAGCTGGCATTTCCCTCCCGAGATCGTGGGGGTCATCGGACAATACAACCATCTGCAGCGCTCGACTGTGGATGGCGCTTCAGACTATACGGATGTGGTAACGGTGGCCAACCTGATGATGCCGACGACTGCAAAATTCGTCGCGTGGGAAAACGTGCACGCTGCCAACAGGCTCGGCTACACGCCCGGCGAATGCCAGAACTTCCTCTCCTCCCATGCGGAACAGCTTGATGTTGTGCGCGAGATGCTGGGGTTTGCCCCATCGAACTCCGGGAAGCAGGCTCCGGCAACTCCTGCCATCGCGTCAACGACGCCGGCTCAGCCAATGGCCGAAGAAAAACCGGACAGCACCACAGGAATGCTGTCCGGTCTGTTCAATCTGTTCAAGTGACCTGCTGATCAGCGCCCGGCGCGCAACTTCGGCTCGGCCGGTGTGCCGAACAAGGTGAGCACGTTGTTGCCTGCGCGCATCTTGATCTCGGCATTCAGCGTCCCCACAAGCTGGTTGTTTCCGTTCACCTCGAACGAGCCGTTCGAACTCAACATTCCCGAAACAATCTTCAATTGGCGGATACGGCAGACACGATTATCAAGCAGGACTTGACCGATCATTTCGTCGAAATGGGTACGGCCGCCAACCAGGTTATCCCGGCTCAGCAAGCGCGCAGTCTCCACGATGTCGACATTGACGGTTCCCTTCTTGACGGTAAAGTTACCATCCAGATGCGGGGCATCGTCCATCTGCGACAGTTTGGCGCCGGCCATCGAGAACAAGGCCTCGCCGCTCATCTCGCCTTCGACATGGAATTTCGGGAACATCTTGTCCAGATCGAACATCTTGGCGTCCAGGCTGCCTTGCAACTGCCAGCCGTTCTTCCAGCTTAATTTCGCGTTGCCCAGCAGGATGCCGTTGAAGATGTGGGCATCCATTTCGGTGAAGTTGATCTCACCGTCGCCCAAGGCCCCCTTCACGCTGAGGTCGCTGAACACGACTGCCGGCAACACCGGCAGGCTGCTTTCTTTCAGGTTCAGGCCAAGCTGCCAGCGGCCTTCGCTGTTTTGCAGGTCGACGCCGAACTTGTCGTCCGGGCTATGCAGCGCAACCCGGCTGAAGGCACCCTGTGCATCCAGCTCCGCGATGCCGTCGAGCGTGGGCAACGCAACCTCATCGGTCACGATCTTCACGTGTTGCAAGGTCAGGTGCCGCACCGGGAATTGTGCGTTGCCGCCCAGCAGTTTCAGGCTGGCGGCCTGTTTGCCCAGTGCGCTCCCTTCGATGCTGACATCCTGCAACTCGGCCTCATTGATGACCTTGATCGAGGAAAGCAGCGAGAACACATTGAAGTTCAGCACCACAGCGCCGACTTTCACTTCCTGCGCATTGCCGACCGTGACGTTCCGCAGCTGCAATCTTGGAGGCAGCGATGCTGCGCTCAACTCGCCGATATGCACCGGCTGATTCAGCTGTGCAGAAAGGCGTTGTTCCAGCGGAGCGATGTATTCCTTGAGCGGATAGACGTAGGGCAGGACGATGACCACCAGCAGGGCCAGCGCGATCAGGCTGAAGGCGATCTTGCCGAGGGGCAACGGCTTGCGCGGCTTCCTGGCGACAGGAGCCTTGGTTGTCGCCTTGGCCTGGGACAACGCCGCCTGTTGCGCTGCCTGCTCGGCCTCGAGGATGGCTTGGGCCTTTGCACGATGTTCCGCCTCTGCCCAGGCTTGGGCCTGTTCTTCCGCCAGGGCCTGTTCTTCTGCCTGCCGGCGTCTGTCCTCATCCGCCTTGTGGCGGGCCGCCTCGGCCTCCTGCTTGAGTCGCTCCATCTCGGCAGCTGCACTCTTCTTGGCCTGCTTTCCGGATTCGGCCTTCGATTTGGCTTGCGCTTCCGCCTCGGCACGATGTGCAGCCTCCTGCTGTGCCGCCTCCTCGCCCTCAGCAACCGCCGGTGTCTCTGGGGGCGCCACATGAGCAACGACGGGGCTTTCGGGTACAGCCGGGCCGAGGAATTCATCCAGCTTGATCTCGAATGCCGGAGCCTCGGTTGTCTCACCTTCCTTGGCGGCACGGGCTTTTGCCTGAGCTTCGAGTTCTGCAAGCACGGCTGCGCGTTTGGCATCTTCTTCAGCCTCGCGTCTTGCAATTGCTTCGGCCTGGGCTTTGGCTGCCGCTTCTTTTTCTGCCTTGATGCGAGCCTCTTCCTGCTCGGCCTTCAGGCGTGCTTCCGCTTCCTGCCTGGCCTTTTCCTCGGCGATCTGTTTCGCGCGCGCTTCGGCCAATGCCTGCGCTTCCGCCTCGGCACGAATCCTGGCCGCTTCGAGTTCCGCCTTGACGCGGGCGGCTTCTTCTTCGGCTTTCAACCGCGCAGCTTCCGCCTCGGCCTTGGCTTTGGCCGCCGCTTCCAGTTCGGCCTTGACGCGCGCCGCTTCCTCTTCCGCCTTCAGCCGCGCGATCTCGGCTTCGCGCTTGGCCCGCGCCTCCGCTTCGGCCTTGGCTTTGGCCGCCGCTTCCAGCTCGGCCTTGATGCGTGCCGCTTCCTCTTCCGCCTTCAGGCGCGCGATCTCGGCTTCGCGTATGGCCTTTGCTTCCGCTTCGGCCCTGGCTTTGGCAGCCGCTTCCATCTCAGCCTTGATGCGTGCCGCTTCCTGTTCGGCTTTCAAACGTGCAGCCTCGGCCTCCCGTTTGGCCTTCGCTTCGGCCTCCTGCTGGGCGCGTGCCGCTGCTTCGATCTCGGCACGAACCCGCGCTTCGGCTTCGGCCTTTGCCTTGGCTGCCGCTTCCAGGGCCGCTTTGGCGCGCGCAGCCTCTTGCTGGGCCTGCATACGCGCAGCCGCTTCCTGCTTTGCCCTTGCTTCGGCTTGCTCGCGAATGAGCGCCTCCTGCTTGGCCTTGGCTTCGGCCACCGCCCTGGCACGCTCAGCCATCTCTGCTTCCTGCCGCGCCTTGGCCTCGGCTTTGGCGATCGCATCGGCATTCGCGCGCATTTTTGCCGCGTTCATTGCCGCTTCCAGTTCGCTGCGCGCGCGCGCGGCCTCTTCAGCCTTCTGCCTGGCGGCCTGCTCGGCCGCATTCGGTGCGGACGCAGGCCTGATCGTATTGAAATCGAGGTCCAGATCTTCCGGCGGCTTCGGCACGAACATCTTCGGGGGGGAGATCTTTGGGGCGGTGATCTTGGGTTCGACGTGAGGCTTGTTTTTGTCGCGGATATATCCACCCGCAATCAACTCTCTGAGAATGTCATCCCAGCTGGCGCGTAAACTGGGCGGCGCACGCTTGGCCAGTTCTTCTGATGTGGATTTGCTGTCGATGAGGGACAGGATGCGTTTCAGATCACTCGAAAGATTTGCACCTTCCTGTTCGCCTTTGGCGGTTTTGATGAATATCGTTTTTTTATCCATGATCCACGTTAGATATGCCTACTGTCGGCCTCGCATGATTTCTGCGGGGGCGAGCCATAGCAAAATATATAAGAAATCTTCTCCCCAAGACGTTTCTCATATTGACCAAAACGCTCACAGTCATTAGTATAGCGCCCTCATCAATTCCCTGATAGCTCAGTCGGTAGAGCGACGGACTGTTAATCCGCAGGTCCCTGGTTCGAGTCCAGGTCGGGGAGCCAGTTTTGACAAGGGCCAGCGTTCAGACGCTGGCCCTTTTGTTTTCCGGACGTGGTGGGGCCCGCCCCATCATCCCGCCTCATTCGCCTGCGCTACTGGCCGCGATTCTATCGGTAAACCAGGAAAAAAGGGGCTGCCGTTGCAAGCGGCAGCCCCCTTTTTTTTGCAGCCGGAGCCGCCCAGGCCTTAGCGAACAGCCTGGTCTATCTCGATCTTGACCCCCTTGGTTCCCAGCGCGAGCGGCTTGCTCATGCCGACCAGGTCACCCGGCTGCGGCATGGCATTGCCCGATTTCGAGATGCGCGCCAGCACGACCACCTGGTCGAAATTGGACATCTTCATCTGCGGCGACATCGCCATACTGTCGTCCAGCGAGAAGTTCACCGGCAAATCCTTGACCTGTTTGCGCAGGATGGCCAGCGGCATCTTGGGGCCTTGCAGGGCACGTGCCAGCACGAACAGGGTATCGTCCGGATCGGCCTGTCCCTTGAGGGCGGCGCCCAGTGTCACCGTTCCCGTGATGCGCTCGCTGCCCGCAGCTGCCTGCGCCTTTGCCGGCGGCTCATTGATCTGTTCCAGTGCAGGAGCCATCTTGCCTCCTTTGCTCTGTGCCAGCAGCTGCCGCGCCTGTCGCAGGCCTTCATCGATCATCTTGGCATCTTCGCCTCCCGGCTGGAGCTGCTGCATCAGCTTTTCCCAATAGCGGATTGCAGCGGCAAAATCCCCCCGCTCCATCGCTGCCGTTCCAGACAATGCCAATGCCTTGGCAAAGTTGGGATCGATCTCCAGCGCGCGATCCAGCAATTTGGTCGGCGCACCGACCAGCGAGTTATGGGTCATCGCCAATGCGTCGGCATAGTCCGTCCACAACATGGCCTCATCAGGCACCAGTCTGATCAAGGCATCGTACTTCTTCGCGCCATCGGCATAACGGCCAAGTTCGACATAGGAGCGGGCGAGCATGAGCAGCACTTCCGGGTTCTGCGGATTTTTCGCCAGTTTCTCTTCCAGCGCCTGCAGCCCGGCTTCGTCGCGCACGATGCCGCCAGCGCCGAATTGCATCTGCGGAACGAATGCATTCGGATTGCCCAGCTTCAGATACAGCCCCACCGCGGCCAGCGGCAGCAACACAGCCAGCACGACGGCCGTGATCTTCAGCGGGTGAGGCTTGTTCGAGGCCTGGTTGGCCTGGCCATTCCCGACCTCTTCCAGCAGGCGCGCCTGTAATTCACGTTTGCCTTGTTCGTGCAGTTCGGGCGTGAGGAGGCCGTTTTTCAGGTCGGCATCCATCTCGGCGATCTGGTCGCGCAGGATCTCCAGGTTGGCCGCATCGCGCGCCACCGAATTGTCTTTGGAAGTGCCTCGCCACAGCGGCAAGGCAACGAACAGAACGGCGACGATCAGTATCGCCGCACAGATGATCCAGAATAAAGTCATTTGTTTTCTTCTTCACTGAGTAAGGAGGCGGCGCGCTGCTGCGCTTCAGGGGTGAGCTCGTATTCCTGTATCGCCTTGCGGCGCTTGCGCAACTGGAAGACCAGCACGGCTGCACCGATCAGCAGCATCGCAAAGGGGCCAAACCAGAGCAATATGGTGTAGCTCTTCACCGGCGGCTTGTACAACACGAAATCGCCGTAGCGGGCCACGAGATAATCGATGATCTCCTTGTCGCTCTTGCCCTGCTGCATCTGCTCGCGCACTTCGCGGCGCAGGTCTTCTGCCAGCTCGGCATGCGAACTGGCCAACGATTCGTTCTGGCAAACGAGGCAGCGCAGATTCTCTGCCAAACCGATCATGCGCTTCTCAATCACGGGGTCGGCAGCCAGGTCTTTCGCTTCACCGGCGAAGGCGCTGACTGGCAACAGGCAAAACAGCAGGATCAATAACGTTCTCATTTGCTTTGTAACTCCGCGACCATGGGCAAGATCTTCTGCTGCAGGCTTTCCCGTGTCACCGGGCCGATCTGCTTGTAGCGGATGATGCCCTGCTTATCGATGACATAGGTTTCCGGCACGCCATAGACGCCATAGTCGATGCCCACGCGGCCGTCGATATCCATCGCGCTCAGCGTGTAGGGGTCGCCCGCCTGGCGCAACCAGGCTTCCGCATCTTCTTTCTTGTCCTTGTAGTCGAGCCCGTAGATCGGAACGATCTTCTGCTCGGCCAAGGACAGCAGCACCGGGTGCTCTTCCTTGCAGGACACACACCAGGACGACCACACGTTGAGCAGCCAGACTTTGCCCTTCATCTCCTGCACGGAGAATTGCTTCCGGGTATCGTGCAATTGCGTCAGGGTGAACGCGGGAGCCGGCTTGTCGATCAGCGGCGAAGGAACTTCGCGCGGATCGAGACCCAATCCGACATACAGGAAAGCCGCCAGTACCAGGAAAACCACCAGGGGCAAAATGAATCGCATCATGCCGTCTTCTCCTTCAATTGCTCGCCGCCAGTCGTAGCGGTCGTTGTTTTACGTGCGTGTATACGATAGCGGCGGTCGCTGATCGCCAGTATCCCGCCCAATGCCATCATCAGGCATCCGGCCCAGATCCAGTCCACGAACGGCTTGATATAGACGCGCACCGCCCAAGCCGTGGTGCCGGGGATCGGCTCGCCCAGCGACACGTACAGGTCGCCCAGCGGTCCCGGCTGAATGGAAGCTTCGGTCATCGGCATGCCGGAGGCATTGTATTGGCGCTTTTCAGGATGCAGCTCGGTCACCAGCGTACCGCCCCTGGTGACGGTCACGCGCCCTTGCGAGGCTACATAGTTGGGGCCCGGCACATCGATCACGCCATCGAAACGGAACTGGTATCCGCCTGCATCGACCGTGTCGCCGACGTCCATGCGCACATCGCGCTCGGTTTCATAGCCTTTCACCAGGGTCACGCCGATGATGAACACCGCAATGCCGAGGTGTGCCAGCAACATGCCGTAATAGCTGCGCGCGGGAATGCTCAGGCGTTGCCACAGTTCGCCGGAGCCGGCGATACGCTTGCGGAAATCAAGCAGGGAAGTACTGATCAGCCAGGCGGCCAGCAGCAGGCCGAGTGCGATGAGCGGCGTCCATTTGCCCATTACCAGCGGCAACAGCAGGGCCACGACCATGCTTGCCCCCAATGCCCAGCGCACGCGCACCCAGATGTCCGGCAGGTTGGCATGTTTCCAGCGCGCGATCGGTCCCAGGCCCATCATCATCACCATCGGCACCATCAGGGGCACGAAGACGGTGTTGAAATAGGGAGGACCGACGGACAGTTTGCCGAAACCGAGCGCATCCATGAACAACGGATACAGTGTCCCCAGGAATACTGAGGCAGAAGCCACGGAAAGCAGGACATTGTTGGTGAGCAGCATGGATTCGCGCGAGATCAGGTCGAACTTGCCGCCCAGGCCGATCTTCGGTGCGCGCCATGCAAACAGCAGCAAGGAAGCGCCGATGACCACCACCAGGAAGGACAGGATGAAAATGCCGCGCTTGGGATCGGTGGCAAAGGCATGCACCGAGGTCAGCACGCCGGAGCGCACCAGGAAGGTTCCCAGCAGGCTGAGCGAGAAGGCGGCGATGGCAAGCAACACCGTCCAGCTCTTGAATGCGCCGCGCTTCTCCGTCACCGCCAGGGAATGGATCAGCGCCGTGCCGACCAGCCAGGGCATGAACGAGGCATTTTCCACCGGATCCCAGAACCACCAGCCGCCCCATCCCAGTTCGTAATACGCCCAGCCGCTGCCGAGCATGATGCCGATGGTGAGGAACACCCATGCCACCGTGGTCCATGGACGCGACCAGCGCGCCCAGGTGGAATCGAGCTTGCCGCCCAGGAGCGCAGACAGCGCAAACGCAAACGCCACCGAGAATCCGACATATCCCATGTACAGCATCGGCGGGTGGATCACCAGGCCCGGATCTTGCAGCAACGGGTTCAGGTCCCGCCCATCCATCGCTGCGGGCAGCAGGCGGTCGAACGGATTGGAAGTCAGCAGCATGAACAGCAGGAAGCCAGCAGAAATGAGTCCCATCACGCCTATCACGCGCGCGACCATCTCTTGCGGCAGGTGGCGGCTGAACGTCGCGACCGCGACCGTCCATACGGTGAGGATGAATGTCCACAGCAGTAGCGAGCCTTCATGCCCGCCCCACAGCGCTGCAATACGGTACTGGATCGGCAATTGCGAATTGGAATGTTCTGCCACATACAGCACGGAAAAATCGTTGCCGATGAACGACTGGACCAGGCAGCCAATTGCGATCGCGACGATAACGAACTGCCCTGTTGCCAATGTGCGCGCAGTGGACATCATCACGGCGTTGTTGCGAGCAGCCCCGATGATGGGAAGCGCGCCTTGAATGATGGAAAGCAGCAAGGCGACGATGAGTGCAAAATTACCGATCTCTGGAATCATAATACTGGGGCTCTCAAAAATTATTTAGCTGCGGGATATGCCGGGGATGCGCCATTGCCGGGCTGTGTTGCGGCAGACTCGGCGGCCTTGGCCTTTTTCAATGCGTCGGCGGCTTCCGGTGGCATATAGTTCTCGTCATGTTTGGCCAGCACTTCTTCGGCATGGAAGACGTTGCCGTCTTCCAGTTTGCCCTGGGCAACCACGCCCTTCCCTTCCTTGAACAGATCGGGAAGGATGCCCTTGTAAACCACGGCCATCGTCTTGACGGTATCGGTTATGTTGAAGCGCACGGTCAGCCCGTCCTTCTCGCGTTGCAAGCTGCCCTGCTCAACCAGTCCGCCGATACGGAAACTGCGCCCTTGCGGAGCTTCCTTGTTGTAAACCTGGGTCGGCGTGAAATAGAGGCTGACATTGTTCTTGAGCGCATACAGCACCAGACCGACCGCAATGCCGACCAAGGCCAATCCTGCCACGATGAACCACAATCTTTTCTTTCTAGGCGTCATACCGCTTCCCCTGTTCCGTCTCACCCATCTCGTCGCGCATCAGGCGCAATTCGCGCAGCGTTTTCTGCCTGCGGTGGCGCACCATGACGATCTCGACAGCAAATACCAGCAGTGCCGCACCGTAGGATCCCCATACGTAGAAGGCGTAGCCGTTCATGGCAAAAAAATCGGCCCAACTCATGACTGCACCTTCATTTCGGTCAATTCGTTGACCCAGGTCGTGTTCGCCTCACGCTCCAGGATGATGCTGCGCACGCGCGCCAGCGTCATTGCAATCGCATACATCCAGCAGGCGATCAACATCGCCAACATCGCCTGCTGCATGGCGATATGCATGCTGGTTCCGCTGAATTTGATGGTCGATCCCTGGTGCAGTGTGTTCCACCATTTGACCGAGAAATAGATGATGGGTACGTTCACCGAGCCGACGATGGCAAGCAAAGCGCCGGCCTTGTCTGCCCGGCGCGAGTCTTCGATGGAAGCCTGCAAGGCGATGAAACCGAGATACAGGAACAGCAGGATCAGCTCGGAGGTCAGGCGTGCATCCCATACCCACCATGCACCCCACATCGGTTTTCCCCACAGCGCTCCCGTCCACAGCGAGATGAAAGCGAACAGTGCACCGGTCGGAGCCAGGGCCTGCGCCATCATGGCGGAAAGCCGGGTCTTGAAGATCAGCCCCAATGCAGCGTAACCCGCCATGACGAGATAGATGAACATGGAGAGGATGGAGGCCGGTACATGAATGAACATGATACGGTAGGCCTCGCTCTGCACGGCATCGGTCGGCGCAACGAAGAAACCGATATACAGGCCGAGCATGAACAGGATCGCGGCGGCCCATGCAAAGTAGGGAACCAACCTGCCTGCCAGGCCATAAAACGTCGTCGGTGCCGAATATTTGAACCAGTTGATTGCCAAATCGCTACTCCATCGAAATACGCAATGCCTGCGCCGCCACGAACGGCGTAAACACCAAAGCGAACAACATGAACGCCCCCAACAACGACAGGTTGGAAACTGCGCTCATCCCGCTGGTCACTGCCTCGACTGCGCCCGCACCGAAGATCAGTACCGGTATGCACAACGGCAATACCAACAACGACACCAGCACGCCGCCGCCACGCAATCCCAAGGTCAGCGCAGCGCCGACCGCCCCGATCATGCTCAGTATCGGCGTGCCCAGCAGCAACGCGAGCACCAGCATTCCCAATGCCTGTGCCGACATATCGAATTGCAGCCCCAGCACCGGTGCGATCAGCACCAGCGGAAGGCCGGACAACATCCAGTGCGCCACGATCTTGCCCAGCACCAGCGCAGTGAGGGATTGAGGCGCAAGCAGCATCTGCTCCAGCGTGCCGTCCAGGTAGTCAGCCGAGAACATGCGCGGCAAGGACAGCATGGAGGCCAGCAAAGCCGCGACCCACACCACGCCGGATGCCATCTTGCGCAGCATCTCCGGTTCCGGCCCCACCCCCAGGGGAAACAAGCTCGCCACCATCACAAAAAAGACCAGGGTGGTCAGCACATCTGCGCGTCGGCGCATCGCCAGCAGCAGATCACGCCGAATCACCAGGCCCAGCAATCCGAACAGCGAGAGCCTGTTCATGACAAGACCAACTCTCGTGTCTGCACGCCTGCCACCTGCAAGGGCTGGTGCGTGGTAAAGATCACCATGCCGCCTTTTGACAAGTGTTCGCCGATCAGTTCCTGCATCAAACCAACAGCCCCCACATCGAGTGCGGTCAATGGCTCGTCCAGTATCCACAAATGCGCGTCGCTAATCAACAAGCGCGCCAGCGCGACTCGGCGTCGCTGGCCTTGCGACAGCACCCGCACCGGCAAGTGCTCGCGGCGTTGCAAACCCATACGCCTCAAAGCAGTAACTGCCTGTTGCTCGGTCACCGTGTAACCCGCCAGACCGGCACTCATCTGCAGATTCTCAAGCGCGCTCAATTCATCCTTGATGGCATTCAAGTGCCCTATGTACTGCAGCTCGGCGTAGTAATCCTCGCCCAGCTCGCCGACAGGCTTGCCGTTCCAGCATATCTCACCTTCGTCCGGCGTGATGAAGCCGCATAGCGTGCGCAACAAGCTGGTCTTGCCGCTGCCGTTCGCCCCCTGCACTTGCATGATCTGCCCGGCATGCAAGCTGAAGCTCAATCCAGAAAACAAGCGATGATCGCCGCGACTGCACGCGAGATTGCCAACTTCCAGCATGAAGGGAGTATCCGAAATGAATAGTTGGAAATTATATACGATTAAAGGCGGCACTTCTAAAGCGTGGCGCTGTTCTCCGTCCAAATTTCGCAAACAGAACCGCAAATGAACGTTCTCTTGACGGAAATCAGCTGCGCAGCCCCATCTGCAATCCGGCCGCAACAGATCCAACCATCGATCCATTCATTGGCAAGCATCGCCGCCCCACCCCATGAATCCGCTTCCATCTATATACTGCTGGCAGGGTGATGCAGCTATAATCGAAAATTATCAATTTATTACAAGGGGTTAATATGGGGTTTCTGGCAGGCAAGCGCATTCTGGTGACGGGAATGATCAGCAATCGCTCGATCGCGTATGGCGTCGCCCAGGCCATGCATCGGGAAGGAGCCGAGCTCGCCTTTACCTATCAGGGTGAACGCGTGCAAGCACGCGTGACGGAAATGGCCAAGGAGTTCGGCAGCCAGCTGGTATTTCCCTGCGACGTCTCTTCGGATACAGAGATTGAACAACTGTTCAGCGAACTGGCCAAGCATTGGCCCCAATTCGACGGTTTCGTCCACGCCATCGCGTTCGCGCCGCGCGAGGCACTGGACGGACAATTTCTCGATGGTTTCAGTCGCGAGGCGTTCCGCATCGCTCACGACATCAGCGCCTACAGTTTCCCGGCCATGGCCAAAATGGCCCTGCCATATTTATCCGACAAGGCGGCATTGCTGACCATGAGCTACCTGGGCGCGGTGCGTACCATGCCGCACTACAACGTGATGGGAATGGCCAAAGCGAGCCTGGAATCCAGCGTGCGCTATCTGGCCATGGAACTCGGCCGCAAAGGCATACGTGCCAACGCCATCTCGGCCGGACCGATCAAAACGCTGGCTGCGGCAGGCATCGGGGATTTCGCCAAACTGCTTTCCTACAACGCAAAACACGCCCCGCTCAAACGCAATGTCACGATCGAGGAAGTCGGCAATGTGGCAGCTTTCCTGTGCAGCGATCTGGCCAGCGGGGTGACCGGCGAAATCACTTATGTGGATGGAGGATTCAATACCACTGCGCTTGGCTCAACGGAGGCCTGACCTTCCGCAATAAAAAACGCCGCTCGATGAGCGGCGTTTTCGAACAGCAGCAATCGTAACCTTGCTACTTGGCATCCGCCACAAAGTTCTTCATCGTGACACTGGCTCGTTTCTTGGCATCTGCCATGTAGGCCATCAACAAAGCTTCACCCGTAATCTGGCGGATCTGCTGTTCATAGCGCGCAAGCTTGTTCTCATCGATGGCCGCGTCGTTCTTCACTGCATCGATACGTGCCAGCACATAGCCGTTCGCACCGGCAATCCCGACATAAGCCGGCAGTTTTCTCGTGTCGGCACGGAATATCGCCTGCAGCAATTGGGGATCGATGGTGCCGCGCTGGTTACGCGAGACGCTCTGTACCGCCTTCCACGCCACGCTGGCTTTTTCTCCGCCTTGCAGCTGCTCCAGCAGCTTCTTGCCTTGTTGCGCCGCCTGTTCGGATGCCTGCGCTTGCAGCAATTTCTGCTGGATGCCGGCAGAAACTTCCGCTAATGGACGGATGCTTGCAGGCTTGTATTCAGTCACGCGTGCCGCCAGCAGGGTATTGGGAGCAACTTCCACCGCCGCAGTATTGCGCTTGTTTTTCAGCGCATCTTCCGAAAAGACCGCTTGCAATGCCTTATCCGTCCATATGCCGGCCGGAGCCTGCCCCTTGCTCAGCCATGTTCCCTGCTGCACCGCGACTTTCGCCAATTCCGCTGCCGGTTTCAGGCTGTCGCTCTGTTCATAGACGGTATTGCTGAATTTCTCCGCCAGCTCCGCAAATTTGTCACCGGCTTTCTGGGATTTCAGGCGTTGTGCGATCATTCCCTTCAGCTCGCTGAATGCCTGGACCTTGGCTGGTTTCACGGCGATCAGCTTGATGATGTGGTAACCGAAATCCGTCTGCACCAAACCGCTGATCTCCCCCACCTTGAGACTGAACACGCTATCTTCGAACGGTTTGACCATCGCCCCCCGGCCGAACATGCCCAGATCACCGCCATTGGCCGCAGAACCGGGGTCTTGTGAATACTGCTTGGCCAATGCGGCAAACTTGGCGGGGGCCTGCCTGACCTGCTGCAATACCTGCTCGGCTTTGTCCTTTGCCGCCTGCTTCTCGGCGTCAGATGCCTGTTTGGACACGCCGATCAGGATATGCGCAGCCTGGCGTTGTTCCTGAGTACCGAATTCGGCCTTGTGCTCCTCGTAGTACTGCCTGGCTTCATCGTCGGATACCGTTACTTGCGACAGCAAGGAATCTGCGGAAAGCACCACATATTCGACCTTGGCACGCTCGGGCACCTGGAACTCCTGGGAATTCTTGTCGTAATAATCGCTGACCGCGTTGTCCGGCAATTTGACCTGTTTCAGGAAGGAGGCAGCATCCAGATTCGCAACCGCCACGACGCGCTGTTGCTCGTTCAAACGGATCAGGTTTTCGGCCACAGCCTTGGCGGCATAACCGTTCTGGGAATAGGCATCTGTCAATTGCTGAATGAGCAGCGCGCGTCGGATCTCCGCATCGAAATCCGCCGGTGTTTTGCCTTTTTCCTTCAACACGGACTCGTAGAGCCCCCGATCAAATTTCCCGTCTTTCTGGAAAGCGCCGATGCTGAGGATTATTTGCCCGATCTGTTCGTCAGCGATACTGAGGCCGGCTTTTCTTGCCTCTATCGCCATGAGATGCTGGGTGACCAGCCTGTCCAGCACCGAGGTTTTGATTTCCGGCTTGTCGAAAAAAGAGGGATCGAAATTGGCGCCTGCCATTTCGCGGAATCGTTGCTGCTGCTGGTTCAGCGCATTATCGAATTCCTGCTGCCCGATCTTTTCGCCGTCAACAGTTGCCAGTGGCGAAGCGCCGCCGGATTTACGGTATGAATCCACACCCCAGAAAGCGAACGGCAAAATGATCAATGCCAGTACGATCTGCACCAGCCGTTTCTTCTCTTGTACGAAATCGAACATAACATCCTACCCGAAAGAAGGAACGTCACTTCGGACATCCCATATGAAAAAAGGCGAACTTTCGTTCGCCTCTGTTTGGCGGAGTGGACGGGACTCGAACCCGCGACCCCCGGCGTGACAGGCCGGTATTCTAACCAACTGAACTACCACTCCATGAACCTAAAAACCAACAATCTCTGGTGGGTGCTGACGGGATCGAACCGCCGACAATCGCCTTGTAAGGGCGGTGCTCTACCAGCTGAGCTAAGCACCCGACAAAGATTGCTAGTTTACAGCATCTTTCAGACCTTTGCCAGCGCGAAATTTCGGAACCTTCGCAGCTTTGATTTTAATCGTTGCGCCAGTGCGGGGATTGCGGCCGTTTCGTGCAGCACGCTTACCGACATAGAAAGTGCCAAAACCAACCAAGCTGACGAGTTCGCCCTTCTTCAGGGATTTCTTGATGGATTCAATAGTCGCGTCCAGCGCTCTACCTGCAGCGGCCTTGGAAATGTCAGCGGATTTTGCAATTGCTTCGATCAGATCAGATTTATTACTCACGCGATTCCCCTTTGCTTGTTAGTTGAGAACACAGGAAAGCCCTGCAGCGGCTTTATATCAAGGGTTTTTGAGTGGGTCAAGCAATTGCAAAAAATTTCCAAGCATACCGACACCGCGCCAACCCGCGTCAATGCTTGATTGCAGCCGATGCTCCTGTTTCGCTTATCACTGCGGGAGATGATACCGCTACTGCTTCCGGCTCCGGCAACGGCTCTGGCGTGCGCTCCAGCGCCATCTCCAGCACTTGCTCTATCCATTTAACCGGATGAATATCCAGTTTGTTTTTCACGTTATCAGGTATCTCGACCAGATCCTTGGTGTTCTCTTCCGGGATCAGCACGACCTTGATGCCTCCGCGCTGAGCGGCCAGCAGCTTCTCTTTCAGGCCGCCGATCGGCAACACTTCGCCACGCAAGGTGATCTCGCCGGTCATTGCAACATCCGCACGCACCGGGATGCCGGTCAAGGCCGACACCATCGCGGTACAGATTCCGATACCGGCGCTGGGGCCATCCTTCGGTGTCGCACCTTCGGGTAAGTGGATATGCAGATCGCTCTTCTCGTAAAAGTTCTCGGCGATACCCAATGTCCGCGCACGACTGCGCACAACGCTCAAGGCGGCCTGAATCGACTCCTGCATCACCTCGCCCAGCTTGCCGGTAGTAGTGGTTTTGCCCTTGCCCGGCAACACGGCAGTTTCGATGGTCAGCAATTCACCGCCGACTTCAGTCCATGCCAGACCCGTGACCTGGCCGACCTGGTTTGTCTTCTCTGCGATGCCATAGCTGTAGCGGCGCACTCCCAGATACTTGTCCAGGTTGCGGGCATTGATCGTAACCTTGTTGTCGCGCCCTTTCAGCAAGAGCGACTTCACCACCTTGCGGCAGATCTTGGATAATTCGCGCTCCAGGCTGCGCACCCCTGCTTCGCGCGTGTAATAGCGAAGGATGTCGCGGATCGCGCTTTCGGAAACGCTGATCTCCTCTTCCTTGAGGCCATTGTTCTTGATGGCCTTGGGCAGCAGGTAACGGGTGGCGATGTTGACCTTCTCGTCTTCGGTGTAACTGGAGACGTGAATCACTTCCATGCGATCCAGCAATGGCGCAGGGATGTTCATGCTGTTGGAAGTGGCAACGAACATCACGTCGGACAAGTCGTATTCGACTTCGACGTAGTGATCGACAAAAGTATGGTTCTGCTCGGGATCGAGCACTTCCAGCAACGCGGACGAGGGATCACCGCGGAAATCCATGCCCATCTTGTCCACTTCATCGAGCAGGAAGAGCGGATTCTTCACCCCGACCTTGCTCATGTTCTGCAATATCTTGCCGGGCATGGAACCGATGTAAGTGCGGCGATGCCCGCGTATCTCCGATTCGTCGCGCACGCCGCCGAGGGACATCCTCACGAATTTGCGGTTGGTGGCCCGGGCAATGGACTGCCCCAGCGAAGTTTTTCCCACGCCCGGAGGGCCGACCAGGCAAAGGATAGGCGCCTTCATCTTGCTCACGCGTTGCTGCACGGCAAGATATTCAACGATGCGCTCTTTAACCTTGTCCAGCCCGTAATGATCGGCTTCCAGCACATCTTCAGCATGCTTGAGATCGGTATCTATCTTGGTCTTCTTCTTCCAGGGAAGCGAGACGAGCACGTCAATGTAATTGCGCACCACGGTTGCCTCGGCCGACATCGGCGACATCAGGCGCAACTTCTTCAATTCCGCTTCCGCCTTGGCGCGCGCATCCTTCGGCATGTGCGCGGCCTTGATCTTTTTCTCGACCTCTTCGATATCCGCGCCGTCTTCGCCTTCACCCAGCTCCTTCTGGATCGCCTTGACCTGCTCGTTCAGGTAATACTCGCGCTGGCTCTTTTCCATCTGGCGCTTGACTCGCCCGCGAATGCGCTTCTCGACCTGCATGATGTCCAGTTCGGCCTCCAGCAGGCCAAGCAGGTGTTCAAGGCGCTGACGCACATCGAATATCTCCAGCACTTCCTGCTTCTGTTCCAGTTTGAGCGGCAAGTGCGCGGCGATGGTGTCGGCCAGACGGCCGGCATCGTCAATCCCCGCCAGCGAAGTCAGGATCTCCGGCGGTATCTTCTTGTTCAGTTTTACGTATTGATCAAACTGGTTGATCAGGGCGCGGCGCATCGCTTCCGCCTCATGCCCGATCTCCTCGTCGATCGGCACCGGCTGTATTTCCGCATCCAGATGAGACTTGTCGTCGAATATGCGCAATACCTTGGCGCGCTGCGTACCTTCAACCAATACCTTGACCGTGCCATCCGGCAGCTTCAGCATCTGCAGGATATTGGCGATACTGCCGATGCGATAGATGTCCTCGGTCGCCGGCTCGTCCTTGGCAGCCGATTTTTGCGCCACCAATACGATGCTCTTGCCAGCCTCCATGGCTGCCTCCAGCGCCTTGATGGACTTGGCTCGGCCGACGAACAGCGGAATGACCATATGCGGAAATACCACCACGTCGCGCAAGGGCAGTAGTGGGAACAGGTCAGCTGATGTAGAGATAGGATCGTTTTCGGCCATGATTCGGGACTCTCAAAGTTTGGGGAGTGACGGTGATATGGGGACAGGACCCCGTAATTCAAGTCCTGCCCGCCAGGGCCGTCGTTACGCCACCTTGGGCGTATCAGCGTACATCACGATGGGTTTGATTTCGCCGGCGCTATTCTCGTCCAGCACCACCTTGCTCACGTTCTCCTCCGAAGGCAGGTCGAACATGATGTCCAATAGCGCATTTTCGAGGATCGAACGCAATCCGCGCGCACCGGTCTTGCGTGCCAGCGCCTTTTTGGCAATCACATTCAATACGCCTTCGCGGAATTCCAGCTCCACACCTTCCATCGAAAACAGCTTCTGGTATTGCTTGGTCAGCGCATTCTTGGGTTCGGTCAGTATCTGCATCAATGCAGCCTCATCCAGCCCTTCCAGGGTCGCCACCACCGGCAAGCGGCCGACGAACTCGGGGATCAGGCCGAACTTGATCAGGTCTTCCGGTTCGACATCGCGCAGCACTGCGCCAATATCCTTGCTGTCTTCACGCTTGGCCAGATTGGCCGAGAAGCCGATTCCGGCCTTCTCGGAACGATTGCGGATCACCTTTTCCAAGCCGTCGAACGCACCGCCGCAGATGAACAGGATGTTGCTGGTATCGACTTGCAGGAACTCGGTATTCGGATGCTTGCGTCCGCCTTGCGGAGGAATCGATGCCTTGGTCCCTTCGATCAGCTTGAGCAAGGCCTGCTGCACGCCCTCGCCCGAGACGTCCCGCGTGATCGATGGATTGTCGGATTTGCGCGAGATCTTGTCGATTTCGTCGATGTAGACGATACCGCGCTGCGCCCGCTCCACATCGTAGTCGCAGGCCTGCAGCAGCTTCTGGATGATGTTCTCGACGTCCTCGCCGACATAGCCTGCCTCGGTCAGGGTGGTGGCATCCGCCATGACGAAAGGTACGTTGAGCAGCCTTGCAAGCGTCTGCGCCAGCAGGGTCTTGCCCGATCCTGTTGGACCCACCAGGAGTATGTTGCTCTTGGCCAGCTCCACACCGTCCGCATCCGTGCTCCGCAGGCGCTTGTAGTGGTTGTACACCGCCACCGACAATATCTTCTTCGCCTGGCGCTGGCCGATGACATATTCATCCAGCCTGGCGCATATCTCGTGCGGGACCGGCAGGTCATTCTTGTCGGTCTTTTCCGCACCGATGCTGCTTTGCGTTTCTTCGCGGATGATGTCGTTGCACAGCGCGATGCACTCGTCGCACACGAACACCGACGGCCCCGCAATCAACTTGCGCACCTCGTGCTGGCTCTTCCCGCAGAACGAGCAGTACAGCAGTTTGTCACCCTTGTTCTTATCCGACGTCATTTGCACCTCCGCTCCGAAATTATCGGCAGCCAACCAAATTACTTAAACCCGCTTGTCCAGTACCTGATCCACCAGGCCATATTCCATCGCCTCCTTTGCGGTCAGGAAGTTGTCCCGCTCGCTGTCGCGCGCGATCTCCTCGACGGTGCGTCCGGTATGCTGGGCCATCAGGGTATACAGGCGCTCGCGCAGGCTCAGGATGTACTTGGCATGGATCTCGATGTCCGAAGCCTGGCCACGGAACCCGCCCAGCGGCTGATGGATCATCACGGTTGAATTCGGCAATGCGAAACGCTTGCCCTTCGCGCCTGCCTGCAGCAGGAAGGCGCCCATCGATGCAGCCATGCCGATGCACAGCGTGGAGACCTGGGGCTTGATGAACTGCATGGTGTCGTAGATCGCCATGCCCGCAGAGATGGATCCGCCCGGCGAATTGATGTAGAAGTGGATATCCTTGTCCGGATTCTCAGATTCCAGGAACAGCATCTGCGCAACGATCAGGTTGGCAGTATGGTCGTTGACTTCGCCCACCAGAAACACCACGCGCTCCTTGAGCAGACGCGAATAGATGTCATAGGCACGCTCGCCGCGTCCGCTGCTCTCGACCACCATCGGGATCATGCCGATGTCTTGCGGTTCCATCGTTTGCCTGGTGGAATCATTCAGCATGTTCAGTTGCTCCCCATCAATTCGTTGAACGTGGTCGGCTGGTCACTGACCTTGGCTCCCGCCATCACCCATGCGACCACGTTGTCTTCCAGCGCCAGATTCTCCACTTCGCGCAGACGCGAAGGATCTCCGTTGTACCAGCGTATCACCTCTTCCGGATGCTCATAGCTTTGGGCGTATTCCTGTACCAGTGCATTCACCTGCTCCGGCTTCGCATTCAGACTGTGCTTCTTCACCAACTCAGCCAGAATCAGGCCCAGTTTCACGCGCTTGGTCGCACGTTCAACGAACAGATCCGCCGGCAACTGCATGCCTTTCGGAAGCTTGATGCCGCGCGCTTCCATATCCTGCCTCGCCTGGTGCATCAGATTCTGCGCCTCGCTTTCCAACAGGGATTGGGGCACCTCCAGCTCTGCAACCTTGAGCAGCACCTCCATCGCGTTGTCTTTGTTGCGCACTTTCACCCGGCGCGCCGCCTCGCGGCCGATGTTGTCGCGAATCTCGGCCTTGAGCCTGGCCACATCGCCATCCGCCACCCCCATGGATTTGGCGAACTCGGCATCCACTTCAGGCAGATGCGCCGCTTCGACCGCATGCACGGTGATGGTGAAGGTGACTTGTTTGCCCGCCACATCCTTGCCGTGATAATCGGCCGGGAAAGTCATGTCGAACGCCTTGGTCTCTCCAGCCTTCATACCGACGATCGCCTTTTCGAAATCCGGCAGCATGCGCCCTGCCCCCAGCACGAATGCGAAATCCTTGCCCGTACCGCCCTCGAACAGCTCGCCGTTCAAGGTACCGCTGAAATCGATACGCACCTGGTCGTCGTTCTGCGCGGCACGATCTGTTTTCTTGAACGTGGCGCGCTGCTTGCGCATGGTATTGATCGTCTCCTCCACATCGGCATCGCTCAGCGTGAATACGACGCGGTTGACGGTTTCGCCGGAGATGTCGCCGATAACGACATCCGGATAGACCTCGAAGGTCGCGCTGTATTCGATCTGCGGTGCGTTCAGATCCGCAGTCTTGATCTCGAACTGCGGATAGCCTGCGACCTGCAGCTTATTGGAGATGGCAGCCTCGGCGAACGAGCGCTGCAGGCTCTCGCCCAGCACTTCCTGCTGCACCGATGCTCCATATTGCTGTTCCAGCACCTTGTATGGCACCTTGCCCGGGCGGAAACCGTGCACCTTTGCGGTACGGCCTATGCGCTTCAGGCGCGCTTCCATTTCGCCGCGCAATTGTTGTTGGGGGATGGATGCGTTCAAACGGCGTTGCAATCCACTCAAAGTCTCTACATTTGACATACTGACACTTCCTTTGAATTAAGCAGGCTTCACAAATCGGATATCGCAGGTCTCAATGATACATGAAACGGGACGGGAAGGCCCGTCCGTCCGCTCACTCGGCATGCGCAGGCACTTGACTCAGCTGCCAGATGTCGCGGTTGTAATCGAGGATGGTACGATCACTGGAGAATTTGCCGCTGGCTGCTGAATTCAGGATACTCATGCGCGTCCAGCGCTCTCGGTCGCGATAAACCTCCGCCACCTTGCGCTGGGCGTCCACGAAACCGCGAAAATCGGCTGCCGTCAGCCATGGATCGTTCGGGCTCAGAATGGACTGGACGATGGGGTCGAATAACCCCGGCTCGAACAGGTTGAAATGTCCGCTTTCCAGCAGGTGCATGACCCGCGCCAGGTCGGCATCGGCAGCGACGATGGAAGCGGGATCGTAGCTTCCCCGAGCCGCCTCCACCTGACCTGCGGTCAACCCGAACAGGAAGAAATTTTTTTCGCCCACTTCCTCGCGGATCTCGATGTTCGCGCCATCCAGCGTGCCGATGGTGATGGCACCGTTCATCATGAACTTCATGTTGCCCGTACCCGACGCTTCCTTGCCTGCCGTCGATATCTGCTCGGACAGGTCGGCCGCCGGGCAGATGACCTCCATCGCCGAGACGCAATAATCGGGCAGGAAGGCGAGTCGCAACCGCCCTTGCGTGGCGGGATCGTGATTGACGACCTCAGCCACTGCCGTGACCAGCCTGATGATGCGTTTCGCCATGGCATAGCCAGGCGCGGCCTTGCCGCCGATCAGCACGCAGCGCGGCGTCCAGTCGGCGACATCGCCGCGCTTGATGCGATCATATAGATGGATCACATGCAGCACATTGAGCAACTGGCGCTTGTATTCATGGATGCGCTTCACCTGCACATCGAACATCGCCGCCGGATCGAACTCCACGCCGCAATCGCGAGCGACCGTGTCTGCCAGCCGCCGCTTGTTTGCCTGCTTGATCTGGCGCCACTCGGCGCGGAACTCGCTGTCGTCGGCGAACTCGCGCAACGCCGCCAGAGCGGACAAGTCGGTGCGCCATGCTTCTCCGATGCTGCGGTCGATCAGTGCGCTCAACAGCGGATTGCTCGAAGCCAGCCAGCGCCGGGGCGTCACCCCGTTGGTCTTGTTGTTGAATTTCCCGGGCCACAGCTCGAAGAAATCACGGAACAGATGCTGCTGCAGCAACTCGGAATGCAGGGCCGCCACACCGTTAACCGAATGGCACGCCACCACGGCCAGATAGGCCATGCGTATCTGCGGGATATCGCCTTCCTCGATGATCGACATGCGGCGCTGCCGATCGGTATCGCCAGGCCAGCGCAGCGATACCTCTTCCGTGAAGCGGGCGTTGATCTCGTAGATGATATCGAGCAGGCGCGGCAGCAAGCGTCCGAACATGCCCACCGGCCAGCGCTCCAATGCCTCGGGCAGCAGCGTATGGTTGGTATAGGCCATGGTGCCCGCAGTGATGTGCCACGCCTCGTCCCAGCCCAGTCCATGTTCGTCCATCAGCAGGCGCATCAATTCCGGCACCGCGCAGGTCGGATGGGTATCGTTCAGCTGGAAACAGCTCTTTTCCGCAAAATCCGAGAAGTCGTCGCCATGTTTGTGCACCCATTGCCGCAATACGTCCTGCAAGCTCGCCGACGCCAGGAAATATTGCTGGCGCAGACGCAGCTCCTTGCCATTCTCGCTCGCATCATTCGGGTACAGCACCATGGTGATATGTTCCGCTGCGTTTTTCGCCGCGACTGCCTCGGTGTAGCTGCCGGCATTGAACTCTTCCAGGTCGAACTCTTCCGTCGCTGCCGCCTTCCACAGACGCAAGGTATTCACCGTGCCGTTGCGATAGCCGGGGATGGGCATGTCGTAGGGAACAGCCACCACGTCCTGCGTATCGATCCAGCGCGCGCGCAGATCGCCGTCCGGATCGGTATAGAAATCGGAGCGTCCGCCGAACTTGATCCTGACCGCGTATTCCGGCCGCTCGATCTCCCACGGATTGCCGTTGCGCAACCAGTGGTCCGGTTCTTCCACCTGGCGCCCCTGCTCGATCTTCTGGCGGAACATGCCATACTCATAGCGGATGCCGTAACCGGTCACCGGCAACTGCAACGTCGCACAACTATCCAGGAAACAGGCGGCCAGCCGCCCCAGGCCGCCGTTGCCCAGACCCGCATCGCTCTCCAGTTCCTGCACCTCTTCCAGGTCCAGTCCCAGATTGCGCATCGCCTCGGCACCAGCCCCCGTCAACTCCAGGTTAAGCAGCGCGTTTCCCAGTGCGCGCCCCATCAGGAACTCCAGCGACAGGTAATACGCCTGTTTGCAACCGGATTCGTCATAAGCCCGCTGGGTCCGGCGCCAGCGTTCCACCAGGCGGTCGCGCAACACCAGCGCGCAGGAGGAATAGACATGGTGCGACGAGACGATCGCTTTGTCCCAACCCAATGTGTGGTTGAAGTAACGGCAGAAATCCTCTTCCAGCCCGCCGGCATCCATGCCCAGGGGCGGGATCTTCAGCACACTCGGATGCTTGGCAATGAAAGGTTTGTTGACGGTATTCATTTACGTTTCCAGTGTGAAAATATCGGCAGGCCGCTCAGGCGACGTCGATGCAGAACTCCAGCGTATCGGTCTGGCTCGTCAATATGCAATCGAATGTCAGCACGACAGCCTGCATGATCTTCTCGAACCCGGCCTCGGATTGCGAAACGCTGAAACTGGGCAGCGAATGGAGCGCAACAGGACGGCTCACCGAAACCTCGAGTCTGCCGCCCAGCACCGCATCCTCCAGTACGACATGCTGCATCCCGGCAAGTTGCAGCAATTGGCCGAAGCCGCCCTGGATCTCCCCGCCCACCCTGAACCGGCCGGCAGGACCGTCGCAGCTCGGCATGGCAAGATTGACCACCACCTGGAACACACCGCGCGCTACACCGAAGAATCGATAGGCGACATACAGCCGTGAGCCATCCAGCACCACCGATTTGCGCACCCTGCCGTCGCCCAGGGTTGCCTCGAACGTTGCTGCGGACGCCGTTCCGGCGCTCTCCGACAGCACGTATTGCGGCCTGGTCTCGGCACCGTCTGCCAGCCACTTGTCCAGGAACATCGACTTCTGCTGTCCGTCGATCGCCATGTCCTCCGGGGTGATCTCATGCTTCCTGCTCATGCGTTCATGCGGATTGGCGATCCCTTCGCCGCCAGGATGCGCACTCGGCTGGGCATGCACCTTGCGGTGATAATGCTCCTGCGGCATGGCCAGGGTATCGGCAAAATTATGGTTCAGGCGGTAGGCGTCGAATTCGCACAATGCCGCATTGCCGTCCTGGCGCAGGATCGCCTGCAACACGCCGTTCTGCAGGAATATCTCGTCGTCCCCATCCAGATCGAGATCGGTGGCCAGCATTGGCTGGCGTGGCTCGGCCGCGTCCAGCAATCCCTCCAGCTTGACGATCGCATTGTAGATGGCGCGGCGCAGATGGGGCAGGTACAGCCCACCGAACAAGCCATGCCAATAGGCATCGTTGGCCTGCGCTTCGTACAACGCATTGAGCATCTCCGCTGTCTGCGCGTTTTGCGGCAAGGCATGCAGGCGTCGCGACAGGCTGAGCATGCGCTTGTGCATCCAGTTCGACTCCGGATAGCGCATGAAAAAGTTCTTCCAGATGCCGCCGCGCAGGAATGCCTTGTTGCGTTCGAAATCGCCGGACGATTTCGACGCCTGCACCAGGTCGGCATAGTGATGGGCCGCAGGAACCGGCAGCGTCCATTCGTTCATCTCAATATAGGAAGTGGTGGGCAAATAAACCACGCCGTGCGTCTTTGCGCGGGCATGATAGTCGCAATAACGCTCCGTCCTGATGATGTCGGATGCCAGCACGCCTTCGATGAACTGGGTGAGCCAGCCTCGCTCGTACACCCATTGATAGGTTTCGGGCCAGATGCCGAACTTCTCGATGTCGTCGAAATAGATTGCCGCCGGTTCCCCCTCCTCTTTCGCCAGGCTTTCCAGGTAGCTCACCACCTCCTGCGCCGGCGAGAACGGCAGGCGGTAGCGCAGTGCCTCCGAAATCGGAAACAGGTCGAGCTGGCGCCCGTTCTCTTCGGTGGTGTAATAGCCGTCCAGCTCCTTTCCCTCTTTCCCGGCACACAGGAAATGGTAATCGTCCACCGTGGAATAGCGGATGCCCGAATCCGCCAGCGAAGGGACCACGGTCGCCTCCCACACGCGCTCGGTCAGCCATGCGCCTTGCGGGCGCTGCCCGAGGGTGTGCTCCAGCATGCTCGACATGCGCTGCAGTTGCCCGAGTCGATCGGCCTCCGGGATCACCGCCAGCACCGGCTCGGTATAACCCGCCCCCACCAGTTCGGCCTGCCCGCGTTGCACCATCTCCTTCAACAGCGCCATGTCGTCCGGGTAGCGTTCCAGCATGTAATCGAGCAGCCAGCCGCTGACGTGGATGGCGAACCTGAATGCGGGGTAGCGATGCAGCACGCGCAGGAACGGCCCGTAACAACGGACATGCGCCTCGTCCAGCACCGAGGTGAAGTTGCCCACCGGCTGATGGGCATGTACTCCGAGTAACAACGAAATCGATTTGGCCATGCTCTACTCCATCAATGATCACATACCATCGGATCGGCGCATGGTTCCTCCCATGGCGGGATCGCCGCTGCCGACACTGATAACATGCTGCAACTCAAGCGGCGGCGGCAATTTGAGAAGGCGGTACAGATTGGACAGGTTGCGGCGGAACAGGTTATCGAACGATGCGACGCTGAGTGCCGAATTGTAGTCGCCGAACCACCAGAACCAGTCCGACCCTTCGCAGTCGGCGAGCTGCAGGGTGGCCAGGCGCTTCTCCTCGTCGGTCAGGCGCCCGCTCGCCATGACGATATCGTAGCTGCGCTTGGCATCGCACAGCAGGTCCCAGCCGCGGTTCTTGTCGGGAGAGCCGATCCAGGTACTGAACGTCCCGTACACCCAGCTTCCGGCCACCATCTGGTGCAGCTTGCTCGCCGTCACTTTCGATTTCGGATCGTTCAGGCTCTGGACGCATTCATGGAACGTGGTAGTCCGGATGTCGGGATGGTTCTCCAGCTTCGCATATAATTCCGACAGGAAGTAATAGGCGTTGTAGGGGTAGTATTCCCATGCGTTCTCGCCATCCAGGATCACGGTCACCACCGGTTCCTCCTCATCCGGCGCATGCCGCAATATCTCTTCCAGGTGGTGGACGAAGTCGGCGGCGGCATCGTCCCCTTTCCATTTGGCATATTCGAAGCCGACCTTGTCGGAGAGGCCGTCATCGCGGAAGAAACAGTAGATCGGCGCACCGCCGGTGTCGACCTGGTAGGGCTTGTACAGGTAGCCGGAACTGCCCGGCAAGGGATGGTCGTTCATCTCGCGCAACAGGCTGTTGGCCAGCACCGCCTGCCCCGTCGCCGTCCATTCGCAGCCATGCTCCGCCAGCAGCTTCAGTGTGGCCCGCGACACGCCGCCCTCGGATGGCCACATCCCATGGGGGGGCGCACCGAAATTCTGCCGGTGGCCCTCCATGGCGTTGGCCAGGTGCGCGTGCACACGCGACAGGCCGCCGGGGTACTGCACCGCCTGCGGCAAAGGCGCATTCGGCTCGCTCTCGCGCGCCGCGGTGAAATCGATGAGCAGCGGCATGATGGGATGGTTATAGGGCGTGGAAGATATCTCGATCTGCCCGCGCTCGGCCAGCTTGCGGTAACGCGGCACGATGTCGGCGATGACGGCCCCGATCAGGCCGAACAGTTCCATGCGCTCGGCATAAGTGAACTGGCTGCCCTTGGTCATCAGCCGCGCCACCAGTTCGCTGCTGCGCCGCAAGCTCTCGCCCATCCACACCAGGTGGTACCACACCAGCAGGTCGGCCAGGTATTGCCCGGACAGGTACGTCACATTCTCGCGACCGTGCCCCTCAAGCACTTTCAGCAGGTCGAACAGGTGCTGATAGGCCCGGTACGGCTTCAGCATCTTGGCATGGTCGCTCTTGAAACAGCTGTCCAGGATGTGCAGACGCTGCTCATCCCCCAGTTCGTCCAGGCGTTCATGCTTCAGCATCTTGAGCAATGCATCGCGGATCTCGCCGCTCCGGAATTGCTGTTCGTAGTCGTGCAGCTGCTCAAGCAGGATGGGCACGAAATTCACCACCGCCCTGGCCTGCGGATGCTGCTCCAGATGGAAGGCCATGTCGGTGTAATCCTTCATGGCATGCAGGTATGTCCACGGCAGCACGTATTCCCCGCGCTGATATTCGCGGTAATCCGGCTGGTGCATGTGCCAGCACAGAATGAGCTGGAGTTTCCTGCTTGCTGCCTGCAGTGCGTCACTTTGTGGCATGGCGGTTCATTCGACCTTCCCGGAAGAGTCTCATCTAATATGGTGGATCGACTGGCCCAGCATGTCCGGCGTCACCAGGGTGATCCCGCCGGGAGATACGTGGAAGCGGCGCGCATCCTCCTCCTGATCGAAACCGATCCGCATGCCGTCCGGTATCACGCAATTATTGTCCAACACCACCCGGCCCAGTTTCACATCTTCGCCGATGCGCGCGCCGGACAGGATCACCGAATCGGTGATCTCGCTGCGCGCGCCCACCCGGATATCCGAGAACAGCAGGGAATGCTGCACCCTCGCACCGCTGATGATGCAGCCCCCCGACACCATGGAATCGATCGCCACGCCGCGCCTGTCGTCGTCGTTGAAGACGAACTTGGCCGGCGGCAATTGTTCCTGGTAGGTCCAGATCGGCCAGCTCTTGTCGTACAGGTCCAGCGCCGGTGTCACGCTGACCATCTCCATATTGGCCTCCCAATACGCATCGATGGTTCCCACATCGCGCCAGTAGGCCCCGCCGCCGTCGCTCATGCCGACGCAACTCTTTTCGAACCGGTGCGCATAAACGCGATAGCGGTCGATCAGGTAAGGGATGATGTCGTGGCCGAAGTCGTGCGTCGATTTCTTGGTGTCGGCATCGCGGATCAGCTGTTCGTACAGGAACCTGGCGTTGAACACATAGATCCCCATGCTGGCCAGGGCACGCCCGGGCTTGCCCGGAATCTCGGCGGGATTCCTTGGTTTCTCGGCGAACTTGACGATACGGTCCTTGTCGTCGACCGTCATCACGCCGAACGACGATGCGTCGGCCACCGGCACATCGATGCAGCCGACCGTCATGTCGGCATCGCTGCTCACGTGGTAAGCCAGCATCTCGCCGTAGTCCATCTTGTAGACGTGGTCGCCTGCCAGGATCACGATATATTCCGGATTGTAGCCGCGCAGGATATCGATGTTCTGGAATACCGCGTCTGCGGTACCCCGATACCACTCTTCCTGGATGCGCTGCTGTGCCGGCAGCAAGGCCAGGAACTCGTTGAACTCGCCGCGCAGGAAACCCCAGCCCTTCTGGATGTGTTCGATCAGCGTATGCGCCTTGTATTGCGTCACCACGCCGATGCGGCGGATGCCGGAATTGATGCAATTCGACAGGGGAAAATCGATGATGCGGAACTTGCCGCCGAACTGCACCGCCGGTTTGGCATTCCAGTCCGTCAGGTTATGCAGGCGGCTACCGCGTCCTCCCGCCAGCACCAAAGCCACGGTATTCTTTGTCAAAGCACTGATGAATCGTGGTGAACGCATTTCCTGAACCATGATGCTTCCTCCCCTTTAGTCAGCCAACAAACACCTCTTCATCACATCGTCCGGTAAAGATCGAGATAACGCTGCGCACTGCCTGCCCACCCGACATCGCGGCGCATGCCGTTGAGCTGTATCCGCCGGAAGTTCTTTTCGTCCCGGTAACATTCGATGGCACGCACGATGGTGCGGTACAGTATCGCCGGATCCGCCTCATCGAACACGAAGCCGGTGCCGTCGCTCTCCTGCGCATCGCTCACCGAATCCGCCAGGCCGCCGGTCTTGCGCACCACCGGTGGCGTACCGTAACGCATCCCGTACATCTGGTTCAGCCCGCAGGGCTCGAAGCGGGACGGCATCAGGAAGATGTCTGCTCCTGCCATGATCCGGTGCGACAATCCCTCGTCGAAGCGCAAGGTGACCGAAACGCGCTCGGGATAGCGCTGTGCCAATTGCTGGAAGCGCCGTTCCAGTTCGCTCTCGCCGCTCCCCAGCACCGCCAGTTGCGCCCCGCCGTCCAGCAATCTGGGCAGGCTTTCCAGCAGCATATCCAGCCCCTTCTGATAGGTGAGGCGGCTGACCACGCCCAGCAAAGGTGCTTTTGCATCCGTTTCCAGCCCGAGCTGTTGTTGCAGCGCCAGCTTGCCGGCGGCCTTGCGTGCGAGGTCGCTGCTGTCGTAATGCGCTGCCAGATACCGATCGGTGGCGGGATTCCATTCCTGCTCGTCGATGCCGTTCAGGATACCGCTCACGTCCCCGTTACGTACCGCAAGCAGGCCTTGCATGCCGTAGCCCATCTCGGTGGTCTGTATCTCGTGCGCATAGGTCGGACTGACCGTCACGATACGGTCGGCATAATGCAGCCCGGCCTTGAGGAAGGACAAGTAGCCGTGGAACTCCACGCCATGCATATCGAAACAGGATTGCGGGAGATCGAGCGGCGCCAGCCAGTCGCGATCGAAGCTGCCCTGGAACGCCATGTTGTGGATGGTCATCACGCTCTTGGCGTGCGAGCCCCGGTTCAGTTGCAGATACGCCGGCGCAAGGCCGCTCTGCCAGTCGTTGCAGTGCACGATATCGGCACGCCAGGCGATGGGCGAATCCGCGCTGCCCAGCATCGCCGCCACCCTGGACAACATGCCGAAACGCATCGGATTGTCCGGCCAGTCGCCCCCCAGCTCGTACTGGTATGGCCCGGCCACGCGGCAGAAGTATTGCGGCGCATCCAGCACATACACCGGCACTTCGGTATGCGGCATCTTCGCGCTCAACAGCCTTATCTCGGGCTGGCCGGGGAATACCCCGAAGCTGGCGACCGTGCGCTTGCTGTCCAGTTTATCCAGCACCGGGATATAGCCCGGCAGCAGCAGCCGCACATCCTGCCCCAGCGCCTGCAGCGCGGCCGGCAGCGCACCGCTGACATCGGCCAGACCGCCGGTCTTGATCAGTGGATGGGCTTCCGAGGTGACGAAAAGTATCTTCATTTAAGTGCGTTGTAATGGGCGATCAGTCCGTTGGTGGAGGAATCGTGCGCGGTGATCTCGGCGCCGCTGCGCAGCTCGGCCTGGATGTGCGAGGCCAGCTGTTTGCCCAGCTCCACGCCCCACTGGTCGAAGGAGTTGATGTTCCAGATGATGCCCTGCACAAAGATCTTGTGCTCATACAGCGCGATCAGCCGCCCCAGCGTGCGCGGCGTCAGTTGCCTGAACAGGATGGAATTGGTCGGTTTGTTGCCCTCGAACACCTTGTGCGGCAGCAGTGCGGCGATGGCCCCTTCGTCCATGCCGGCCGCCTGCAGCTCGGCACGCGCCTCGGCCTCGTTCTTGCCGCGCATCAGCGCCTCCGTCTGGGCAAAGAAATTCGACAGCAGCGTGGCATGATGTTCGCCCAGCGGGTAGTGGGTCTGCACCGAGGCGATGAAATCGGCCGGGACCATCTGCGTCCCCTGGTGCAGGATCTGGAAGTAGGCATGCTGGCCGTTGGTGCCGACGCCGCCCCACAGGATGGGACCGGTCGAATAATCCACCGGCACGCCGTTGCGATCCACGCGTTTGCCGTTGCTCTCCATGTCCGCCTGCTGGAAGTACGGGACGAAATGTTCCAGCGCATGGTCATACGGAAGCAGCGCCTGCTTGGTGATCTCGTGGAAGTTGTTGTACCAGACCCCCAGCAGCGCCATGATCACCGGCATGTTCTGTTCCAGCGGCGCAGTGCTGAAATGCACATCCATCTCATGGGCACCGCGCAGCAGTTCCTCGAAGTTGTCCATCCCCACCGCCAGCATGATGGACAGGCCGATTGCCGACCACAGCGAATATCGCCCGCCGACCCAGTCGGAAAACTCGAACATGTTGGCGGTATCGATGCCGAACGCCGTCACCTCTTTCGCATTGGTCGACAGCGCCACAAAATGCTTCGCGACGTGTTTCACATCGCCGGCGCTGCGCAAAAACCAGTCGCGCGCCGAGCGGGCATTCATCAGGGTTTCCTGCGTGGTGAAGGTCTTGGAGGCGACGATGAACAGCGTCGTCTCGGGATCGAGCGGCTCCAGTTTTTCGAGCAGGTCGGTGCTGTCGATATTGGAGACGAAATGCGTTTTCAGACTGCCGGAATATGAATTCAGCGCCTCGCACACCATCAACGGGCCGAGGAAAGAACCGCCGATGCCGATGTTCACCACGTCGGTGATGGCCTTGCCGCCATACCCGCGCCAGGCGCCGCTGCGCACGCTCTCGCTGAAGACGCGCATCTTTTCCAGTACGCTCCGCACCCCCGGCAGCACATCCCGGCCGTCGACCAGGATGGGCGCATGCTGGGGATCCACCGCTGCGCGCAAAGCGGTGTGCAGCACCGCGCGGTGCTCGGTGCAGTTGATCTTCTCGCCGGCAAGCATCCGGTCGCGCCAGCCTTCGACATCCGCCTGGCGCGCCAGAGCGAACAGCAGCGCCATCGTCTGCTCAGTCACCAGATTCTTGGAGTAGTCGAGCAGCATGTCATCGAGACGCACCGAGAAGCGCCTGAAACGCTGCGGATCGTCGCCGAACAGCTGCCGCATGGAAAGCTGCCTGTTGGCGGCATGGTGTGCAAGCAACGCTTGCCAGGCGGCGGATTGAGTCAATGCAGACATGAGCTCCCCTTGGTGTCGTCCGTCAATATGTCCTTTGCAGCACGATGCCGGCCAGCGGCGGCAGCGTGAGCGCCAATGATTGCATTTCGCCGTTCCAGGCGATGTCCGAGGTGTCCAGCCCCAGTCCGTTGCCCATGTTGGAACCGCCGTAATAATGCGAATCGCTATTGAATATCTCGCGGTAGCATCCCTTGTGCCGCATCCCGACACGGTAGCCCACACGCGGCACCGGGGTGAAGTTGAGCAGCACGATCACATACGAACCGTCGCGTGCGATGCGGCGGAAACTCAACACCGACTGGTCGGCATCGTTGCAATCCAGCCACTCGAAGCCTTCCGGCGAGAAATCCAGTTCATGCAGTGCCGGGACCCCGGCATACAGGCGGTTGAGATCGCGCAATGCGGACTGCACCCCGCTGTGCTCGCCCCGTCCGAGCAGATACCAGTCCAGTTCCGTACCGACCTTCCATTCGTGCCCCTGTGCGAACTCGTTGCCCATGAAATTGAGCTTCTTGCCCGGATAGGTCATCTGGTAGGTGAACAGCAGGCGCAGGTTGGCGAATTTCTGCCAGGCATCTCCCGGCATCTTGTCGAGCAGGGATTTCTTCCCGTGCACCACCTCGTCATGCGAGAACGGCAGCACGAAATTCTCGGTGTAACTGTAGAGCTGGCCGAACGTGAGCCTGTTATGGTGATAGCGGCGATGCACCGGATCGTGTTCGATGTAATCCAGCGTGTCGTTCATCCAGCCCATGTTCCATTTCATGCTGAATCCCAGCCCGCCGAGATAGGTGGGCCGCGACACCATCGGCCACGAGGTGGACTCCTCGGCCAGCGTCAGGGTGCCGGGGAATCGCTCATGGGTCATCACGTTCAGCTCGCGGAAGAAGTCCACCGCGTCGATGTTCTCGCGGCCGCCGTACTTGTTCGGCAACCATTCTCCCGCCTTGCGCGAATAATCGAGGTACAGCATCGATGCCACCGCATCCACGCGCAAACCATCGATGTGGAACTCGCTCAGCCAGTAGTGCGCATTGGCAAGCAGGAAATTGCGCACCTCGTTGCGGCCGTAATTGAAGATCAGCGTGCCCCAATCCTGGTGCTCGCCCAGCCTGGGATCTTCGTGCTCATACAGCGCCGTGCCATCGAAACGCGCCAGCGCGAAGGCATCCTTGGGGAAATGCGCAGGCACCCAGTCGAGGATCACGCCGATACCGACGATATGGCAGGAATCCACCAGGTAGCGGAAATCGTCCGGTGTGCCGAAACGGCTGGTCACGCCGTAATAGCCGGTCGTCTGGTATCCCCAGGATTCGTCCAGCGGATGCTCGCTGATCGGCATCAGTTCGATATGCGTGAACCCCATCTCCTGCACATAGGGCACAAGGCTGTCCGCCAGTTCGCGGAAATTGTAGAAACGCCCGTCCCAATGCCGCTTCCATGAACCGGCATGCACCTCATACACGTTCAAGGGCTGATGGATCCAGTCGCGGCCGGCGCGATGCTCCTGCCATGACGAATCCCGCCACTGGTACCCATCCAGCACCGCGACCCTGGCTGCAGTGCCGGGGCGCGTCTCGAAGCTCAGGCCATAAGGATCGGTCTTGACGAACACCTCGCCGGAATGGCGGTTGCGGATCTCGAACTTGTAGAACTCGCCCAGCCCGATGTCTGGCACGAAGATTTCCCACACCCCGCTGCTGCCCAGGGCTCGCATCGGGTGGATGCGCCCGTCCCAGCCGTTGAAGTCCCCCACCACGCTGACTCGCTCGGCATTGGGGGCCCACAGCGCGAAGCGCACTCCCCATACACCCTGCAGTTCCAAGTGATGGGCGCCGAGCATGCGGTACGCCTGCTCCAGGCGTCCTTGCGAGAAAAGATAGAGGTCGTGCTCACTGATGCTGCTGCCGAAACTGTAGGCATCGTGCACTTCGATGACATGGTTGAAGAAATTCACTTTCAAGCGGCAGGGGACCGGTAGTGCACGCTTGCCTTGCCAGTGATAGAAACCATTGGACGGATCGCGCTCAAGCGACTGCCACGCTTCGCCGTCGTAAACGGCAATCTCGGTAGCATGAGGTTGAAAAACCCGCAGGATCCAGCCGGACCTGTTCTGATGCAACCCCAGGTATGAAAAGGGGTCGTGGTGACGCGCGTCTAGAATGGAGCGCTTGTTTTGTATATCGCTGGGCATCTTGGGGCTCCTGAAGGGCAATATAGCCCTTTAGCGCCGGGGCAGCAATTCAAATGCGAAGAAAACCCCGCATATAACAAAAAATTCATCTGGCGCAGCAATGGCAAACGCTTTTCCGAGAAAATTTGCTGGGATCTGGTGCGAAAGGAGAGACTCGAACTCTCACGCCTTACGGCGCTGGAACCTAAATCCATAGTGCAAAAGCCACCAAACCCATTGCCTGCGGCGTTTTCGGTTGATTTCCAAATAATTTCCCGGCAAAATCCGGCAAATCCACCAGGAAATCCATCATGGCAAAACGAATTGAAAAAGGAATTTATCAAGAAGGCCCCTACTCGTTTCGAGTGCGGATGATGGTGCAGGGGCACAAGCTTGATAAGACGCTCGACAGTCTATCAGAGGCACGCATCTATCGCGATTCTCACAAGTTGTCGCAATCTTTAGATGTGCATGAGACCGCCATTCTCAAAGCGCGCATCCAAAAACAATCGATCAAGTCCTTTACGGTGGATGACGCTCTTGATCGTTACTTGAAAGAAATCACCCCTGCCAAAAAAGGCGCATCGACAGAAGAATTCAGGATTGGCAAAGCGAGACGAACCGCGCTTTCCAAGAAACCGTTCCACGGAGTAACGCCCGATGACGCGCTCGCATTCCTGGATGAGATAGGCGGCAGCGAAAACAATCAAAGAAAATACGCCAGCCTGATTTCCCACCTGTACCGCGTTGCGATTCGAAAATGGCGGTTGCCGGTCACCAACCCGGTATCCGGCCAGATTGACTTGCCATCGAACGGCAAGCCACGCGAGAGAAGACTCCACGAAGGCGAATACGAGGCTTTGATGAAGACATTGATGGGTGAGTCTAAGGCGTTCGTCATCATCGCCATAGAGACCGCCATGAGGCGCAGCGAGATATTCGGACTGCGCTGGGAGAACATCAACAAGAAAGCTTGTTCGGCGATCCTGCGCGACACCAAGAACGGCGAGTCTCGCACTACCCTATTCTCATCCGTTGCGATGCGGGCTCTTGAAGGGCTTGGCTGGAAGAAGAAGGGGGAAGTCTGGTCGATCACCGAGTCCCAGCTGCGCCGGGATTGGGAAGCTGCTCGCGCAGACATTGGGGCCGCCGACCTGCATTTTCACGATCTGCGCCATGAGGGCACGTCCAGGCTCTTCGAGAAGGGCTTGAACGTGTTTGAAGTCCAGTCCATCACCGGTCACAAAACGCTGTCTGAATTGCGGAAGTACACCCACCTCAACCCGACTGACATCGCAAAGAAGCTGGGGTAACGTGTTTTAGTTGCGACTTCCTATTGCAGTATTTGCCTGGGGCTCGGCAGATGATTAGCCTTTATGGAAGCTACAGACGCATTCGAGAAGTGGGGCTTGCTATACTTCGCCAATTTACCAAAAAGGTTAATAGTTCTGATTGATGATGCAATCAAAGATGCTCTTATCGATAAATACGAGTGGAACGTGAAAGACAACGTTGCATTTGGTAAGTTAAAAGAACCTGACGCAAAATGAATCAGATTATTCGCAGTTCAGTAATTCACTTCGCTCAAGAGGTACACAAGAAACACTGGCGCATGACCGGGGATGCGGGAACTGGTGATAAATTGGCAGCAATCATCACTGCGGATTGGCAATCAGCAGTTGAGGCGGCATTTCCGGGGCGCTTTGTCCGTGAGCACCCGGTCGGGCAACTGCGCGAGCGCATCGACCTCGTCGATATAATTGATGGTATTGCGTACGAACTAAAGGTGTCGCCAAACAACGATCACTTTGAGTTTTATCGTGACATATTCAAAGTGCTAGTTGCACGCGACAACGGTCTTCCGAAACTCCGTTCATTCTGCTTTGTCTGCCCCCTTGAGGCAGCGCAACGATACAAAAAAGGCCTTCGGAAAGCAGTTCTCGGCGAGGGAGAGCGCTTGGGGCTCGACCTATCGGTCGAGTCACTTTGAATCTGACGTACAGCCGACCTGTAAGATCGATTGCCCCGTTTTGCTGCCCTAGTGAATTCCTTGTAGCTCTACTTCGCCGTTGGCAACTCACCCCATTCAGTCGTATATGCAGGCGACTTGTTCTTTCGCCTCATCGCCCAGCGCTTCTGAATGCCACTAGCCGCCACAGCAACACTCCCCTGCCCCATCTTCCTGTTGATCTGGTCCATGACCTTCATCATGGAGTTTGACTTGGCCTGCGCGACTGGATCATCAAACAGGGTGGCCTGAATCGCTCCCTTCGGCTGCAAGCCCATCAACAGGACCCCGCTCTTCTTATAGCGAAAGCCTGGGCGAAATGCAGCCTTGAGCCCTTCCAGCGCTGCACGCACCAGCTTGGTGGTGTCATCTGTCGGCTGAATCAAAGGCACGATCAATGAGCGGCTGTATTGAGGCTCTTCAGGTTTAAACGGGTTGGTCCGGATATAGACACACAGATTGGCCGCTACAGATCCATCATGCCGAAGCTTCTCGGCAGCGCGTGTGGTGAAGTAGGCAATCGATTCGGAAAGGTCGTCCAGTGTAGTCACCGGCTGGCCAAACGATCTGGATACCATGATCTGCTGACGCGGTGCGCTGGCCTCTTCCAGCTCGATGCATGGGATGCCGTTGAGCTCCTTGACCGTGCGCTCAACCACGACCGAGAACTGCTGCCGGATGTATTCCGGGTCTGCTTGCCGGAGGTCCTCGACCGTCTCTATGCCCAGCTCGCTCAATCTGGCGCTAATGCGTCGGCCTATGCCCCACACCTCTCCAACTTCAATGCCGGCAAACAGACTTGATAGCTGCCTTTTGTCCAGCCGTCCGAAGTCACATACTCCATCTTTTCCGGCAAGTCCTTTCTTGGCGCAATGGTTGGCGAGCTTGGCCAAGGTCTTGCTGTCGGCTATGCCGACACATACTGGTATCCCAACACTTTGCCTTACCGCCTTCCGGATTTGCTGGCCGTAGTCTTGCAGCGACTCTGGCCTGAAGCCAGCCAGGTCGAGAAAGGATTCATCAATGCTGTAAATCTCCTGGTCGGGCGAAAAGTTGGAGAGAATGGACATCACCCGGGCGGACATGTCGCCATAGAGAGTGTAGTTGCTGGATAGCGCGATGATGCCGTGCTTCTCGGCTATATCCTTCATCTTGAACCACGGCTCACCCATCTTGATTCCGAGCGCCTTCACTTCATTGGAGCGCGCAACAGCACAGCCATCATTATTGGATAGCACGACGACCGGCTGGCCTTCGAGCTTGGGGTTGAACACCCGCTCGCAAGAGACGTAGAAGTTGTTGCAGTCGACCAGGGCTAAGGGCATATCAGCGCCGGAACTGCTTCACTGTGGATGTCACCACTCCCCACACCTGAAGCTCCTGCCCGTCCGAAAATTCAATGTCCTTGAAACGAGCATTGGCAGGCTTGAGGATCACGGTCTCGCCTTGCTTGATGAGATATTTCACAGTGAACTCGCCATCGACCACGGCCACGACGATGTCTCCAGCTGAAGGATCCAGACTCTTATCCACGACCAGAATATCGCCGTCAAAAATGCCTGCACCGGTCATGCTGTTGCCCTTGGCACGGACAAAGAATGTCGAGTCCTTGTGCTGGATCAGGTGCTCATCGAGGCTTAATCGGCCTTCAATGTAGTCGTCGGCCGGGGATGGAAAGCCCGCCGCAACCTTATGGCTAAAGATAGGCAGCCGGATTGGCTGCAAGCCAATTGCCGGGCGAGACACTTCAATGGAAACGGGGTGATTCATGGCAAACCTAGTGTTTCGAGGTTTGCATGATGTTAGAGAACGTTCGTTCTGTTGTCAAATTGGCGGACTGTTGTTCGGCCAAAGCGGACTGCGGTGATTTGCTAGAAGTGCTGTTTGCGCAGGTTGGGAGGATGTCCGCTTCCCGCTCAGCAGCGGACAGTGCCAGGCAGCGGTTTGATCGCTACCGGAGGTCTCTTCTTTGTTGGTACGCGATGAATATTCCCCAGAAAACCTAGCCTCTGCGCGCTGAAAATTACCCAGGTGATTAACCTCCTCCGTTCCGATTTTCGGAATGGAGAAACCAAGGAGATGATCACCATGAATATACTGGGTAAAGTAAGGCGTTTGTATCACCGGGACAGGCTGTCGTTATCGGAAATCGAGAGGCGTACGGGCCTGACGCGCAAGACGATCCGTAAGTGGCTCAAGGCACCGGAGGGTACTGAGCCGAAGTACCGCAGAGTGAGTTGTGACAGCAAGATCGCGCCGTATGCCGAGCGGTTGTTGAAGATGCTGGAGGTCGATGCCAGAAGGCCAAAGCGGGAGCGTCGCACGGCCTTGAAGCTATATGCCGAACTGCAGACGCTGGGATTTGATGGCGACTATAGCCGAGTCACTGAATTCATCCGGCGCTGGCGGGTAAACGGAGGTGCCGCAGTAGTGAAAGCCTTCGTGCCGCTGCAATTCGAACCGGGAGAAGCACACCAGTTCGACTGGAGCGAAGAACACATCGTCATAGGCGGCGTCTATCGCAAGATACTGCTGGCCCACTTCAAGCTGTGCTTCAGTCGTGCATTTGTCGTGCAGGCATACCCCACCCAAAGTCACGAAATGCTGTTCGATGCCCATACGCGGGCCTTTACCGCGCTGGGCGGCATTCCACGCCGGGGCATTTACGACAACATGAAGACGGCGGTGGACCGTGTCAAGAAAGGCAAGTCGCGCATCGTCAACACGCGCTTTGCCGCGATGGCCTCGCACTACCTGTTTGATCCGGACTTCTGCAACGTCGCGTCCGGCTGGGAGAAAGGCGTCGTCGAGAAGAACGTACAGGACAGCCGGCGGCGCATCTGGCAGGAAGCGGTTGAAGAACGCTTTGGTTCCTTTGCCGAACTCAACCTGTGGTTACTGGCGAAATGCCGGTCACTCTGGGGCGAGCTGAAGCACCCGGAGTTCGACCTGACACTGGCGGAAATGCTTGAACAGGAACAACCCAGCCTGATGCCCATGATTACCCCGTTCGACGGCTACGTCGAGACCATCGGCAAAGTGGCCAGCACCTGCCTGGTGATCGAGGAGCGCAACCGTTACTCTGTGCCGTGCGAACTGGTCGGACAAATGGTGAGCATCCGTACCTACCCGGAACGGATCGACTTCGTGGCCCATGACGCGGTGGTGGCGAGCCATACGCGCTGCTTCGGGCGCAAAGAGACGCGGTACGACTGGCAGCATTACATTCCGATCATCGAAAGGAAGCCCGGCGCGCTGCGGAATGGTGCACCGTTTGCCGATATGCCGGAGCCACTGCAACGATTGCGCGGCTTGTTGCTCAAGCGCGAAGGCGGCGACCGGGTGATGGCCAAGGTGCTGGCGGTCGTGCCGAAGTACCGACTGGAGGCTGTTCTTGTTGCGGTGGAACTGGTGCTGGAGTCTGGCAACTTCAGCGTCGAGCATATCGAGAATGTGCTGAACCGGCTCAAGCCATCGCCGCCGCCGGTGCAGGTTGAAACGCACCTTGAGGTGAACGAGGCTCCGATTGCCGACACGGTTCGTTATGACGGTCTGCGCCTGGGTGTGGAGGTGCATCATGCGTGATGTTGCCGCTGAACTCAAAAGCTTGCGCCTGTACGGGATGATGAGTGCCTGGGAAGAAATTGCCGCCGATAGCAATTCGGTTGGCATGCAAACCTCGCGCTGGCTGATCGAACACCTGTTACAGGCCGAGCATACGGATCGTCACATGCGTTCGATCAACTACCAGATGCATACCGCCAGATTCCCGGTGCATCGCGATCTGGCCGGTTTCGAATTCGAGCAGTCGAAGGTGGATCGGAGCCTGATCGATGATCTGGCCGGCATGTCCTTCACCGAACAGGCGCATAACGTCGTGCTGATTGGCGGGACGGGGACTGGCAAGACCCATCTGGCAACCGCGCTCGGTATTGCGGGCATCACACAGCACGGCAAGCGGGTGCGCTTTTACTCGACGGCTGATCTGGTCAACATGCTGGAACAGGAGAAGGCCGCAGGCAAAGCCGGGAAACTGGCCTTTGCGTTGATGCGACTGGATCTGATCATTCTTGACGAGCTGGGGTATCTGCCCTTCAGTCAGTCTGGAGGTGCCTTGCTATTCCATCTGTTATCCAAACTCTACGAGCATACGAGCGTGATCATTACGACGAATCTGACCTTCGGCGAATGGGCGAGTGTATTTGGCGATGCGAAGATGACCACGGCACTGTTGGACAGATTGACCCATCACTGCCATATCGTCGAAACCGGCAATGAGTCCTATCGGTTCCGGCACAGCAGCGCAACGGCCAAGACGCGCATCAAGGCCAGGGAGCAAAGCAAGCGGGGGAAAGCTGTCGTTGAGGATGAGACGATCTGAAGAAACCAGCCGTGAAGGAATGTACTGTTGGCCACATTCCTTCGCGGCCATCTCGGAAGTCAAAAGCAGTGAAACTGAGCTACACTAATCCGCAGCCACCGCCCAAAACGGCGGCTAAAGTGCCTGGGTAAAATTCAACGCGCAGGGCTGGGTAATTTTAAACGCGCGCCAACAGCTTCAGTTTTTGAACGCGCTGGTGCGCCTTGATTTTGGCTTCCAGCTCTTCTTTTTGCTTCAACAGTTTTTCGATGCTCATTGGTAATTCCTTTCAATTTTTTCACGTTGGTTTTTGCGAAACTTCTCATACCTGTCGG
The DNA here is from genome assembly GCF_021654335.1 of Sideroxyarcus emersonii. Lineage (NCBI taxonomy): Bacteria > Pseudomonadati > Pseudomonadota > Betaproteobacteria > Nitrosomonadales > Gallionellaceae > Sideroxyarcus > Sideroxyarcus emersonii. The sequence continues at coordinate 1,595,254 of NZ_AP023423.1, forward strand.
TCAAAATTACTACGAAAAAAAGCAGAGCGAATGCAATCGAACCGATTAAAACTTCGTCGGTCGGCTCGACGAAAATGCAGGCCAACTTGTAAAAAAGAAAGCCCACCAGAATAGAGAACATCACCCCCACCGCAACAATAAAATCAGGTTTGTTTTTGGTGAAAATACGCTCCCAAGCTTTCGCACTTTCCTCTTCCCGACGCTTCAAGATTTGATGCAACGTCATACGATTTTTCCTTTTCGTTTTTCGGTGAACCGTTCACCTGTTTATCAGGTGGTGGGGGGCGAAATTCCCGCCCCAAAGGGCGGGAGTTTTTCAGTTACTTGGGCTGAGCACCTGCCGAAGATTTCTCGCCAGTCTGGCCGCCAACATTTTCCGAATCGCTGCTGGATTTATCGGTGGACTTGCTGATTGAAGACTCAAGGCCGATGGTCCATTGCTTGCCGCTCAGCGCCCCTTTACCGAACCATGCGACACCATTTTTTGCCCAGGTGAGGCCGTCCGGGCCGCCGGAGTAGCTTGAGCCGCCTGCGATCCAATCCACCCCCTTGTTCCCGTTCAAATCGACTGTACGGCTCCCACGGCCGGCTGCATGATCCACAGCATCAACCCAGAGCTTGTCCAACGTGGTTTTTGGGATGGATTTGTAGATTTGCTGAATCGCTTGCTTCGCGGATTGAGGGTCTTCCAATACCCCAACGTCGTTGTTGAGTTCCATCGCGATTTTGGTGAACAAAGAGTTCGTGTATTCGACAGCGGCTTCCTGAAATCCAAGGTAAAAAAGCTTCTCGTTTTCGGACGCTCCGCGCTCACCAAACTCGTTCATGTCCATCATGCCGACTGGCCAGCCGCGGTAAGAGGAAACGATGGCGCTGACGGGCAGGAGATACGTGCCAGGCTCAAAGATTTGCTTCAAATCCTTACGATTTGTCGCAACATAGCCCGGCCCGACGCCCTCTTTCATGTACTTCTGGAAATCATTATTTTGGGCTTTTTTAAAAACGAGTTCGCGCACCTCGGCACCATCAATGCGCCCGCCTGCAAATTTAGGATCGATTAGCGCATCTGCGATGATTCCTTCCGCCGGGACTTGCAGGCTTGCCTTGGCCGACCAACTGCGAACCAGCTTCTTAGTCCAGGAAATCATGTACTCGAAACCGCTGGCGCTGGACTGGTCGGAGCCAGCCGAATTTGTGACCGGATTTGAGCAGGCGGCAAGCAGAAATGCGAGCGCGCCGACTAAAAATTTCAGGCTCATTATCTAAATTCCTTTCGTTCCAAAATTAGCGACTTAACGGATGCCTCAGACAGAATGTCGAGCGCAATTGCAAACCGACTTCCCAAACTATTGCTTTTCAGATTTTTTGCACGCTCGATCATCTGCTTATCAAAATCCTCACCGCTCATTCCCACCCAGCCCGCCACCTTGCGGACCTGCTTCTCCTCGGCCACGCAGCCGGTGATTGACTTCTGGCAGACCGCCACGGCTCTATCCGCGAAAGCATCCGAGGCGCATGAGGCGCATGCCAGACCAGGGGAAATAAGAACAGCAGCAGCAGCGGCGGCAAACACTTTTTTCAGATTCATTTTTAAGCTCCTTATTGGTTGGTAGATCAGAAATTTGATCGACCTGCATAGCAGGTTGAGGGGGGCGAAATTTGAAAAGCAGAGGCAAAAAAAGGCCGGTCGAAACCGGCCTGTGGATGCTGCTGGACTAGCGGGAGGTGGTGTATCGGTTGCCTTCGCTCGCCTTGGCTTCTCGGCTGCGGGAGTTTTCCGAGCTGGTTGACGTGCTATCGGAGTCGCTCAAGCTGATTTTGTATGCGGTCCCATCGATAGCCTCGGCAGACAGGGTTTGCCGATTCTCGATCTGCCAGCCGTGGGAATCAAAAACGACCGTGCCGCATTGGATGTCCGGCCCTTTATAAAAAATAAAATCATCGACCCAGTTCGTGCAGCTCACGCTCGACCAAACATCGCGTGCATGCTGACGCACACGCTCAAACAGCTGGTCATCTGAGTCCATTTGGGCGAATACCTGGCCGATGATCTGGCGGATTTCCGAATCGCTTTTTGCAGGAGTTCTGGCTGCCCGGTTCCCAGCTTCGGCCAGCCATCCACCTGCCGTGATGCGACACTGGATATAGCGGCGGACGTAAGGCGTTTGGGCTAATTGATCGTCCTGCAGGCCGGCTGCAGGTCTGCTCATCAAACCACCACTTCTGCCTGAATCTTCATTCACCTGTGCGCGCCCTGCCACCTCACCCTCGGTTTCATTGACCGTAGGATAGTCGGAGATCATCTTTGTAAAGGTATTGCAAAGTCCAAAATACTCGCCCGCCTCACCCGTTCCGGTGTGCTGCTGCTCGTATCGAGCGGTAAACATCTGGATCAGCAAAGAATTGATATTGACCTCGCGACTAAACGACTTTTGATGGTCGCGCGAAGTGGAATCGCGCTCGGCATGAGATTTACTTCGCGACTTCTCGCGGGCACGCTCTCCCGAGCTGTCAATCGTCCCCTGTCTGGTGTGGCTTAGGCTTGACTGTGGATCGTTCATTTCACGACCAAAGTCACCGGGCGGCGAGGCAAGCGCAACGGATGGCAAGAGCAAAAGTGCATACAGAATTTTTTTCATCATTTCCTATCTCCATTCCCGGCCACGAGTGGCCGGGGTTTTTATCAATTAATCCAGCTTGTTCTTTTGTTGATGTGGCCCGAATCTTTTCATGGCTTCCGCTTCTTCTTCCGTATGGACAAAATTCCAGCAGGAAAACCTCGTTGGAGGCTCGGTAGTAACCAACATGACGCCATCCCCGGCGAATTTAAAATAGAATGAAGATGCGGTTTGGATACTTCCCGTGATTCCGGCTTCTAGTCCGTTCCCGATGATTTGCACTTCCCAAACTCCATCCATTTTTTGGTAGGGAAGAAGTACAGTTTGTGCGCTCCCGCCAGCCCTTCTTGCTTCGATTGCAGCCTGCCGCCGCCCCACCAGCTGACGAATGTTTTCCAGTCGCTGGGTGTATGAACCGTCGTCATCTGATTGTTTGAAAATCACAAGGAAGTCCAAATACTTCATCGAATTCACGGCTGGATCCCCACCGTTATTTTTGGGATCCATGCAAATGCGATCCGTACCGGTCGGCGTTTTACGATCATAAAATTGATCGAAAGCAAGCGCACTTTGTGAAACAAGCAGCGCCAGCAAGATCATCAAAAGCTTATTCATTTGCAAATCTCCTTATTTGGGCACCGGCTCTGCGCGAGCCGGTGGGTGGTCTTACCTTGGCAGTCCGTTCGTAGGATTCAGCTCGTCAAAGAAATAAAAGTTCTGAACGCGAGGCTCTGGACGGATGGGATCGCGGGGCGGCATCACCTGGCACTCGTGGCGACCGAGACAGGCATCGACTGAGTAGTACCCTCGCACATCAGCCTGGCATTTCGGATTTTCGCAAGCTGCAACCGTATAAAATCCGCGGACGGACGGACGGACTACGTAGCTCACTCCCGGTCGAATGGTCATTTCCAGAGAATCGAACCGTGCATGATCCATACCCGGCCAGGAGATTTTTTGACGGCCAACCGCGATTTTGGACACCGTCCCGTCGACGTTTACATTTCCGAAGTGAGGATCGACCGGGTTGGACGTGGCACAACCGGTCAGTGCAGCAAGCAGCGCAAGCGCGGCAATAAGCATTTTCAGATTCATTTTCATTTCCTTTTTTCAATTGCGGAGGATCAAAATTGATCGACCTGCTGAGCAGGTTGAGGGGGGCGAAATTTGAAAAGCAGCGGCAAAAAAAAGCCCAAGTCGAAAGACCTGGGCGTGAAGGTTCTTACCAGCTGGATTATTTTTTGATCTCGGCCACCGCAGCTTTGGTTGTTGCGGCCACCGCCGACGCCGCCGCTTGTGTTGCCTGCTGCTGCGCCTGCGCTTGGGCTTGGTCGTTGGTCAATGCATTTTCGATGGATTTCTTGAGCTCCTGGCCTTGTTTGTGGGCTTCTTCTTCCGACTTCGACCTGTCCGCGACTACTGCGGCCTCATCACCGCAGGCCGCACGCTCGCGGTCCTTTTGTTGCTGGGAAGCGTGCCCAAAACTTCCGGCAAAGTCCGAATCAAATCGGGCCTTGTCGCAGGCGACACGGCTTTCTGTGACGCGGAAATCCTGGTGTTGCTTATCGGTCTGCCACAGGAAGAGCCACGCGCCCAAAAGGCCGGTGACGAGGGCAAAGAACAGTGCTGACGCTGAGATTTGCATTTTACATTTCTCCTTTCCATTCACTTAAATTAAAGACTTTAAACCGGGCACGGTGCGAATCATTCAGCTTCACTTTTTGATTTTCCATGGTCACGAACTGGATTTTGTTGAAGGCCCTCATCTGCGCTTCTGGATGAGGCGTGAAGTAGTACACCAGGTCGTATTTCCCGGCCACGATCTGCTGCAAATGCAGCCCCACCACGTCGGTCAGACGCTTTGGCGACTTGACGAACCTCTCGATTTCGACGGCCACCCTGCGCCCGTCCGGCCTGTTGGCGAGCGAATCGGGCAGCTTTTTGAGGCGGGTTGAGTTGTCGGTGAACAAGACCTTACCAGGCGTCCAATTGGACCAGCCCGTCTGCTCCGCGCGAATCCGAACAAGTTGCGATTCCAGGTGGTGTTGAACGAAGCTGGGATTGGTCCGACCGATGGCGAACGCTTTCATATCCACGTCCGCGCCGACCACGGCCAGGCCATGATCGGTGATGCCGTAAAGCTTCAACCGCAAGTGCGGCAGCACGCGGTCGTCCACCTTTATCAGCTTCTCTTCGTTCAGCTTTTGCAGCAGCCGCAGGGCGTTCCGCTCGCTCGTCCGCAAAAGCTCGGACAGCACGGTGAGGGTAGACCACTGCTCGCCGCTGGCGAGGAAGCCCAACACCGCAGCGCGTTTTTCTGCGCTGCGTTGCTGCCGCTCCTGGGGTGACATTTTGAGAGCGGGGTTAGTCATTTAACCCCCCTTCGCGCCTGGCGCGCGGCCTTCTTCGACGCGCTCCTTGTAGATACGATCCACCAGGCCGACCTGCTTCTCGCTGAAGCGCGTGTCGTCGCCCCACTTCCCGATGCGCGCGATGTTGTCCGCGATGAAATTCTTCTCGAACTCGGACAAACGATCTTGGTAGTTGTCGTTGATCTCTTTGATTTTTGAAACGGTGTTCATTTTTGAAGCTCCTTGTTTTGGTTTTGGTGGATCCGTTTGATCCACCTGTTTCACAGGTTGGTGGTTGCGAAATTCAAATCGGCTTCGGGTTTGACTTGTGCCTCGCCCGAATCAGGAAGATTGGCGATTGAATGTAGAGCGTGCAGTTGTGCGGCTTCCACATCTGCACGACCTGGCCGGTCTTCCAGCACTTGGCCTGGGGCACGGGCTGCGCAGGGACGATGGAGTATTGGCAGTTGATGCAGACGCTCATCACTTACCCCCGGCGATGCCTTCTTTGATGCTCGCCGCCCCGGCAGATACCAGCGATGCCGCCGCTTCCCCGGCCTGCTGCTGCGCCTGGTTCAAAGACTCGATGGTTTTAATAAAAGTCGAGTCACGACCGAACAGACAGCCCACCCGCTCGCCGTTCCGGCTCTGCCAAGGCTCGCCGCCAACGCTGCGGCAGGCCGATTCAAAACCCGCTGGAATTGGCTCTGCGCTGGCCTTGGTGGAGTGGACAAAGAAGTACACGACCAGTGCAAGAAAGACGATTTGAGTGATGCGCACGATCATCGCGGACACCCCTCTTCCACTATCTTTTTGAGGTTTTCGACTTTTTGGGTGAGCTGTTGCAGATTGGCGTTGTCGCGCTGCGCAGCCTCGATCCCGTCGCCGCGACCGGTTAAATAGGCCAGGACGACGACGATCAGCAGGATGGCGAGCCCGATTACCTGCTGCCGGGTTTCGGAGACTTCGACCTCTCCTTTTTCGAGCCCGCTTTTTACTTTTTCAAACATGATTTTTTTCTCCTGGAGACGCCCACCCCGAAGGGTGGGCTGTGGGGTTAGAAGTGGCGGATCACGCTAAAGCTCAGCATCCCGCGCACCTGGCTGTTGTTGTAGCCCGCCACTTCGGAGTTGAGATAGAAGCCCGCGCCGATTGGTGCGACTGCGCCCATCCCGACCCCGGCTCCAGTTCCACCGCCGGACACGCGGATGTACGGGGTGACGCTGGAGTCGGTAGACAGGAAGGCCGACAGGCCGACGTTCCCGACGCGATTGTGTTTGGCATCGGCACTCAGCAGGCGCGCGTCAGTAGCAAAAGTGATCGTGTCGCGCTCGCCGACCGAGCCAATACCGGTCCCGACCGTCAGTTGCTGGGATGTACCACCGTCCCCAGCCGCCAGGCCCCAACCGGCATACGCGCCCAGATCAGCGGCGTGCACCGCACCGCTCGCAACCACAAGACCTGCCAAAACTGCCGATGCAACAACCGTCTTATTCATTTTCATTTTTGAAGCTCCTTTAAGTTAGGGAAGATCAGAAATTTGATCGACCTGTTTCACAGGTGCAGGGGTGCGAAATTTGCGCAGCGAATCTTTTGACGCACATGCGAACGCACCTGCGTACGCACCTGCGTTAACTCAAAAACTCATCCTCAGCAAAGCGATTTGGAGAGCTGGGGAGCGCGGTTGAGGGGTTGGTATTGGTGAGGTAAAGAAAAACCCGCCAACGAGGTTTTGGCGGGTTTGGTGATGTGCGGATGACTAAGTACAGAACCACCCTTGCGCACGGGCGCCCTGAGGGCTGTGCGCCGGGAGTCGGTCAGCGCAGGATTAAATTAAAAAGAATAATTATCACCGATCCCCTCTAAATAATTCTTATCGTTAAACCCCGCCCATTTTCCTTTTGTTATTTTTGAGCCGCGTTCATTCGGATTAAATCCGCTCAACTTTTTTGCAGCAACTGACGGCCAAGCCGCACCCTGCTCGATCAATACTTGAACTGCAGCCTCTTTAACCTTTTCGAATCCATATTGTTCGACCAATTTTTCAGACAATAATTGATCTTCTATTGTTTTAATGGTCAGTCCAGTTTCGTGAATCTGTTTCACGTCGGCCTGCTCAACCGATTCTTTTATTGCCGCCGCTGATGACTGCTTTTGGTTTTTTGAAAAAGAAACATGATCGCTCCCGCGCGCGCGCGTACGCTCTCTCTCTTCTCCTTTTCCTTCTTCTTTCCCTTCCCCTTCCCCTTGGAAGTTAAGTTGCTGATTATTTTCGAAATGAGATTTTTTGAGGCCACATTCGGGGGAAAGCTCGATTTTTTCAAGCACCTTTTTACGCAACTTTTCAGACTCAATTACATTGAAGTCCGACCGCGCCTGGCCTACCCGCTGAGGTGTCTTAAAAGTGTTGTTCCGGAAAAAATCGTTCAAAAAAATCTCGCCGGTTTCCTGGTCGATTTCTATAAATTTTTCTTTTTCGAGCGCGGCCAGACCACCGGCCAATGCCTCGTCCGACAGACCCGAATCGTCGGCCAGCCCGGCAGGCAACCAACAACCAATATGACTTTCGCAACTCACAAAAAGAACCGACAAAAGAAGCTTCAAGTCGGGCACCAGTGCGCGAACACGCGGCTGACGATAGAAATTACGATTGATAGAACCCTTCTGTTTCATACCACCTCCCCGTCGAAGCCAAACAACCCACCCTGCCCCTTGCCGCCTTCCTTGAATTTGCGGGCTTCCTCAATGTTTTTGACCTGTTTCTGGATGATCTGCTGCCCCCTGCGGCCGGACAGGCCGAGGCTCTCTCCGTATTGCTTTCCTCCATCCCTCACTTCGTCAAAAACATTTTCGATCTGATCGTCAAACTCGGCAGTGCGTGCGCGGATGTAGTCCACCAGGTCTGCCGGATCGGCCGCGGCAAGCTTTTCGTGCAGGCTGTAGCCGTCTTCCTCATCGCGCTCTTCGTCCAGGCTGACGTATGCCGTTGGCCGCTCCTCACGCTTGATGACGTGAAGCGCGAGGCCGCGCGGGTTGCGGATTTTTGTGCCTTTCACGGCTTCGAGGTAGGCCGCGCCGGACAGGCTGGCGGGCAGCTGCATGATTTTGAGAAGGGTGGCGGCGTCCATTAAACACCCCCTTCTTGCTGCGCTGCTGCGGCAATTTTGCTGGCCTTGGACGGGCGGCCACGACGGGGCTTTAACGATTTTTCTCGCGCTTCATCGATAAATTTTTGGATGTCATCAACCAGCACAATGCGCTTGCCCGAGATCACGGTGACGGGCAGTGGAAAGCTGCCTTTGCAAAGCTGGTTGTTTGTGGTTTGGCGAGCTTGGCCGAAAATTGCGTAGCCAGCTTCCGTAGGTGTGACCGCGATGCGGCCTTTAAAAATGTCAGAAACGGTCATGCCTGATTTCCTTTCAGAAAATCAGGCAACTTCCCGGTATGCCTTTTTGGATTTACTACCCCCGCACTCGCACTCTTTTATAAATGCTTCCGTATAAAGAGTGCCGCTATCAAGCCGTTCGTCGTACCGTCGCTACGACTGCCGAATCGCCGAGCCGGATTGCCGGGCGAAGAATTTAAATTGGGAACGGAGGTACTTGATTGGTTCGCAGTATAGATTCCCTCAAGCTCCCTGTCAATACCTTTTTAACGTTATTTCGTTTAGATTCAATGTCTTGAATTGTCTGTATGAATCAAAACAGCCTTATTTTTCAGGGCTTCCAGAGCGATTTGCCTGTCTAAAAAATATTTTCATCGACTGCTTAATTGCGCGCTGCTGGTGCGCAAATCTGCGCAGTGCGCACCCTGCTGCAGCCCCTGATTTTATTGGGCTTGCGGGTAGCCATGCTGCGCAGCACTGATTTTATTAGGCTGGCAGGCGGTCGATGGTGCGCATTGATAGGCGTTCACGTAGAATCCTGCTGCAAAATTCAAATAACAACGAGGCAGGCATGGCACTCACCCGCAACGAAATACGCAAACGACTATCCGCATTCGCCAAGGAACAGCAGCACGCCAGCAATGAACGCAGCCAAGCCCAAACCTTCTGGCTGCGTTTTTATGAGTGCTTCGGCATTCGCGCAGAGAGCGCAACCATCTACGAACAATCGGTAAAGAAGCTCAGCGGCGCGCAGGGCTTCATCGACAGCTTTATCCCCGGCAAGCTCATCATCGAACACAAGAGCAAAGGCAAAGACCTCGATGCCGCGTTCGATCAGGCCAGCGAATATTTTCTGTCGCTCAAGGAAGAAGAGCGCCCGCGCTACATCATCACCAGCGACTTCGCCCGCATCCGGCTTTACGACTTGCAAGCGGGCGGTGGTTACCACCAATGCAAACTGGCAGAACTGCCAAAGAAGGCTGACTGGTTCATGTTCTTGCTTGAAAGCGAACTGACTGACTACATCGAAGAGTCGGAAGCCGACCGCAACGCTGCCTACGCCATCAGCAAATTTCACGAAGCCCTGCTGCGTTCCAACTTCAAGGGCCGCGATCTCGAAGTTCTGCTTACCCGCCTGCTGTTTTGCCTTTTTGCCGAGGATACTGGCATCTTCGGCGAGAACGGCATTTTCCTTCGACTGCTTGAAGCCACTCGCAAGGATGGAAGCGATACCGGACGCATGCTGGCCGAGCTGTTCCAGGTGTTGAACACCCCGGAGGATCAGCGCCAGAAAAATCTCGACGAAGCCCTTGCCGCTTTTGCCTATGTAAACGGCGCATTGTTTGCCGAGAACACCCGCATCCCCTCATTCGATTCAGACTTGCACGAGCAACTTAGCGCCTGTGCCAAGCTGGATTGGAGCGGCATTTCCCCCGCCATCTTTGGCGCGATGTTCCAGGGTGTCCTGGAAGAGCACAACCCGGACGGCGCAGACAGCAGCAATCGTAAGGCATCGCGCCGCGAACTTGGTGCGCACTACACCAGCGAGCGCAACATTCTTCGCGTCATCAACCCGCTTTGCATGAACGATCTGCGTGCCGAACTGAACAAGGTCAAGAAGAATAAAAAACTGCTAGAAGCCTTCTACGACAAACTGCCCACGCTGACATTTTTTGACCCCGCTTGCGGCTGCGGCAACTTCCTCGTCATCGCCTTCCGCGAACTGCGCCAACTCGAAATGGACACCATCGAATCCATGAGCGAGATCGGCATGACTAACGTGGGTCGCGGTGGACTGCTTGATGTGTCGCACCTCTGCCGCGTCAAGGTCAATCAGTTCTACGGCATCGAGATCGACGAAGCCGCCGCACACATTGCCAAGGTCGCACTGTGGATTACCGACCACCAGATGAATATGGAAGCCGCTGAACGCTTCGGCACCACCCGCCCTTCCATTCCGCTCACCGACAGCGCTACCATCGCTTGCGCCAATTCACTACGAATCGACTGGAATACCGTCATCCCGGCTGAGCGATGCAGTTATGTGCTGGGAAATCCACCGTTCGTCGGCAAGAAGGAACAAAACGCCGAACAAAAGAGCGATATGGAACTCATCTTCGGCAAGGTCAAAGGCGCGGGCGTGTTGGACTATGTGGCATGCTGGTATGCCAAAGCGGCGAACTACATTCAAGGAAATCCCTCCATTGAGGTCGCCTTCGTCTCCACCAATAGCATCACCCAAGGGGAACAAGTCGGCATCCTGTGGAGCTACCTTTTGGCGCAGGGGATCAAAATCCGTTTTGCCCATCGGACTTTCAAGTGGAGCAATGAAGGTAAGGGCGTGGCCGCCGTGCATTGCGTCATCGTCGGTTTCGGGTTAACTGAACCCAGGCAGTGCACAATTTTTGATTACGGTAACAATATCAAAGGCGAACCTGTCACACTGCCGTTGAGACGCATCAATCCATATCTTGTGGAAGCGCAAAATGTACTGCTGGAGAAACGCACCAAGCCCTTCTGCGATGCGGCAGAAATGGTAAAGGGAAACGAAGCCACTGATGATGGAAATCTTGTACTAAACGAAGAAGATAAACGCATACTTATTCGAGAGGAACCTAGTGCAAAGAAATGGATTCGCCCATTCCTTGGTGGAGATGACTTCCTGAATAACGGCAAGCGCTGGTGCTTATGGATGGAAGGCATTGCACCGAACGAACTTCGGGCAATGACTGCTGTTTTGAAACGCGTTGAAGCCGTTCGAGACTTTCGCCTTGCAAGCCCAAAATCGGCAACTATCGAAAAAGCCAAATCGCCTTGGCTGTTTGGAGAAAACCGGCAACCGACTAAAGGTAGTTATATCGTTATTCCGAAGGTATCCTCCGAGAAACGAATCTATATGCCGTTAGGTTTTGAAACTCACGATGTCATCGTCAACAATACATTGCAGTTCATACCAAACGGTTCGCTTTATGATTTTGGCTTACTACAATCGATAATGCACATGGCCTGGATGAGAGCTGTTTGCGGGCGAATGAAAAGTGATTACCAGTATTCCATTGGGATCGTCTATAACAACTTCCCTTGGCCGAATACACCGACTGACAAACACAATGCAGCCATTGAAGCTGCCGCGCAGGCCATCCTCGATGCCCGCGCCCTCTATCCAGAATCCTCGCTTGCCGACCTGTACGATCCGCTCTCCATGCCACCCGAATTGGTTAAAGCGCACGCCGCACTCGACAAGGCCGTGGATGCCGCCTACCAGTACAAAGGCGGCAAGGATGATGCTGCGCGCGTCACCTTCCTGTTTGAGCGTTACCAGCAAATCACCAGCCTTTTGCCTGCGGCTCCTGCCAAGAAAAGCCGCAAACCCAAAGAATGAACATCACCAGTTTTTGACGGACTTGAGGCAACTACCTTTTAATACTTTTTAAGATTTTTGATCCGGCAAAATCCGGCAAAAATGGCCTCGTTTTTGAGGTATTTTCAGGTATTCGGAGGTATGGAAAAGTATCGTAAGTCCTTGGTGCGAAAGGAGAGACTCGAACTCTCACGCCTTGCGGCGCTGGAACCTAAATCCAGTGCGTCTACCAATTCCGCCACTTTCGCATATGGAGCCGTGGAAGCCCCAAGGGGCGCGCATTATAACCGAGCGGTTTCTAGTTCGGCGCAAATTCCACGACGGAGCGTCCGTGCGCCTCGCCGGCGATCAGTCTTGAGCATGCCGCCGGCAGTTCGGCGAAAGGGATGCGGTGGGCGACCAGGTCGAAACGGTCGATGCGAAGATCGCCGGCTAGGCGTTGCCATAACTGTTTGCGCAATGGCATGGCCGTCGCTGCCGAATCCACGCCCAGCAATTTCACGCCGCGCAGGATGAACGGGAACACCGTGGTATGCAGCTCGATGCCGCCCGCATTGCCGAAGCTTGCGATGGCGCCGTCCTGCTGCATGGTGCGCGCCAGCCATGCCAGCGTGTCGCCTCCGACCGCATCCAGTGCGCCAGCCCATTGCGATTTCTCAAGCGGGCGGGTGCTCTTCAGGTCGACCGAGCTGCGCAGCAGCACCTCGCTCGCGCCCAGCGATTTCAGGTATTCCTGCTCGCGTTCCTTCCCGGTCAGTGCAACCACGCGGTAGCCGAGCTGCGACAGCATGCGTATCGCCAGGCTGCCGACCCCGCCGGTGGCTCCGGTCACCACGACCTTGCCCTTGTCGGGCGTCAATTCGTTCTGCTCCAGGCGATGGATGGCCAGCGCCGCCGTAAAGCCGGCCGTCCCCAGGGCCATCGCCTCGAACAGCGACAACCCGACCGGTAATGGAACCACCCAGTCGCCCGGGATACGCACCCGTTCGGCGAAACCGCCGTCGTGCGCAACCCCCATGTCATAACCGGTCACCAGCACCTGGTCGCCGACCTTGAAGCGCGCGTCATGCGAGGACTCGACCACGCCGGCGGCATCTATGCCACCCACGCACGGGAAACGGCGGATGACCTTGCCCGCGCCGGTTGCGGCCAGCGCATCCTTGTAATTGACACCGGAATAATGGGTGCGGATGACCACTTCGCCGGGATCAAGGTCGTCGAGCGACAGGTCGACGAAACGGCCTTGCGATTTGCCGTTGTCGTCGAAGATACGGAATGCCTTGAATGTCTGCATGTTACAGATCCAGCAAAACGCGGCCCGGGTACTCCAGCGCTTCCTTGATCGTGCCGAGGAACTGCACCGCCTCGCGCCCGTCGATGATGCGATGGTCGTACGACAGCGCCAGGTAGTTCATCGGGCGGATCACCACCTGGCCGTTCTCTGCCACCGGCCTGTCCTTGGTCGCATGAATGCCGAGAATGGCGCTCTGCGGGGGGTTGATGATGGGCGTGGAGAGCATGGAGCCGAACACCCCGCCGTTGGTGATGGAGAACGTGCCGCCGCTCAACTCTTCCATGGTGAGTTTGCCATCCTTGGCACGGGCGGCAAAATCAGCGATGCGTTTCTCGATGTCCGCCAGCGACAGCTGGTCTGCGTCGCGCAGGATGGGCACCACCAGTCCGCGCTCGCTGCCGATGGCCATGCCGATATCGAAATAGCCGTGGTAGATGATATCGGTTCCGTCCACCGAGGCGTTGACGACCGGGAACTTCTGCAAGGCCAGCACCGCCGCCTTGACGAAGAACGAGGAAAAGCCGAGCTTCACGCCGTGCTTCTTCTCGAATGCCTCCTTGTACTTGTTGCGCAGCTCGATCACCGGCTGCATGTTCACTTCGTTGAAAGTGGTCAGGATGGCGGCATTGGCCTGGGATTGCAGCAAGCGCTCGGCGATGCGCTGGCGGATGCGCGTCATCGGTACGCGCTGCTCCGGGCGGTCGCCCGCAGGCACCACCACCGGCGCGACAGCCGGCTGGCTCGCGGTCGCGGAAGTCTGCTGTACTGCTTCCAGCACGTCTTCCCTGGTCACCAGGCCGTGCCGGCCGCTGCCCTGCAGGCTCGCCGCATCCACATCGTGCGCATGCGCCAGCTTGCGTGCCGAAGGCGACACGGCAGCAGCCTGCGCAGGTGCCTTGGCAGCGCCTGGCGCTGCCGCCGCAGGTGCGGCAGGAGCGGCGGCGGCCTTGACGCTGCCCTCGGTATCGATCTGGGCAATCACCTCGCCACTGGCCACTTTCGCGCCGTCCGCCTTGATGATCTTGCTCAGCACTCCGCTCTTGATGGCCGGCAATTCCAGCACCACCTTGTCGGTTTCGATGTCGATCAGGTTCTCGCCCTCCCGCACTGCTTCGCCGATCTTCTTCTGCCAGGTCAGCAGCGTGGCTTCGGAGACCGATTCGGAGAGCTGCGGGACTTTGACTTCAATGATGCTCATGGTGTGCTCCTGGTTTGTTCTTGACATCGAGATCGGGACGGAAGGCCGCCTCGATCACCGCTTTCTGCTGTTCGTTATGGGTCGCCAGATAGCCGGCGGCAGGCGAGGCCGAAGACGGACGCAGCGCGTAATCCAGGCGCATGTCGGCACGCATGTGGCGCAGCAGGTAGTGCTGGATGCGGTGCCAGGCTCCCTGGTTGCCCGGCTCCTCCTGGCACCACACCACTTCGGTCGCATTCGGATACGCCGCGACCTGTGCCGCGAACTCGTCGTGCGGGAAGGGATAGAGCTGCTCCAGCCGGATGATGGCCATATTGTCGAGGCCCTTTTCCCTGCGGTGTTTGACCAGATCGAAATACACCTTGCCGCTGCACACGATGATGCGCCGGACCTTGGCGGCATCCAGCGTGTCGGCTTCCGGCATCACCGTCTGGAAGGTGCCTTCGGAGAACCACTTCAGCGGCGATGCGGCATCCTTGCTGCGCAGCAGGCTCTTCGGGGTGAACACGACAAGCGGCCGGCGGTAGGGACGCAGCATCTGGCGGCGCAGCAGATGGAATATCTGAGCAGCAGTCGAGGGGATGCATACCTGGATGTTGTAGTCGGCACAGAGCTGAAGGTAGCGCTCAATGCGGCCGGACGAGTGTTCCGGCCCCTGCCCTTCGTAACCGTGCGGCAACAGCATGGTCAGGCCGCACAACCGGCCCCACTTGGCTTCGCCGGAAGCGATGAACTGGTCGATGACGACCTGCGCACCGTTGGCGAAATCGCCGAACTGCGCTTCCCAGATGGTCAGCGTGTTCGGTTCGGCGGTGGCGTAGCCGTATTCGAAACCCAGCACAGCCTCTTCCGACAGGATGGAATCGATCACGATGAAGTCGGCCTGATCCGGCACGATATGCTGCAGCGGGATGAACAGGTCCTTGTCCCATTGCTCGCGGTTCTGGTCGTGCAGCACCGCGTGGCGGTGGAAGAAGGTGCCGCGTCCGCAATCCTCGCCCGACAGCCGTACCGGGTAGCCTTCGGCAACCAGGCTGGCATACGCCAGGTTCTCGGCCATCCCCCAATCCAGCGCCAGCTCTCCTTTGCCCATCGCGATGCGGTCGGCAATGATCTTTTCCACCCGCGAGTGCAGTTTGAAGTTCTGCGGCAGCGCCACCAGGCGTTCCGCCAGCTGCTGCAAGCGTTCGCGCGGCAGGCTGGTCACGGCAGGCGTCCGCCACGAGACCCCGCCCTTGAATTTCGACCAGCTCACGGCGAATTCCTGCTTGAACCCGGTCAGCACCGGCTGGATGGGATTGCGCCCCTCATCCATGGCGCGCCGATACTCGGCGACCATGGCATCCGGCTCGTCCGCGGCCAGCACACCCTGCTCCACCAGGCGGCCGGCGTACAGCGCCCGCGTGCCCGGATGCTGATTGACCTTGCGATACATCAGCGGCTGGGTGACCAGAGGCTCGTCCTGCTCGTTATGCCCCAGCTTGCGGAAGCACACCATGTCCACCACGACGTCCTTGCCGAACTGCATGCGATAGTCGAGCGCGATCTCGGTGACCAGCAGCACCGCTTCCGGATCATCCGCATTCACGTGGAAGATCGGTGCCTCGACCATCTTCGCCACATCGGTGCAATACAGCGATGAGCGAGTATCCCGGGGATCGGAGGTGGTAAAGCCGATCTGGTTGTTGACCACGATGTGCACCGTACCGCCGGTGCCGTAGCCGCGAGTTTGCGACAGGTTGAAGGTCTCCTGGTTTACGCCCTGACCCGCGAATGCCGCATCGCCGTGCAACAGGATAGGCAACACCTGCTTGCCCTTGGTATCCAGGCGACGGTGCTGTCTTGCTCGCACCGACCCCTCCACCACCGGATTGACAATCTCCAGGTGCGAGGGATTGAACGCCAGCGTGAGGTGCATGGGCCCGCCCGGCGTGGAGATGTCCGAGGAGAACCCCTGGTGATACTTCACGTCGCCCGAGGCCAGGTGCTCGGTGTGGATGCCTTCGAACTCGGCGAACAGGTCTTTGGGCAGTTTGCCCAGCGTATTGACCAGCACGTTCAGGCGCCCGCGATGCGCCATGCCGATCACGGACTCTTTCACCCCCTGTTCTCCTGCACGCTGCAACAGGTGATCGAGCAATGGGATCAGGGTGTCGCCGCCTTCCAGCGAAAAGCGTTTCTGTCCGACATATTTGGTGTGCAGGTAACGTTCCAGCCCTTCTGCCGCCGTCAGCCGCTCCAGCACGCGCTTCCTGATCTCGTTCGAATAGCGCAGTTCCCCCGCCGGGCCTTCCAGGCGCGCCTGGATCCAGCGCTTCTGAGGCACGCTGCTGATATACATGTATTCGGCGCCGACACTGCTGCAATAGATGCGGCGCAGGCGTTGCAAGATCTCGCGCAAGGTCATGCGCGCACCGCCCACCAGCGAACCGGTGAAGAAGGTAGTATCCATGTCCGCTTCGCCCAGGCCGTAGTAGGACGGGTTCAGTTCCGCCACATCCGGCGTGGGGTGGCGCTTCAGCGGGTCGAGATCGGCGTTGAGCACGCCCAGGAAACGATAGGCATTGATGAGTTGCAGCACAGAGGCCTGCTTACGCGTCTCGTCGGCATGCACCGGCGTCTCCGCCTGGCGTTTGCCCAGTTGCAGGAAACCCCGCTGGATCGGGCCATGCGCCACATCGTGCTGCGCGTTCGCCGCTTGCAGCTTGTCGAAATAGGCCCGCCACTCTGCCGGTACGGAGCCCGCATCCCGGAGGTAGTCTTCGTACAGGCTCTCGACGAAGGCATTGTTGCCCCCGGATAACATCGAAGTGTTCTGCATCATCTGCAGATAGTCATTTCCCGGTGCGTTCACGGTCCACCTCACTTGGGTCAACGTTTGGCGATCGGCACAAAATCCCTGCGCACCGAGCCGCGGTACAGCTGGCGCGGACGCCCGATCTTGTGCTCGGCGTCGGCGATCATCTCGTTCCACTGCGATACCCAGCCGATCGTGCGCGCCACGGCGAAGATCACCGTGAACATGTTGATCGGGATGCCCAGCGCGCGCAGCACGATGCCGGAATAGAAGTCCACGTTCGGGTACAGCTTGCGGTCGATGAAATAGGAATCCTTGAGGGCGGTCTTCTCCAGCTCCATCGCCAGCCCGAACAGCTTGTCGTTCTCCAGCTTCAGCTCCTTCAGCACCTCGTAACAGGTCTGGCGCATCACCGAGGCGCGCGGATCCATGTTCTTGTAGACGCGATGGCCGAACCCCATCAGCTTGTATTTCTTGTCTTTCACGCCCTGCACATATTCCGGAACGCGCGAGACATCGCCGATTTCCTCGAGCATCTTCAATGCCGCCTCGTTCGCTCCGCCGTGAGCCGGCCCCCACAGCGCGGCGATGCCCGAAGCGATGCAGGCGAAGGGGTTGGCACCGCTCGAACCGGCCAGCCGCACCGTCGAGGTGGAAGCATTCTGCTCATGGTCGGCATGCAGGATGAGGATGCGTTCCAGCGCGCGGACCAGCACCGGATTCGGCACATACTCTTCCGCCGGCGTGGCGAACATCATGTACATCAGGTTCTCGACGAAACCGAACTTGTTCTTCGGATACATGAACGGTTCGCCGACGTTGTATTTGTGCGTCATCGCCGCAATGGTCGGCACCTTGGCCAGCAGGCGCTTGGCCGATATCTCGCGATGCTGCGGATTGTTGATATCGAGCGAGTCGTGATAGAAGGCGGAAAGCGCGCCCACCACGCCAACCATCACCGCCATCGGGTGCGCATCGCGGCGGAAGCCGTTGAAGAAGCGCGCAAGCTGGTCGTGCACCATGGTGTGATGCGTGATGTTGTTGGAGAACTCCGTCTTCTGGGCAGCCGTCGGCAGCTCGCCGTTCAGCAGCAGGTAGCAGACCTCCAGGAAATCGGATTTCTCCGCCAGCTGTTCGATCGGATAACCGCGGTAATACAGCAGTCCGGCATCGCCATCGATGAAGGTGATCTCGGACGTGCAGCTCGAGGTGGAAAAGAATGCCGGGTCGTAAGTGAACACGCCCAACTTGCTGAGCGCGCGGATGTCGATCACATCCGGGCCTAGCGTACCGGACAGAATAGGCAGTTCAACGCTACGTCCATCATCCAGAGTCAGTGTTGCAATGCGTTTGCTTTCCATTTTCGATCCTCGATTCGTTCAAACATCCTTCAGCCACTCCAGCACCACGCCCTGATGCGCATGCGCCAGCTCTTTCTTGCCGGTGATCAGATCCCATAGTTCCGTATCCGGCAGATCCAGCAATTCGTCAAAGGCCGCGCGTTGCTCATCGTCCATCACCGGATATCTTTGCTGGACGAAACGCCCCAGCACGATATCCAGTTCCAGCAATCCGCGCCGGCAACGCCAGCGCACGCGCTCCAGCTCCTTCATACCGTGCGTTTCACCATCATATCCTTGATCTTGCCGATGGCCTCGGTCGGATTCAGTTCCTTCGGGCAGACATCCACGCAATTCATGATGGTGTGGCAACGGAACAGGCGGTAAGGGTCTTCCAGATTGTCCAGCCGCGCCGCCGTGTCCTGGTCGCGCGTATCCGCGATGAAGCGATATGCCTGCAGCAATCCGGCCGGGCCGACGAACTTGTCCGGGTTCCACCAGAACGACGGACAGGCAGTCGAGCAGCAACCGCACAGGATGCACTCGTACAGTCCATCGAGTTCCAGCCTGTCCTTGGGTGATTGCAACCGCTCGGTCTCCGGCGGCGGATCGTTGTTCACCAGATAAGGCTTGATCGAGTGGTATTGCTTGAAGAACTGCGCCATGTCCACGATCAGGTCGCGGATGACCGGCAAGCCCGGCAAGGGCCGGATCTCGATCGGCTGCTTGAGCGAAGACAGCGACGTGATGCAGGCCAGGCCGTTGCGCCCGTTGATGTTCATCGCATCCGAACCGCACACCCCTTCGCGGCACGACTTGCGGAAACCGAGCGTATCGTCCTGCTGCTTCAGCAGCATCAGCGCGTCCAGCAGCATGGCATCACCCGCATCCATGTGCAGGTCATAGTCCTGCATGTATGGCGAGACATCCGTGTCGGGGTTGTAGCGGTAAATCCTGAATTTCATCGCATCGCTCCTGTGGCCGGCTCCCCGGAAACCCATCAGTTCGCCGGGGCCAGTTGTCCTGTCAATACACCCGCGCCTTGAGCGGAAACGATTCCACCGTCAGCGGCTTCAGGCGTACCGGCTTGTAATCAAGCCGGTGGCCTTCGCTGTAATACAGGGAATGTTTCAGCCAGTTCTTGTCGTCGCGCTCGGGGAAGTCCTCCCTGGCGTGGGCGCCACGGCTCTCCTTGCGCGCTTCGGCGGCGGTCATCGTCGCCTGGGCGACCTCGATCAGGTTGTCCAGTTCCAGCGCCTCGACGCGGGCCGTATTGAATACCTTGCTCTTGTCCTTGATCTCGGTGACGCGCACACGCTCAGCCACTTCGCGTATCTTCTGCACGCCTTCGGCCATCAGGTCGGGGAAACGGAACACGCCGCAATGCGCCTGCATGGTCCTGCGCATCGCATCCCCGACCTCCGCGACCCGCTCCCCATTCTTCTGGTTGTCCAGACGGGCCAATCGCGCCAGCGGGCGATCCGCCGCATCGGCGGGCAAGGGTTTCGGGTTCGGATTGTTCTTCAGGTCCTCGATGATCTGACGTGCCGCAGAGCGGCCGAACACGATCAGGTCGAGCAGCGAGTTGCAGCCCAGCCGGTTTGCGCCATGCACCGAAACGCAGGCACATTCGCCTACCGCGTAGAACCCCTGCACCACGTCTTCCGGCGCCGTCCCGTGCGGCGCGACAACCTGCCCGTGGTAGTTGGTCGGGATGCCGCCCATCATGTAATGCGCGGTCGGCACCACCGGGATCGGCGCCTTGGACGGATCGACATGCGCGAATTTCAGTGCGATGTCGCGGATGCCCGGCAGGCGGTGACGGATCACCTCGTCGCCCAGATGATCGAGCTTGAGCATCACATGGTCGCCGTGCGGACCGCAGCCGCGGCCTTCCTTGATTTCGGTCGCCATCGCGCGCGCGACCACATCGCGGCTGGCCAGGTCCTTGGCGGTCGGCGCATAGCGCGGCATGAAGCGCTCGCCGTCCTTGTTCACCAGATAACCGCCCTCGCCGCGCACGCCCTCGGTGATCAGCACGCCGGAACCGTGCACGCCGGTCGGGTGGAACTGAAAGAACTCCATGTCTTCCAGCGGGATGCCGGCGCGCGCCGCCATGCCGAGCCCGTCGCCGGTGTTGATGTAGGCGTTGGTGCTGGCCGAGAAGATGCGCCCCGCGCCGCCGGTGGCGAACAGCGTGGCACGCGCCTGCAGGATCATCACCTCGGAAGTCTCGATCTCCATCGCTACCACGCCCAGTACATCGCCGTCCTGGTCGCGGATCAGGTCGAGTGCCATCCACTCGACGAAGAAGTTCGTATTCGCGCGCACGTTCTGCTGGTACAGCGTGTGCAGCAATGCGTGACCGGTGCGGTCAGCGGCGGCACAGGCGCGCGGTACCGGGTTCTTGCCATAATCCTGCATGTGCCCGCCGAACGGGCGCTGGTATATCTTTCCGCTGTCCAGCCGGTCGAACGGCATGCCGAAATGCTCCAGCTCGTACACCACCTCCGGCGCGGCACGGCACATGAACTCGATGGCATCCTGGTCGCCGAGATAGTCCGAACCCTTCACCGTGTCGTACATGTGCCAGTGCCAGTTATCCTCGTTGACGTTGCCCAGCGAAGCGGCGATGCCGCCCTGCGCGGCCACCGTGTGCGAACGGGTCGGGAACACCTTGGACAGTACCGCGACCTTGAGGCCCGCCTCGGACAAGCTCAGTGCGGCACGCATCCCCGCACCTCCAGCGCCCACCACCACCACATCAAATGTTCTTTTCGCCAAAGCCATCAAAGTCCCCAAAGAATCTGCACCGACCAGATCGCGTACAGCACCAGTGCGAGAATGACCAGCACGTGGATCAGCAGGCGAACGCTCGCCGGCTTCACGTAATCCATCACGATGTCCCGCACGCCGATCCAGGCGTGGTAGAACAAACTCAGCAGGAACAGCAGCGAGAAAGTGCGCATGACGTTGCCGGAAAACAGCTCGGCCCAGATATCGTAGCCGAAGGACGGCTGCAGCAGGAGATAGACCACGACAACCAGGCTGTAAATAGCCATCACCGCAGCAGTGACTCTCTGCACCAGCCAATCGCGCAGACCGTAGTGCGCGCCGGTCACGACGCGATTCACCATAACTTCACCCCGAACACGATGGTCAACGTCAGGCTGACTGCCATCACCCACTTGCTGCTGGTACGTGCCGCAGCAAGACTGGGCAGCAGGTGCAGATCTATCGCCAGGTAGCGCAGCCCCGCACAGAAGTGATGCAGGAAGGCCCACATCAGGCCGAGCAAGACCAGTTTCAGGAACGGGCTGGCCAGATGCTCGGTCAGGTTGGTGTAAGTTTCGATGGAACGCAGGCTTTGGTCGAGCAATAGCAACAACAAAGGCAGGGAGATGAACAGCACCGCACCGCTGACGCGGTGCAGGATGGAAACGTAGCCGGGGAGAGGTAATTTGATCTTGTGCAGAGCCAGGTGTTTGGGGCGTGTCTTATTCATTTCTATTTTTCCACAACCAAATTCCAATGGCGCAATCGTACACCTCCGCTTGGCGAGTGAAAAGCAAAAGGACTATGATGAGAGTGAAATTTTCGGTTACGAAAATTTAATAATCGGATTCTGAAAATTTAATAATCCTGTCGTCCATAATCTGCCTACAGCATCATCAACCGAGAGAGGGCATCATGAAAGCACCCATCCGAGTCGCGATCACCGGAGCCGCCGGACAGATCGGTTACAACCTGCTGTTCCGCATCGCCAACGGCGACATGCTCGGGCGCGAACAACCAATCATCCTGCAACTGCTGGACATCCCCCCCGCACAGCAGGCATTGCGCGGCGTGGCGATGGAACTGGAAGACTGCGCTTTCCCGATGCTGCAGCAGGTCATCACCACCGACGATGCGCGCGTCGCCTTCCGCGATGCCGAAGTCGTGCTGATGGTGGGCGCCAAGCCGCGCGGCAAGGGCATGGAGCGCAAGGACCTGCTGGAAGCCAACGGCGCCATCTTCTCCGAGCAGGGGCGCATCCTCGACGAGGTCGCCGCGCGCCATGTCAAAGTGCTGGTGGTCGGCAACCCGGCCAACACCAATGCGTTGATCGCCATGAAGAATGCCCCCGGACTCGACCCGCGCAACTTCAGCGCGATGATGCGGCTCGACCACAACCGCGCCATCACCCAGGTCGCGCTGAAGCTGTTCCAGCCGATCCAGGACATCAAGAAGATGGTGATCTGGGGCAACCATTCCGGCACCCAGTATCCCGACCTGTCTCACGCCGAAGTGCGCGGGCGCAAGGTGATCGACATCCTGCGCCAGAACGGCTGGGAAGAATGGAGCGAAAAGGAATTCATCCCGACCGTGCAGAAGCGCGGCGCTGCAGTGATCGAGGCGCGCGGTCTTTCCAGTGCGGCCAGCGCCGCCAATGCCGCCATCGGCCATGTTCACGACTGGCTGCTGCATTCTCACCATAACGACTGGGTGACCATGAGCGTGCCTTCCGATGGCAGCTACGGGATTCCGGAAGGTGTGCTGTACGGCTTTCCGGTCACCTGCCGCAACGGCAACTACCAGATCGTGAAAGACCTGCCCATCAGCGAGCTCGGCCGCAAGCACATGATGGATAGCTACAACGAATTGCTGGGCGAACGCGAGCTGGTGAAACACCTGCTGCGATAGCCGCCGTTTCGCGTTGCGGATAAAAAAATGGCCTGCGCTGTCGCAGGCCATTTTCATTCCGCACAGGCAGCCTAGCGCGGCCCGCCTCCGCCCATTCCGCCTCCCATCCCTCCGCCCATACCACCGGCCGGGGGCGCATCTGGAATCGTCTTGCCCTGTTCCCTAGCGCGTTCCTTCATTTCCTCATGATGCTCCGAGCGCACCCGCTCGCGCTCTTCCTGTGTGTTGGCATTGCGCATCTTGGCGCGCTGCTGCTGGCGCTCTTCCGGCGTCATCAACTCCCTGCCGACGGTCTGCCGCGTCCGGTCCTGCGTCTGTGTCCGCGTGCGATCCTGAGTCTGCGTCTGTGTCTGATCCCTGGTTTGCGTCTGGTCCCTGGTCTGTGTCTGATCGGCAGCCACGGCAGCCGCTCCCGACAACAAACCGACGACGGACAAACCCAACAACATGACATGCTTGTTCATAATGCCTCCAAAGGAATACGGAATGACTCAAAACCCGGTGTGAATCTCGCTTCATGCCCCCATACCATCCCGTTACGAGGACATGCGCGGATACTACGCCAGCGTCGCATCGATTTCAGTGATTTAAGTCACACTGTCTGCAAATTGACACACGGACCGAATAGTCAGGACCATGGCTTGATTAACCCAGCGCAGTCTCCATATTACAAAGATGGAAAACTGGAGGTAGCCATGCCAGCAGTTCGTTCACCCGCCGTGGCCGGAATGTTCTATCCGGACGATCCGCGGCAACTCGCGCAAGACGTGCAGCGATACCTGCACGAGGCGCAGCCGCGCGCCCTGAATCCAAAAGCGCTGATCTGTCCGCATGCGGGGTATATCTATTCCGGCGCCATCGCCGCCAGCGCCTACGCCGCATTGAAAGACGTCGCACCGCGCATCCGTCGTGTGGTACTGCTCGGTCCCACCCATCGGGTCGCGGTACGCGGCCTGGCTTTACCTGATGCAGATGCCTTCGATACGCCGCTGGGCCAGATCCGGCTGGATACCGATGTGATGCGCACCCTTGCATCCCTGCCCCAGATCACCGTCAGCCGCGAAGCGCACAGGCAGGAACACTCGCTGGAAGTGCAACTGCCCTTCCTGCAAAGCGTACTGAAGGATTTCACCCTGCTGCCGCTGGCAGTCGGCATGGCAACTGCGGAAGAAGTGGCCGAAGTGCTGGAACAGGTCTGGGGCGGAGAAGATACATTGATCGTCGTCAGTTCCGACCTGTCGCATTACCTACCCTACGCAGCGGCACAGGCCGTCGACCGCGAAACCGTCCACGACATCCTCGGCCTGCAGCAGCCCATTTCCCACGACCATGCCTGCGGCGCCACCCCCATCAACGGGCTGATCCTCGCCGCACGCAGGCATCGACTCCAGCCGCAACTGCTCGACCTGCGCAACTCTGGCGACACTGCGGGGTCTAATTTAAAGGTGGTTGGATATGCATCCATTGCCTTTATTTCTGGAGAGGAACATGACTGATACGACTCGCGGCAAAATACTGATCGATATCGCGCGCGGCGCCATTACCGAGGCGCTGTGCGAAGTGCACGCGCCCGTTCCACAAGCGCAATGGCTGGACGAATTAGGGGCGACTTTCGTCACCCTGACGCAGGATGGCGAGCTGCGCGGCTGCATCGGCTCGCTGCAGGCGCATCGTCCGCTGGCCGAGGACGTCTATCGCAATGCCCTCGCCGCAGCCTTTCGTGATCCCCGCTTCGACCCCCTCGCCCGGCACGAGCTGGAAGCGACCGAATGCGAGGTATCCCTGCTGTCGGCGGCCGAAACAATCAAATTCAGCGGCGAGCACGACGCACTGGCACAACTGCGCCCCGGCGTGGACGGGGTCATTTTCGAATACGGCCGCCATCGCAGCACCTTCCTGCCGCAAGTCTGGGAACAACTTCAGCAGCCGCGCCATTTCATGGCCCAGCTCAAGCGCAAAGCCGGACTGCCCGACGACTTCTGGACAGATGAGGTGAAGCTGTCGCGCTATACCGTGAGCAAGTGGCGCGAAGCTGATTTCGCCGGGGTGCGCTGAGATGGACGAGCCGATCGGCATCGCCGAACGATATCCCGCCAGGTATTGGCACAAACTGGACGATGGCCGCATCCAGTGCGACCTGTGTCCGCGCGACTGCAAGCTGCATGAAGGCCAGCGCGGTGCGTGCTTCGTGCGCGGCCGCATCGACGACGCGATGGTACTGACCACCTACGGACGCAGCTCCGGCTTCTGCGTCGATCCCATCGAGAAGAAGCCGCTCAACCATTTCCATCCCGGCAGCAGCATCCTGTCGTTCGGCACAGCCGGCTGCAACCTCGCCTGCAAGTTCTGCCAGAACTGGGACATCTCCAAGTCGCGCAGCTTCGACAAGCTCGCCGATCAGGCATCGCCGCAAGCAATCGCACGCACGGCAGCCGAACTGGAGTGTAAGAGCGTGGCTTTCACCTACAACGATCCGGTCATCTTCGCCGAATATGCGATGGATGTCGCCGACGCCTGCCACGAACTGGGCATCCAGACGGTGGCGGTCACCGCGGGCTACATGCACGACCAGCCGCGGCGCGAGTTCTATGCCAGGATGGATGCGGCGAATGTCGACCTGAAGGCGTTCACCGACGAATTCTATTTCCGCCAGACCGGCGCCCACCTGCAACCCGTACTGGATACGCTGAAATACCTGCGCCAGGAAACCTCGGTCTGGGTCGAACTGACGACGTTGCTGATCCCGGGCTACAACGACAGCGCCCACGAGATCGGCCAGATGAGCGAATGGATCGCCCGCGAGCTTGGCACCGATGTGCCGCTGCATTTCACCGCCTTCCATCCCGACTACAAGATGACCGACATCCCCCCCACGCCCCCGGGAAAGCTCACCGAAGCGCGCCGGATCGCCCAGGCTGCCGGTTTGTTGCACGTGTATACCGGCAACGTGCACGACCTGAGCGGAGGCACCACCTATTGTTCCGGCTGCCAGCACCCGCTCATCGTGCGCGACTGGCACCGGATCAACGACTATGCGCTCACCGAGAACGGCACATGCCCGCATTGCGGAACGCCCCTGGCAGGACAGTTCGGCAAGTTCACCGGCCAGTTCGGTCGGCAACGCATACCGCTGGTGATCTGCAACAACTGAAAACTTGGGATTTGCGGGCCGGAGAGATTGCCCTAGACGGCCGCCTGCGCGATCGCCGCACTGACTTCCCGGTCGCGGTATTGCGCGGCGATCTCCTGGAACTCGTCCATCGCCGCAATGAATGCATCGACCACATCGGGATCGAAGTGCTTCCCTTTACCGTCGATGATCACGTCTGCCACCTCATCGTGGGCAATGGGCGATTTATACACGCGCCGGCATGTCATCGCATCGTAGACATCCGCCAGCGCCATCAGCCGTGCCGGCAGCGGGATATGCTCCTCGCGCAGCGCGAACGGATAACCGCTGCCGTCCCATTTCTCATGATGCCCGATGGCGATCTGGCGTGCTGCGATCAGGAACGGGCTATTGCGCACGTTGGTCAGGTTCTCCGCACCGGAGATCGCATTGCCGCCGAGCGTGGTGTGCGTCTTCATGATCTCGAACTCTTCCGGCGTCAGCTTGCCCGGCTTGTGCAGGATGTGGTCCGGGATGCCCACCTTGCCGATATCGTGCAGCGGAGCGATCTTGTACAACATCTCGATGTTCTCGCTGGTCAGGAAATCGCGGAAGCGCGGGTGGTCGCGCAAATGTATTGCCAGGTTGCGGACGTAGCGCTGCGTGCGCAATATGTGGTTGCCCGTTTCGTTGTCACGCGTTCCCGCCAGCGAGGTCAGCGCCAGGATGGTCGTATCCTTGATCGCCACCATCTCCTCGGTCCTTTGCCGCAGCAGGGCCGTGCGTTCCTGCACCATCTGCTCCAGCCTGTGCTCGTTGCCCTGCAGGATGGCATTGGCCCGCTCCAGCTGGCTGCGCGCCTCCTCGGTCTGTTGCTTCTGCGCCGTCAGTTGCTGCAGCAGGGAAAGATTCTCGAACCCTTGCTGCAGCGTCAATAAAAAGGTCCGGTTCAGCCCGCGCCCGGAGAGCAGCACCACGACGGCAAATATGCCCAGCATCAGCACCAGTATCCAGTGGATGGTATCGTTCTCGAACGCCACGCGCCCCATCAGCGGGATCATGATGCCGAAGAAATAGCCGTACATCGCCGGCGGGTGCACCGGATTCATGGTGACCGCACCGGCCACCAACCCGAGCATGATGCAGATCAGCAGGCTCTGATAACCGATGTCGTCGGGGAAGAAGGCCACTGCGGCGGTTCCCCACAGGGCCCCGGCGGCAAGCGAAATGACGGAGAAATGGATGTTCCAGTCGCGGCATTCCTGCAGCGTATTCAACCGTTTTCGATGCAAGGCCCACTTGACGATCTCGACGGTGTGCAAGGCATAGAAAACAGCCAGCCAGGCAAGCAGCCAATGATGGGGTGCATGTTCCCAGAACAACACGACCAGCAGGAATTGCAAAGCGACCTGGCTCAACACGAGCGGAAGATACACGGTCATCCGTGTGCGGAGCTGCTCGGCGCGAACGCGCAGGTTCTCCTCATCAATATGGAAAAGCAGATCATCCAGATTGAGCCGCAGTGAAGCCAGATTGGGAATCGCAATCATCATCGCCCTCTTCCAGGACAACCCGATACCTCAAGGTCGGACAGCCATTCTGCGACGATGCTGGCGCTACCGCAATATGCCGGGCTATCTAGATAGCTATCTAGATAACCCGACCGCTTGTGAAGATAAGCGCTGTAACAATCAGGATACTTCGCGCACCAGCGCGAAACCGCCGCCCGGGGTGCGGAAGTTGGTGGTCTGCCCCTGGTAGAGGCGCGCGGCGACCAGCTGGATCTCTCCGTCATACACATAGCAGCGCACATCGTATTTGAGCGACTGCGGCTCGATCCCTGCGGCACAGACCTTGCGCTCGTCGGGCAAGGCCAGCCGCTGCGCCACGTAGTCGGCCTGCATGATCTCGTCGAACACGCGCCTGGTGAGCTTCTCGCCGCGATACGCCCCCTTGCTGCCGTAGCCGCTGACCGGCTTGAAGAACCATTGCTTGCGTTCCTCCCACCACTGCGCGGCATCCCCGACCTGCACCAGGCGCGTCTGCGGAACGCCGCGCAGCAGCGCATCGATGCTGACCTGCGAGACGCCCTTCGCGCGCAGCGCATCGGCATCGGTGAACAGCGCCAGCTTGCGTTTGTCCGCATAGCGCTGGTGATGCATCGGGTTGGGCGTCAGCACCACCTGCTTCTGCTCCCAGGCAGCGCGGATATGCGGCTGCTGTTTCAGGTCGAAGTCGGTCAGGCGGTTATAGACCAGGTCGATGCGCTGGCCATCGTGATACAGGCCGTCGCCCTGCGCCTGCAGCGCGGAGGGATCGACGATATGCACCGCGATGCCCACCTTCTCGAACATCTTCTGCGCCAGCAGGAACTCGGGATAGAGATATTGCGACTCCGGTTGCTCATCCACGATGGCGATGGTCTTGAGCACCGCATCGCCGCGCACCACGCGCCATTCGTTGCGGAACATCTCGACGAACACCTGCTCCAGGTGTCCCTCGGCCACTGCCGAACCGTACAGGAAAAGGCCGTGCTGGCTGTCGATCAGCAGCGCATTGAGGAAGGCGCCGCCCGCGTTGGTGTTGACCTCGATGAGATGCACGCCCTGCTCGTTGAGATGGAAATCGTAGCCGTAGAACACGCCATGCTCGGTATGTGGCTCGGGTTTGCCGACCACTTCCTGCACCGCAGCGATCACCTCGCACATCTGCCGCAGCTGCAGCTCGCTGACAAAGACCGGGCCGGCCGCAAACAGGTAGGGGCAACGCTGCTGCACCAGCTCGTACCAGTCCGCCCCCTGCGCCTGCATGGCGCGCTGCAAGGCCTCGCCGTCCATCCAGGCCCATTCGAGGCATTCCCCGTTCAGGTGGGCGATGAAATCATGGTCCACATCGAAATGCTCTCTCGCCCCTGCAGGTTCGATCGATTCAGCCACCCAGCAACTCCTTTTTAAGGTCTTCCTGCACCGGCTTGCTGCCGATCCAGATATCGAGCAAGGCGCGATTGAACGCAGCCCCGGGAACGCTGCCGAACGTTTTGCCGTTCACGCCGATCTGCGTACCGATGCCGGGCAGGTAGTCGAGCGTGACGACGTCGCCCGGCCTGATCTCCTTCATCGCCTCGAAGATCTGTGCCATCTGCTTCAGCTGTGCATCCAGTGCAGCCAGCTCCGCCGGCGTGTGGTTAGATCTGATCGCCTCATTGAAACCGCTGGAGAATTTTTCGCTGCTCAATTCGTGCAGGATATGCAGTGCCATCCGGTGTTCGCGCTCGTCCGCGATGATCACTTCACCCGAGGTCTGCTTCTGCGGCAGGTACAGCGCCCCGACATAGATCTTGAAGAAGAACTTGGTGCGAACACCGGCGCCGTTCAGCAGCAGGTTCGCGGTGCCCAGCTGCACCTTGTCCGCCAGCTGCACGCCGGCGACCTCCAGTGCGCTGGCGTTCCAGCTCAACAGCAAACCAACCATCAGCAATATCTTTTTCATGTCCTGAGCTTTCAAGAAAACACGGCGGGAAATCGTTGCGCGGCAGGTTTACAACGCCTCAAACACCCCGGCCGCCCCCATGCCCGTCCCTATGCACATCGTCACCATACCGTACTTTTGCTTGCGGCGACGCAATCCGTGCAGCAACGTCGCGGTGCGGATCGCCCCGGTCGCACCGAGCGGATGACCCAGCGCGATGGCACCGCCGAGCGGGTTGACGATATCCGGATCCAGTCCCACATCGTTGATCACTGCCAGCGATTGCGCGGCGAAGGCTTCGTTGAGTTCGATCCAGCCCATGTCGCCCAGGCTCAGCCCCACCTGCTTCAGAACGCGCGGGATGGCCTCCTTCGGGCCGATGCCCATGATCTCCGGCGGCACGCCCGCCACGCTGAAACCGAGGAACTTGCCGATGGGCGTCAGGTTGTAGCGCTTCAGCGCCGCCTCGCTGCACAGCAGCACCGCACCGGCACCGTCCGACATCTGCGAACTGTTGCCCGCCGTCACCGAGCCTTTCTGCATGAACACCGTCTTCAGCTTGCCCAGCGCTTCGAGCGACGTATCGGCACGCGGGCCCTCGTCCTGCGAGACCTCGCGCACCTTTATCTTCACCTCGCGCGTGGCCATGTCCGGCACATTGTCGGTAATGCGGTACGGCGTGATCTCGTCCTCGAACTCGCCGTTGTTGATCGCCGCAATGGCGCGCAGGTGGCTCTGCAGGGCAAAGGCATCCTGCGCCTCGCGGCTCACCTTCCAGCGCTCCGCCACCTTTTCCGCCGTCAGCCCCATGCCATAGGCGATGCCGTAATGCTCGTTGTTCTCGAAGATGGCCGGATTGAACGCCACCTTGTTGCCCATCATCGGCACCATGCTCATGCTCTCGGTGCCCGCCGCGATCATCACATCGGCCTCGCCGAGGCGGATGCGGTCCGCCGCCAGCGCCACCGCCTGCACGCCGGAAGAACAGAAACGGTTGACGGTCATGCCTGGCACCGTGTTCGGCAGCCCGGCCAGCAGCAAGGCGATGCGCGCCACGTTCATGCCCTGCTCCGCCTCCGGCATCGCGCAGCCGACGATCACATCGCCCACGCTGGCCGGATCGAGCGACGGCGCCTGCGCCAGCACGCTCTTCAGCACATGCGCCAGCAGGTCGTCCGGACGGGTGTTGCGGAACATGCCGCGCGGCGCCTTGCCGACCGGCGTGCGCGTTGCGGCAACGATATAGGCTTCCTGTACCTGCTTGCTCATGGCTTTACCTCACGATTGGATTGCATTATGTACTTCAACGGTTCAACAGCCCCGAAAGTTTGCGCCGGTACTCCGGCACGATCCCGCCGCCGCCCAGCAGGTTGAACACATCGAGCAGTGTCTTGCGCCCGATGTCGTCCTTGAATGTACGGTCGCGCGCAACGATCTCCAGCAACTGGTCCATGCCTTCGGCAGGACGGTTGCCGGCGATCAGCACGTTGGCCAGCTTCAACCTCGCTTCCAGGTCGTTGCCATCCGCAGCCACCGCGGCGGCAAGCTCCGCCTCGCTCTCGCCGGTCGCGCTCATCTCGGCCAGCCGGGTCTGCGCCTTCAGCTGCAGCACGCGCGCATCCTTCAGCACATCCGTATCCTTCAGGCTGTCGAGCAGGCGCTGCGCCTCATCCATCTCGCCCTTGTGCAGCAGGAGCTCCGCCGCATCCACGCGCACCCACTCGTTGGCCGGGTCGAGCGCGGAGGCTTCGGTCAGCTTCTGCAACGCGCCATCCACCTCCCCCGCCGCCGCCAGTTGCTGCGCTGCAAGACGCAATTCCTCGGAAGGACTGGGAATGATCTTCTCCAGCCATTCGCGTACTTGTCCTTCCGGCAAGGCACCGGTGAATTCATCCACCACCTTGCCATTCATCAGCGCCTTCACCGCGGGAATCCCGCGCACGCCGAACCTGGCCGAGATATTCGGATTCTCGTCCGAGTTCACCTTGGCGAGGCGGAACTTGCCGCCGTATTCACCCGCCAGCTTTTCCAGGATGGGCTTCAGCACCTTGCACGGTGCACACCACGGCGCCCAGAAATCGATCACCACCGGCAGCTTGTACGAGGCCACCACCACCTTCTCTTCAAAATCCGCTTCGCTTACATCCAGCGCATGCATCCCTGCTTCCTTTCCTGCCTACAGCAAATTCTTGCCATCGAACACCTTCGTCTCCAGCGCAAAGGTATCCACGCCATCCACGCAGCCGAGGTTCACGATGTATTGCCCCGGCCATTTGCTCGCTTCGCTGAAAGTGGTGACGCCACAGTTCCTGCAAAAATAATGCTTCGCCGTCTTCGCGCCCCACTGGTACTGACCTAGCGAGCCTTCCTGCGCTTTGATATCGAACTTCGCCCCCGGCACCAGATGCATCATGGTTCCCCGTTTGGCACAGAACGAGCAGTTGCAGCGTATCCCGTGTATGAAAGGCTCGGCCTCGAACGAGAACTGGATCGCACCGCAGTGGCAGCTGCCTTTGTATGGTTGCATTGCCATTCTTCTTTCACCTCCGAATCAGGCTCTCGAGCGCCATGCGCTGCCTTTCAAAAACAGTTGCGATGCCAACTCCATATCACTCCTGAAATTCCCCAAAATAGAGATGGCATTTGAAGGAACCACCTTCTTCGCGAATTGCTCGACGTAAACGCTCTGCCTCCACTTGAACTGCTTGCAGACGTGGCATGAACTCAGCCACCCAAATGTCTCCTAAATCCCCCATCGGATCGAGGCAATGAGCTATTCCCTTGTGGCTAATAAAATTGCGTTCGGTCTTGAACTTGTTGAGTTCATCAACAAGCTCATCATTGTTCGTCAGTTTACGAAATGCTTGAATGAGGCGCTCTAACGAGGCATCTTCGTAGTCTTGACCAACCATCTTGAACGGCAACCTCTTGCCAACACATTTCCGCACATACTCGAGTGCTTCAGATATATATAGTTTCAATTCCTGTTCAACAAGCTGGCAACCAGAAAGAGCGTAAGCCACTTGCAGGTAGAAGTCGTCTGTATCGCTCATTTGCTGCCCCATATAGTCACACTCAATTCCTCAACGGCTTCCCGTTCTTCAGCATGTACTCAATCCTATCCTGCGTCTTGAAGTGCGCCAGCAGTTCCATGAAATTGCGCCGCTCCAGGTCGAGCAGCCATTGTTCGTCCACCAGGCTGCCCGCATCCACATCGCCGCCGCACAGGGTCTCAGCGACGCGACTGCCGATGTTGTAGTCGTGCTCGGAGATGAAGTTGCCTTCCAGCATGTTGATCATCGCGGCCTGCAGGGTGGCGATGCCGGTGCGGCCGGCCACGGCGATCTGGCGCTGGTGCAGCGGCGGGCGGTAGGCGGTGGCGTTGAGCGCCCGCGCCTCTTCCTTGGCGATGTGCAGCAGCTCGAAGCGGTTCAGCACGATGCGGTCGGACTGCCTGAGGTAGCCCATCTCGCGCGCCATCTCGGCGCTCTTGGCGACTTCGCCCATGGCGATGTTCTGGAAATATTTGCGCAGGTAGGGGAAGACGTCGACGCGGTTGTCGTTGGCGAAGCGTTGTGCTTCCGCCGCTGCGCGCTGCGCCATCTCCTTGCAGCCGCCGCCGGCGGGCAATAGCCCGACGCCGACCTCGACCAGGCCGATGTAGCTTTCCAGCGTGGCGACGATGCGCGTGCAGTGGATGGAGAATTCGCAGCCGCCGCCGAGCGCCAGGCCGTCCACCGCCGCGATGGTGGGCACCTGCGCGTATTTGAGGCGCTGCGAGACCTGCTGGAACTTGGCCACCACCGCTTCC
Organism: Sideroxyarcus emersonii; assembly: GCF_021654335.1. Classification (NCBI taxonomy): domain Bacteria; kingdom Pseudomonadati; phylum Pseudomonadota; class Betaproteobacteria; order Nitrosomonadales; family Gallionellaceae; genus Sideroxyarcus; species Sideroxyarcus emersonii. The sequence goes on from NZ_AP023423.1 coordinate 1,628,669, forward strand.
ACTTTCGGCACGTTGCCGGTGGCGGCATTGACGATCTCGCCCAGGCCGCCGCCGCCCGCGATGGTGTATTTGACGCGGCTGGCCGCCTGCTTGAAGCGGCCGAACAGGCCTTCGTCCGGTGCCGGCTCCTGCATGCCCTGCATCAGTTGCAGCAGGTTGGCCCCGGCCGAGAACGGCGGTTCCGTCTGCCACAGGATGAGCGCGCTGAAATGCGCCTCGGCCTCGTGCACCGCGCGCAGAATGCCGTCCAGCACTTCGTTGCTGACGGTGTGCATCTTGCTCTTGAAGCTGAGGATGGCGATGCTGTCGCCGTTGTGCCACAGGCGCACTTCGTCGGTCTCGAACACCGTTTCGCCGTAGACCCTGACCTCGCCCAGCAAGCGGTCGGGATAGAGCTGGCGCCGGTACACCGGCAAGGCGGAGCGCGGCTGGTAGGTGTTGCTTGCCGGCGCATAGGAGCCATGCATGCCGTGCACGGCGAGGCGGGCCGGATCGGTGACCCATGCGGGCAGCGGCGTGGCGGCCATCGCCTTGCCGGCGGAGATGTCGGTGGCGATCCAGCCGGCCACCTGCTGCCAGCCCGCCGCCTGCCAGATCTCGAACGGGCCGTTGTCCCAGCCGAAGCCCCAGCGCACGGCGAAGTCGAAATCGCGCGCGTTGTCGGCGATGGCCTCAAGGTGCAGCGCGCAATAGTGGAACACGTCGCGGAACACCGCCCACAGGAACTGTGCCTGCGGATGCTGGTTGCTGCGCAATCCGGCGAGCTTCTTGGCCCAGTCGCGCTCGCGCAGGATGTCCTTCACGCCGTCGTCCACCTTGGCATCGGACAGGCGATATTCCCGCGTGTGCAGATCCAGCACGTGGATCTCCTTGCCGATCTTCTGGTAGACGCCGCGCTTGGTCTTCTGTCCCAGCGAACCCTGGTCGACCAGGTACTGGAACCAGCTTGGCAGTTCGAAGTGCTTGTGCCACGGGTCTTCGGTCAGGTTCTCGCGCATGGTGTTGACCACATGCGCAAACACATCGAGTCCGACCACGTCCAGCGTGCGGAAGGTGGCACTCTTGGGACGGCCGAGATAACGGCCGGTCAGCGCATCCACGGTGTCGAAGCCGAGATTGAACGCTGCCGCGTGATGCTTGGTGGCCAGCATGGAGAACACGCCGACGCGGTTGGCGATGAAATTGGGCGTGTCCTTGGCGCGCACCACGCCCTTGCCCAGTGTGGAGACGAGGAAGGTCTCCAGTTGGTCGAGCAGCGACGCTTCGGTTGTCGTGCAGGGGATCAGCTCCACCAGGTGCATGTAGCGCGGCGGATTGAAGAAGTGGATGCCGCAGAAACGGTGACGCAGGTTCTCGGGGAACGCCTGCGCCAGCTGGTTGATGGAGAGTCCGGAGGTGTTGCTGGCGAAGATGGCATGCGCGCCGACATAGGGCGCGACCTTGCGGTACAGGTCGGATTTCCAGTCCATGCGCTCGGCGATGGCCTCGATGATCAGGTCGCACTCGCGCAGCTTCTCCAGGTGTTGATCGTAATTGGCCGGCTGGATGTAAGCGATCCTGGCCGGGCTTGAGATGGGAGCCGGTTCGAGTTTCTTCAGGCCGTCCAGCGCCTTGTTCACGTTGCCGTTCGGGTCGCCCTCCTTCGCGGGCAATTCGAACAACAGCGTCTCGACATTGGCGTTGACCAGGTGCGCGGCGATCTGCGCGCCCATCACGCCTGCACCGAGCACGGCAACCTTGCGAACCTTCAGATGACTGCTCATCGCGATACTCCCACTCAAGAATTGCAAAACAGGCGGCAGGGTTCAACCCCCGCCGCCGACAACGGACAGTTAGAAGTTATAGGCGTACTGCAGGCTCACGATATCGATGCTGCTGCTGTACATACCCACCAGATTGCCGCCACCCGTTGCGGTCTGGTTGTTGGCGATGGGGGTGTCCTTGACGAACAGGTGGGCATAGCCGAAATCGATCTTGCTGGCGGCCGACACCTTGTACTGGCCGCCGACGGTCAACCAGGTGCGGTTGTTGTCGGGGATACGCGCGGTACGGTACGCATCGGCGACCGGCGACTGGTCATAGGCCGCACCGGCGCGGGCCAGCCATTGCTCGTTGTAGTGATAGGTCGTGCCCACGCTATAGCGCCAGGTGTTGGTCCAGTTTTCCGGTGTCGACTGCAGCACGCTGCCGTTGGTGCGACTGACCACCAGTTGCTGCAGCGCGCTCCAGCCGGTGCGCGTGGCATCGGCCATCACGTCCCACTTGTCGTTCACCTGCTGGAAGCCGCTGATCGAGAACGTGTCGGGCATGGAGATCGGCAGCGTCACGTTGCCGTTCTGCAGTGCCGGTTGCGCCGCCAATGCGCCGGGAACGTTGCTGAAGGCGACCGTGCCGGTCAGGTTGTAATTGATCTTGGAACGGTATGACACGCCGACGCGCGTATCGGGCGTGAGGTTGAACAGGGCACCGAAGTTGTAGCCCCATGCCGAGTCGCTGCCGTTGATTGCGCTCACCCCTTCCAGGTTCGTACCCAAAGCGCCGCCCGCAAGTGCACTGTAGTTCACCGCGCTGGTCAGGGTGCCGGTGATGTGCTGGTAGTCCAGCCCGATGCCCAGGCTGATCTTGTCGTTCATCTCGTAGGCGAGAGAAGGGTTCAGGTTGACGGTCTTGATCTGCGAATCGATCGCCTGGAAGCGGCCGATCCAAGTGGGGTCGTACTGGGTCTGCAGACCGAACGGCGAGTTGATGCCCAGACCGAAGCGCAGCGCGGGCTGCAGTTCCATCACCAGGTAGGTGTTGGGCACCACCACCATGCCGCCGGCATCGCCGCCGTTGCCGCCCGGGGTTTGCAAGGCTGCGCCGGTCGAGTTGGTATTGGAGAACTTGATCGAGGGCTGGATGAAGCTGGCCGCCACCGTCACCTGGTCCCCCTTGAGCCGGGTCATGCCGGCCGGGTTGAAGAAGATGGTGGCTGCATCTTCAGCGCCCGCTGCACCGCCGGCGAATGCGTTGCCCAATCCGCTGCTTTGCTCGATCAGGGCAAAAGCGGATGCTGCCGCATTGCCGGATATCGCCAGCAACGCACTCGCCACCGAGATGGCGATCAACGATTTGTATGATTTCATGTTTTTCTCCCTGAGTAATAAATGAATGCTCCGACTGCACAACAAACAGCTACATCAAACTGGTTGTTCCTGGGGTGGCACCGGCCGCGGCCTGCGGTCGTCGCCGACGGCGACATAGGTCAGCGTCGCTTCGGTCACCTTGTGGCAGGTGGGATTCTCCGGGTCGCGCTGCACAAAGACCTCGACGTCCACGGTGATCGAGGTCGTCCCCACCTTAACGATTCGGGCATAGAAGCTCACCACATCGCCGACGAAGATGGGTTGCTTGAACACGAACGAATTCACCGCGATGGTCGCCACCCTGCCCCTGGCCCGGTGCACGGCGGGGATGCTGCCGGCGATATCCACCTGCCCCATCAGCCAGCCGCCGAAGATGTCGCCGGTGTAATTGGCATCCGACGGCATCGCCGCCATGCGCAAGGTGGGCTGGCGGTCGGGCAGGGAAATGTTCTCTTCGTTCATCAGTGCCCCCGGTACAGGTCTTCGATCTGTTGACCGTACATCGCCACCACACGGTCGCGTTTCAGGCTCAGCTTGGGCGTGAGCAGGCCGTTATCGATGGTCCATGGCTCGCGCAGCAACAGCACGCGATGCACCTTGGCATAGCCGGGGAAACCGCTCAGGTTGCGGGCGATACGTCGCAGCACCTTGGCTTCCACGTTGGTATCGGTCAGCGATTCCGGCATGTCCGAGCGCACGCCGACCTTGGCCGCGACCTGCGGCCATACCTCGGGATTGAGCACCGCCAGCGCAACCAGATAGGGGCGGCCCTCGCCGTAGATCATCACCTGGTCGATCAGCGGATCGTGCAGGATGGCCGCTTCCATGTCGGCAGGCGGCATCTTCTCGCCGTTGGACAGCACGATGATCTCCTTCAGGCGGCCGGTGATGTAGATGTGGCCGGTCTCGCTGATGCGCGCGATGTCGCCGGTATTGAGCCAGCCATCGGCATCGATCATGGCCCGTGTCGCTTCCGGATTGTTCCAGTAACCCATCATCACGTTCGGTCCCTTCACCAGCAGCGCATTCTGTTCGCCCAGCTTCACCTGCACGCCGCGTATCGGCTGCCCGACGCTGTCGGGAAAATTGTTGTCCAGCTTGTTGCCGGACACGATGGGGCTGGTCTCGGTGAGGCCGTACCCCTGCACCACCGGCAAACCCAGGCCGACGAACACGCGCGAAATATCCGGCGCCAGCGCCGCGCCGCCGCTCACCGTGGTGCGCAGGCGCCCGCCCAGGCGGTCCAGTATCTTTTGCGCCACCAGTTTCTGCAACAACGGCCACAACAGGAACGCGGGTTTCCAGCCGCCGCGCCGCTGCTCGTGCAGGAAGCGCGCCCAGCCGACCTCGACTGCGAGGTCGAACAGCTTGCGCTTGAGCGGCGAACCTTCGGCCAGGGCGTTCTTGATCGAGCCGTAGATGCGTTCGTAGATGCGCGGCACCGAGATCAGGATGGTCGGGCGGATGATCTTCAGGTCCTCCGACAGCAGCGGGATGGAGCGCGCATAGGCCACCGTCGCCCCCGTCATCACCTGCAGGTAATAGCCGCAGGTGCGCTCGAAGGTGTGCGACAGCGGCAGAAACGAGAGCAGCAGGTCGTCGCTGCGCACGGTGAAGGTGGCCATCGCATCGTAGGTGTTGGAGAGCATGTTGCTGTGGCTCAGCATCACGCCTTTCGGTCTGCCGGTCGTGCCCGAGGTGTAGATGATGCTGGCCAGCTCGCCGCATTCGCACCGCACGGCAGGCTGCAATTCCGCCACCGGCGTGAGCAGGTATTTCGGCGCGGCCGCCAGGCGCGGCTCGTTGTGCCTGAACTCGTCCAGCGAGACGAAGCGCTGCACGCAATCCATCTGCCCGAGCACGCCGGAAAGTTCCTGCCATTGGTCGGCGGTCTCGAACAGCAGCACTTTCACTTTCGAGTCGTTGACGATATAGGCAATGTTGTCGGCGCGATCCACGGTGTACAGCGGCACGGTGACCAGTCCCAGCGACATCGCGGCCTGGTCGAACATCACCCACTGCGGACAGTTGCGCAGCATGATCGCCACGCGGTCACCCTTGGCGAGCCCTTCCTGGGCCAGCGCAGCCTGCCAGCGCGCGACCTGTTCCAGCATCTGCCCCCAGCTCAGGTCGACCCACACCGACTGCCGGTTATCGAAATACCTGTATGCGATCTTGTCCTGCGAGCGCCGCACGCGCTCCAGGAACAGGCCGTGCAGCGTCACTGCCTGCTGTGGCGATATCACATCCTCATTCCGTACTGCCGTCATTCCCCGCTCCCCTGTTTTTTATTGTGCCAGCTACAAGAACAGATCGTCATACGGCCGCTCGCCCGGGCTGACCGCATAATGATCGAAATTTTTCACGCCCTCCGCGCGCAGCACTTCCTCGTCGAGGAAAAAAAGGCCGCTGAAGGTCTTGCTGTCGCGCCGCAGGATGGCATGAGCCGCATCCGCCACGATGGCCGGCTTGCGCGACGCGCGCAGGATGGCCTCGGGAAAGTTGAACTCGATGGCCGCGGTGGCGATGGTGGTGCGCGGCCACAGGCAGTTCACCGCGATGCCGTCCTGCGCGAACTCCTTCGCCATCCCCAGCGCGCACAGGCTCATGCCGTATTTGGAAATCGAATAGGCGACATGCGGCGCGAACCACTTCGCCTCCAGGTTGAGCGGCGGCGACAGCGTGAGGATATGCGGATTGGCGGCCTTCTTCAGGTACGGGATGCAGGCTTGCGACACGAGGAAGGTGGCGCGCATGTTGACGTCCCACATCAGGTCGAGCCGCTTGGCCGGCGTTTGCAGGGTCGGGGTGAGGCTGATCGCGCTGGCGTTATTGACCAGCACGTCAATGCCGCCGAAATGTGCGGCCGCCTGTGCGACCGCGGCCTGAATGGCCTGCTCGTCGCGCACGTCGAGCTGGATCGCCAGCGCCTGTCCGCCGGCGGCTTCCACTTCCGCCGCCACGCTGTGGATGGTCCCCGGCAGTTTCGGATGCGCTTCCGCCGTCTTGCCGGTGATGACCACCTTCGCACCGTCGCGCGCGCAGCGCAGGGCAATCTCCCGGCCGATGCCGCGGCTGGAACCGGTGATGAAGATCACCTTGCCGCCGAGGCCGGTCATCCCTGATAAGCTCGCAGCTGTTCGGGGGCGAAGTCATCCACCATGATGACCTTGCGGCGCAAGGCATAGTCGCGCTCCAGTTGCAGCGCCTGCTCCGCATCGATGATGCCCAGATCGCGCGCCTCGGCGATCTGCTGCAGCTCTTCGCGCGCCTTGAGCTTGCCTTCCTTGCGTGCCTTTTCCAGCTCGGCCTGCAGCGGCTCGCACGCCAGCGTGCTGGTCAGTGCGGCTTCCAGCGCACCGACCGCATCGTTCTCGTCGCGCGAGATGAACATGCCGGCCGTCAGGCGCTCGCGCACCGGCCCCGGCTTGAGCAACAGCGAGGCCACCTGGTGGCCGAGATGGTCGCTCGGCGGTTTGCGGCATTGCCCGAGCGGGAAGATCATGGCGCGCAACAGCAGCGCGGCGAAACGGTTGGGGAAATTCTGCAGCACGCCGTCGAATGCGACCTGGATGCGGTACAGGCCGTCCTGCATGCCCCAGTGCAGCAGCGGCAGATCGTCGTCGGGGCGGCCATCGTCCTCGAAGCGTTTCAGCACTGCGGAACACAGGTACATCTGGCTCAGCACGTCGCCGAGGCGCGCCGACAGCTTCTCCTTGCGCTTGAGTCCGCCGCCCAGCACCAGCATGGAGACGTCGGCGGCGAAAGCGAATGCGGCCGAGTAGCGCGTCAGCGCCTGATAGTAGCGCCTGGTCGGCTGTTCGGTCGGCACGCCGATGATGCGCCCGCCGGTCAGCCCGTAAACCAGGCTGCGCACCGCATTGCTCAGGCTGAAGCTGATATGGCCGAACAGCGCTTCGTCGAACTCGCGCACCGCGCGCTTGTTGTTCTGGTCGTGCGCGGCGTGGATCTCCTTCAGCACATAGGGATGCGAACGCACCGCCCCCTGGCCGAAGATGATCAGGCTGCGCGTCAGGATGTTGGCGCCCTCCACCGTGATGCCGATGGGCGTCTGCTGATAGGCACGCGCAAGGTAGTTGTCCGGGCCGAGGCAAATGCCCTTGCCGCCGTGCACATCCATCGCGTCGTTGATGACCATGCGGCCGCGCTCGGTGCAGTGATATTTCACGATGGCGGAGATCACCGACGGCTTGCCGCCCATGTCCACGGCCTGCGCGGTCATCGTTCGCGCCGCATCCATCACGTACAGGTGGCCGGCGATGCGCGTCAGCGCCTCTTCCACGCCCTCGAACTTGCCGACCGGCACATGGAACTGCTTGCGCACGCGGCAATAGGCGCCGCTGGTGCGCGCCGCCAGCTTGACGCCGCCGGTGGCGCTGGCGGGCAGCGAGATGGAACGCCCGGCCGCCAGGCAGTCCATCAGCATGCGCCAGCCGTGGCCGATGCGCATGGTGCCGCCGATGATGTAGTCCATCGGGATGAATACGTCCTTGCCGGTGGTGGGGCCGTTCAGGAAAGCCGAGTTGAGCGGGAAGTGGCGGCGCCCCACGTTCACCCCCGGCGTGTCGGTCGGGATCAGCGCCAGCGTGATGCCGCGCGAAACTTCCGCACCGAGCAGGTTCTGCGGGTCGTAGAGCTTGAAGGCAAGGCCGAGCAGCGTCGCCACCGGCGCCAGCGTGATGTAGCGCTTCTCCCAGGTGACGCGCACGCCCAGCACGTTCGAATGGCCGTTGAAATCGCCGTAGCAGACGATGCCGTAGTCGGGGATGGCTCCGGCGTCGGAGCCGGCGAACGGTCCGGTCAGCGCAAAGCACGGCACCTCCTTGCCGCTGGCGAGGCCGCGCAGGTATTTGTCCTTCTGCTCCTGCGTGCCGTAATGCAGCAGCAGCTCGGCCGGGCCGAGCGAATTGGGCACCATCACCGTCACCGAAGCCGTGCCGCTGCGCGAAGCGACCTTGGTCACCACCGCCGATTGCGCCTGGGCGGAAAATTCCAGGCCGCCGTATTCCTTCGGGATGATCATGCCGAAGAAACCCTTGTCCTTGATGAACTGCCAGACTTCCGGCGGCAAGTCCTGGCGCGTGTGGGTGATGTCCCAGTCGTCCAGCATCGCGCACAGCTGTTCCACCTCGTTGTCGAGGAAGGCCTGCTCGCGATCGCTCAACCCGGTCTTGGGCAGGGCCAGCAATTGCCTCCAGTGCGGGTTGCCGCTGAACAGCTCGCCCTCCCAGCCAACCGTGCCGGCGTCCAGCGCCTCCTGTTCGGTCTGCGAAACCTGCGGCAGTATCTTGCGGAAGATGCCGAGAATGAAACTGCTGACCAGCAGGCGGCGCAGCATGGGAATGCCGAGCACCGCGAGGAAAATGCCGAGCGCGATATAGACAGTCTGCAGGGCGCCGTCGGAGATGCGGCTCACCATTGCCACCAGCGGCACGAGCACGGCGATGGCGATCAGCCATCCCCAGATGGAAGCGCGGAAGAAGGCCAGCAACAAGGCCACCAGCACTACCACTATCATCAGAATCGCCATCGTTGCACCCTCTTCTTGTTGTATTCGGATTGCGCTAACTTTAACCTCAGCGAGTGATGCTGACAATGGATATATTCCCTGTCGCCCGGACACCGCATGCGCCCGCTCGATTGACTATCGCCCTGCACTTTGCCACACTGCGCGCATGTCTCGTTCATGCCAAAAATTCGTCGCCCTGTTGCTGCTGCTGTGGTTGCCGCTGTCCGGCGCCAGCGCGCTGGCCGCCACAGTCACCATGCAGCTGCAGCATGCCGGATGCAAGGAAAATGTAACATCGCAACAGATGTCGCACACCCACATGAGCGGGCATCATCAACATCACGGCAAGATGCACGCCGCCGCGGACAATCACAAACAATCCTGCAATGCTTGCGGGGTCTGTGCCCTCGCCGGCACCGGCTATCTGGCGACACCGCATGTCGGGATGGCTGCGGCACCGGCGATTGCACACGAGCGCACGCCCTACCTGGTCGCCTACCACTCTTTCACCTCAGCCCCGCTGGTTCCGCCACCCCTCGTTCGCGCCTGACGCGGGACGAGTCCGCCTGTCGATTCCGAAGCTGTTGATGCAGTAACGGATTCCCGTCCCGCACCGTTTGACAGCCTGTGCGGCTGTCCGCTGGCATTGCAACTGCAACAACAGGACGCGGAACATGAAACCCTCTCTATCGATCTTCTCGCTGCTCTGTGCGCTCTGGCTCACCCCGGCCTGCGCAGGCGAACCGCTGGGCAGCGATCTGCCCGGATTGCTCGGCTACGCACGCGAACACAATCCGGAATTCGCCGCAGCGCGCCTCGAAGCCGAAGCCGCACAGCAGCGCGCCGAGCCGGCCGGCGCACTGGCGGACCCGGTGTTGCGCACCGAGCTGTATGACATCACCAGCCAGACCGCCAACATGAACCAGTTCCTGATGCCCACGCAGCGCTACCAGCTGAGCCAGGCCCTGCCGTGGTTCGGCAAGCGCGATCTGCAGCGCGCGATCGCCACGGCGCAGACCGAGCAGGCCAACGGGCAGGCCGCCGCCGACTGGTCCGACCTTGCGAGCCGCCTCAAGGCGACCTATGCGATGAGCTATTACCTCGCAGCCAGCGAACGCCTGACACAGCAGACGCTCGACCTGCTCGACAATCTGGAGCAGATCGCGAGGGAGCGTTATGCCAACGGCCTGGGATCCCAGCAGGATGTGGTCCGCGTGCAGGTCGAGACGACCACGCTGCTCGGCGAACTGATCGGCATCCAGAACGAACGCCACCATGCGCATGCCGAGCTGAACAGCCTGCTTGCGCGCCCCGTCAATGCGGCGCTGGCCGAACCTGTGCAGCCGCGACCGCTCCCGCCCGCCGCGAAGCTGGACGAACAGGCCTTGCTGGAACGGCTGCGCGCGCACAACCCGCAATTGCAGATCGCCGATGCGCAGATACAGTCCGCCGACAAGAGCCGCGACCTCGCCTTTGCCAACCGCTATCCGGGTTTCACGCTGGGCGTGGCGCGCACCCAGTACAACAATTCGATGAACACCTGGGATGTGATGGTCGAATTCAGCATCCCGCTGCAGCAATCGGCACGCCGCTCGCAGGAGCACGAGGCCGAAGCGATGCTGGCCGCCGCCAGCGCGCGCAAGCAATCCGCCCTGAATCAGGCCGAATCCAGCCTGTCGGAAAATCTTTCCGCGCTGGAATCGGCCAGGCGTACCGAAACGCTGATCGCCACCCGGCTGCTGCCGCAAAGCGAACTTACCTACCAATCCGCGCTGGCCGGCTACCAGACCGGCAAGGTCGATTTCGCCACGCTGGTCGACGCACAGCGCCAGATATTGCAGGCCAGGCAGCAGCAACTGAAGGCGCAACTCGAAGCGCAGTCGCGGTTGGCCGACATCGAAAAACTGTTGGGAGAAGAACTATGAACACACTGGTGAAGACAACCCTGGCCGTTCTGTTGCTGCTGGGCGTCGCTGCCGCCGGATACTGGTTCGGCATCCATGCCGGCCCTGCCGCCAAGGAGCCTGCAACCGCCCCCGTCGCACGCAAGGTCCTGTATTACCGCAACCCGATGGGCTTGCCGGATACCTCGCCGCAGCCGAAGAAGGACGCCATGGGCATGGATTATGTGCCGGTGTATGAAGGCGATGCCGAACCGAACGGCCAGTTCGGCATCAGCCTGGACAAGGTGCAGAAACTCGGCGTGAAGAGCGAAGCCGCGGCGATGCGCGAACTGGACACCGCACTGCGCGTGACCGGCAGGATCGAGGTTGATGAACGTCGCACCTACACCATCGCGCCGAAATTCGAAGGCTGGGTGGAGCACCTCTACGCGAACACCACCGGGCAGGCTGTCGGCAAGGGCCAGCCGCTGTTCGATGTCTACAGCCCCGAACTGGTTTCGGCGCAACGCGAACACGCATTGGCGCAGCAAGGCCTGGCATCGATGCAGGATGCCGACGATGCGGCGAAGAAAAGCATGCAGCAGCTTGTCACGGCCAGTGCGGCACGCCTGAAAAACTGGGATATTGCCCCCTCTCCCCAACCCGCCGATGAAACTGCCGGCCATTCGACTCCGCGCGATAAGGCTGTCCAAGGCGATGGCGGGCAAGGAGACGAACGAGAAAAACAATCTTCAATCTCCGCCCGGCCGCATGTGACCTTCCGGTCGCCGGTCAGCGGCATCGTGCTGGACAAGAAGGCCATACAAGGCATGCGCTTCAGCGCCGGCGAGCCGCTGTACCAGATCGCCGACCTTGCATCGGTATGGGTTATCGCCGATGTGCCGGAACAGGACATCGGCCAGGTGCGGCCTGGCAGCCGCGTACAGGTCGGCGTCGATGCCTGGCCGGGCCGCAGTTTCGACGGCAAGGTGGCTTTTGTCTATCCGACGCTGGACAACGCGACGCGCACCGTGCCGGTCCGCATGGAGATCGCCAATCCGCACGGGCTGCTCAAACCCGCCATGTTCGCCAGGGCACGGATCGAAACGGGCGCCAGCGGCAAGGTGCTGGCCGTGCCGGCTTCCGCCGTGATCGACAGCGGCAACCGCCAGGTCGTGCTGGTCCGGCTGGCGGAAGGACGCTTCGAACCGCGCACGGTGACGACGGGAAAACGCGGCGATGACTATATCCAGATCGAAAGCGGCATCGCGGAGGGCGAACAGGTGGTCACCGCGGCCAATTTCCTGCTCGACTCGGAAAGCAACCTGAAGGCGGCGCTGGGCGGCATGGACGAGCATGCCGGGCACGCTGCGACGCCAACCGCAACGACGGCAGCGGGTCGTCCCGCCCCGGCACAACCGGTATCGGTCGGCCATCAGGCAAGCGGCACGCTGGATGCCATCAACGGCGACGGCACGGTCAGCGTCACCCACGGACCGATCGGCTCGCTCGGCTGGCCGGGCATGACCATGGACTTCGCGCTGGCGAATCCGTCGCTGGTTGCCGGCATCAAACCGGGCAGCGCGATCAGCTTCGAGCTGGTCGAACGCAAGCCGGGCGAATACGTCATCACCAGGCTGCAAGCGCAGCACGAGGGACACTGACATGCTCGCCAAAATCATCGAATGGTCGGCGCGCAACCGTTTCCTGGTGCTGCTCGCCACCCTGTTCGTCATCCTGGCCGGCATCCATGCGCTGCTCAGGACGCCGCTGGATGCACTGCCCGACCTGTCCGACGTGCAGGTGATCGTCTATACCGAATACCCGGGCCAGGCCCCGCAGGTGGTGGAAGACCAGGTGACCTACCCGCTCACCACCGCGATGCTGTCGGTACCGAAATCGAAAGTGGTGCGCGGCTTCTCGTTCTTCGGCGCCTCGTTCGTATATGTGATCTTCGAGGACGGTACCGACATCTACTGGGCACGCTCGCGCGTGCTGGAATACCTGAACAGCATCGCCGGGCGCCTGCCGCAGAACGTCGCGCCGCAGCTGGGGCCGGATGCCAGCGGCGTAGGCTGGGTGTACCAGTACGCCGTGCTCAGCGCGAAGCATGATCTCGCCGAGCTGCGCACGCTGCAGGACTGGTACCTGCGCTATCAACTGACCAAGGCGCACGGCGTGGCCGAAGTCGCCTCCATCGGCGGTTTCGTGCAGCAGTACCAGGTGACGGTGGACCCGGTGAAGCTGCGCGCCTACGGCATCCCGCTCAGCAAGGTCTCGCAGGTGGTCCGCGATTCGAACCGCGATGTCGGCGGACGCACCGTGGAGATGGCCGAGACCGAGTATATGGTGCGCGGCAAGGGATACCTGCACGGCAAGGGCGATATCGAGAACCTGGTGGTGAAGTCGGACCGGGGCACGCCGGTGCTGCTGCGCGACATCGCCCGGGTCGAGCTCGGCCCGGACGAGCGGCGCGGCATCGCCGAACTGAACGGCGACGGCGAAGTGGTATCCGGCATCGCCATGGCGCGCTACGGACAGAACGCGCTGGAGGTGATCCGCGACCTCAAGGACAAGATCGCGGAGATCACGCCCGGTTTGCCGGAGGGCGTCAGCATCCGGGCGGTGTACGACCGCTCCGAACTGATCGAGCGCGCCATCGCCACGCTCAAACATACGCTGTTCGAGGAAGGCCTGATCGTGGCGCTGGTATGCATGGTGTTCCTGATGCATGCGCGCAGCGCGCTGGTGGCCATCGTGATGCTGCCCATCGGCGTGCTGATCGCCTTCATCGCCATGCGCCTGCTGGGCCTGAATTCCAACATCATGAGCCTGGGCGGGATCGCCATTGCGATCGGCGCGATGGTGGATGCGGCGATCGTGATGATCGAGAACGCGCACAAGCATTTGGAGAGACTGGATCAATCAGCAGGTTTTCAAAGAGTGTTCCCTCATCCCCAGCCCTTCCCCCAGAGGGAGAAGGGAGTAGAGCCCCTCGCCCCCCGGGAGAGGGGTTGGGGTGAGGGAACGCCTTTTGACCAACGCGCTGCCGCCATCCTCGCCGCCTGCAAGGAAGTCGGTCCTTCTTTATTTTTCAGTTTGCTGATCATCACCGTCTCCTTCCTGCCGGTGTTCACGCTGGAAGCGCAGGAAGGCCGGCTGTTCGCCCCGCTGGCCTACACCAAGACCTTCGCCATGGCAGGCGCCGCCCTGCTCTCGGTCACGCTGGTACCGGTGCTGATGCTGCTGTTCATCCGCGGGCGCATCCGGCCTGAAGCCGCGAACCCGCTCAACCGCTGGCTGATCGCGGCTTACCGCCCGCTCATCGCAATCGTGCTGCGGCATAAAAAGGCGACGCTTGCCGTCGCCGTGTTCGCCTGCGCCCTGAGCCTGTATCCGGCCATGCAGCTGGGCAGCGAGTTCATGCCGACGCTGAACGAAGGCACCTTGTTCTACATGCCGACCGCATTGCCCGGCCTGTCGGTGACCAAGGCAGCGCAGCTGCTGCAGACGCAGAACAAGATCATCAAGAGTTTCCCCGAGGTCGCCTCGGTATACGGCAAGGCCGGGCGTGCGCAGAGTGCCACCGATCCGGCGCCGCTGGAGATGTTCGAGACGGTGATCAACCTGAAGCCGCAGGATGAATGGCGGCCCGGCATGACCACCGACAAGCTGATCGCCGAGATGGACAAGGCCTTGCAATTCCCCGGCGTGGCGAACTCGTGGACCATGCCGATCAAGGCGCGCATCGACATGCTCTCCACCGGCATCCGCACCCCCATCGGCATCAAGGTGTTCGGCAAGGACCTGGACGAGATGGAACGCCTCGCCCGGCAGATCGAGTCCGTGGTCAGACAGATACCGGGTACCAGCAGCGCCTATGCCGAGCGCATCACCGGCGGGTACTACCTCAACATCGAGCCGGACCGGCTCGCCCTGGCGCGCTACGGGCTGACGGTGGGCGAGGTACAGGACGTGATCGCCACCGCGCTGGGCGGCGAGACCGTCACCACCACGGTGGAGGGACTGGAGCGCTTTGGGGTGGCGGTGCGCTACCCGCGCGACCTGCGCGGCACGCCGGAACAGATCGCGCGCGAAGTGCTGGTGCCCGCAGAAGGCGGCGCCATGATCCCGCTCGGCCAGGTCGCCCGCATCGGCATCAGCAAGGGTGCGGCGGCGATCCGCACCGAGAATGCCCTGCTCTCCGCCTACATCTACGTGGACATCCGCGAGCGCGACATCGGCTCGTACGTGGCCGAAGCGCGCCGTGCCGTCGCCGCCCAGGTGAAGTTCCCGCCCGGCTACTACGCGACCTGGAGCGGACAGTTCGAATATATGGAACGCGCTGCCGCAAAGATGAGGATCGTGATCCCCGTCACGCTGCTGATCATCTTCCTGTTGCTGTACCTCAACTTCAAGCGTGTCGGCGAATCGCTGGTGGTGATGCTGTCGGTGCCGTTCGCACTGGTCGGCGGCGTGTGGCTGCTGTGGCTGCTCGACTACAACCTGAGCGTCGCCGTCGCGGTCGGTTTCATCGCGCTGGCCGGGGTGGCGGCAGAGACCGGCGTGGTGATGCTGATCTACCTGGAGCGTGCCTGGCAGGAGATGCAGGTGCAGTGCAGCGGCGAAGGAAGGACGCCGACCGCGGCCGATCTGCAGGCCGCCATCATGCACGGCGCGGTGGAGCGCGTGCGGCCCAAGATGATGACCGTGGTGGCGATCATGGCCGGGCTGCTGCCCATCCTGTGGGGCACCGGTACCGGCTCGGAAGTGATGCGCCGCATCGCCGCACCGATGGTGGGCGGCATGCTGTCATCGGCGGCGCTGACGCTGCTGGTGATCCCGGCAATCTATGCCTTGCTCAAACAGCATGCGCTGTCTTCTGCCTCGCGGGGTGCGGCAGAGCGGACAGCATCGTCAACCCACCCCGCACAAAAGGAACAGACATGAAGGCAATCCCCGCATTGGCAATCGCACTCCTGGCCGCGGCCGGCTCGGTGCAGGCCGCAAACGAACAATCGGACATGCCGCAACATCCGCTGGCGATGCAGGCGACGGCTGGCCACGAGGGCATCGGCGTGCTCAAGGCCGTGAACGAACAGGCAGGCAAGGTGCAGATTTCGCACGAGCCCCTCGCCGACCTGCAATGGCCGGCGATGACCATGTGGTTTGCATTGCGTGCCCCGCTGCCGCAGGATATCCGGGTCGGCGATGCGATACGCTTTGAACTGCGGCCGGGTGAAAACAAGCAGTGGGTGATCGTCAGGATCGTGCGGAAATGAACCCTGCCGGCAGTCCGGGCTGAAGCCGTCTTGCGGCCGACGCCGCGGCAATCTGCCTGAGCAGGATCACACCACGGCGCCAAAGAGTTTCCCCACGCCGGCGGTCAGCGCCATGGCCAATGCGCCCCAGAACGCGACCCGCAGCGATGCACGCCATACCGGGGCACCGCCCGCACGGGCAGACAGCGCGCCCAGTGCAGCGAGAACAAGCAGCGAGGTGCCGCCCACCACCTGGACCACCATGGATGCCGGTGCCGCCAGCGCTGCCAGCAACGGCAAGGTAGCCCCCACCGTGAAGGTCAGCGCCGAAGTGAAGGCAGCCTGCACCGGATTGGCGCTCGTCGCCTCGCTGATGCCCAGTTCGTCCCGTGCATGAGCGCCCAGGTCGTCGTGCGCCATCAGTTGCTGCGCCACTTTTCCGGCCAGCTCGCGGTCCAGTCCCCGCCTGACATAGATATCGGCCAGCTCCCCATGTTCATGTTCCGGCTGCGCGAGCAGTTCGGCGCGTTCGCGCGCCAGATCGGCTTGTTCGGTGTCCGCCTGGGAGCTGACCGACACATACTCGCCCGCCGCCATCGACATCGCCCCGGCGACCAGTCCGGCCACGCCAGCCAGCATCAACTCGCTGCGCCCCACATCGGCCGCAGCCACGCCGACCATCAGGCTGGCCGTGGAGACGATGCCGTCATTCGCCCCCAAGACGGCGGCACGCAGCCAGCCTGTGCGCTGGTTGCGATGCGTTTCGCGGTGGAGATGACGTGGCATTCTGGTTCCAGTCAAAAAATCGTTCAGCCTCAAGATGACGGCAAGGATTGCTATTCTTCGATCATGCGCTCGATGCGCCGATCCGGGATCAGCCAGATGATGGCAACCAGTACATACAGTGCGTCTGCCAGCCATTGCTCCCAGAAAGCCACCGGGATGGCGATGGCGTATAGCAGTTGCGAGACCTTGCCTTTGCGGTCCCGCTCGACCGCCTTGGCCAGCAGGGACTCCTTGCCGCCGTTCGCCGAGATGATGCAGTACTGCAGGACAAAATAGGCTGCCGCCGCCATGAACAGCACGACCCCGTACAGCGCCGTCGGCAGCGCGGCAAAATGATTCTCGCCCATCCATCCGGTCACGAACGGCACCAGCGACAGCCAGAACAGCAAGTGCAGGTTCGCCCACAGGATGCTGCCATTCACCCGCTTCATGGTGTGCAACATGTGGTGATGGTTGCTCCAGTAGATGCCGATGTAGATGAAGCTGAGGACATAGCTCAGGAAGACCGGCAGCAACGGTTGCAGCGCCGGCCAGTCCGAGCCGTGCGGCACCTTCAGTTCCAGCACCATGATGGTGATGATGATGGCGAGTACGCCATCGCTGAACGCTTCCAGTCTTGCCTTGCCCATGACTTCCCCTTTCTGCAACGTCCTTGAGCGTTTCCCGGCCAGCGCCGCCTGCGCGGCTGGTCACCTGCCTGTTCGCTCCATCCCGCCGGAAATATCAGTGGATATGTGCAGCGCCGGGCGCAGCATGAAGCACGCAGGCATGGCTGGTCGTCCCCTGCTCTACCTGCAGCGTACAGTGCTGGATAGCGAAGCGCTCCTGCAGCGTACAGGCAATGTCGTCCATGAACGCGTCGCCGGGATAGCCTTCCGGCATCACCAGATGGACGGTCAGGGCGCTCTCCGTCGTGCTCATGCCCCAGATATGCAGGTCGTGGATGTCGCTGACGCCGCGACACTGGCGCAGGTAGGTCTCCAGCCCGGGCGCATCGATATGCGCGGGAACGGCATTCATCGCCAGTTGCAGCGACTCGCGCAGCAATCCCCAGGTACCCATCACAATCACCGCCACGATCACCAGGCTGATGACCGGATCCAGCCAGTACCAGCCGGTGAACAGGATCGCCACGCCGGCCACCGCGACGCCGAGCGAAACGGCCGCATCCGCCATCATGTGCAGGTAGGCGCCGCGGACGTTGAGGTCGTCCTTGCTGCCCTTGACGAACAGCCATGCCGAGATGCCGTTGACGAGAATGCCGATGCAGGCCACCAGCGAAACCGTCAGCCCGGCCACCGCATGCGGCTCGGCAAATCGATGCACCGCTTCCCAGGCGATGATCCCGCACGCCACCATCAGGAACATGGCGTTCGCCAGCGCTGCCAGGATCGAGGTGCTGCGCAGGCCGTAGGTGAAACGTCCGCTCGGTGTCCTGCGCGCCAGCATCGCCGCACCCATGGCCAGCAGCAGCCCCAGCACGTCGGAAAGATTGTGCCCGGCGTCGGCCATCAGTGCCGTCGAATTGGCGATCACGCCGTATGCCAGTTCGATCACGACGAATATCATGTTCAAGGCGATGGCGATGGCAAAAGTCCGGCCCTGGGTATTCGGGTCGCCGTGGTGGTGATGGTGGTGATGGCCATCGCCGTGTGCATGTCCGCTGTGATCGTGTGTGTGGTTATGTGCCATCAATCCGTTCTCGAATGAGTATCAAAAAACCTGCGCAACCGGGCGACAGGCATCTACCTGATCTTTTCCACCGCTTCTTCCACCCGCTCCACCGCGATGATCTCCATGCCCTCGATCTTGTGCCTGGGGGCATTGGCCTTGGGGATGACGGCATGGGTAAAGCCCAGCTTGGCGGCTTCCTTCAGGCGCTCCTGGCCGCGCTGCACGGGGCGCACCTCGCCTGCCAGGCCAACCTCGCCGAACACCACCAGCTTTTCCGGCAAGGGACGGTTGCGCAGCGAGGAAACGATGGCGAGCAGCACCGCAAGATCGGCACCGGGCTCCGTGATCTTCACGCCGCCGACCGCATTGATGAACACATCCTGGTCGAAGCAGGCGATGCCGGCATGGCGGTGCAGCACGGCAAGCAGCATCGCCAGCCGGTTCTGTTCCAGGCCCAGCGACAGGCGACGCGGGGTGGGCGAATGCGAGTCGTCGAGCAGCGCCTGTATCTCGACCAGCAGCGGCCGCGTGCCTTCCTGCGTGACCATCACGCAGGAGCCGGGCACCTGCGTACCGTGCTGGGACAGGAACAGCGCAGACGGATTGCTCACTTCGCGCAAGCCCTTCTCGGTCATGGCGAACACGCCGAGCTCGTTCACCGCGCCGAAACGGTTCTTGAACGCGCGGATGAGGCGGAAACTGGAATGGGTGTCGCCCTCGAAATACAGCACGGTATCGACGATATGCTCCAGCACGCGCGGGCCGGCCAGCGCGCCTTCCTTGGTGACATGGCCGACGAGGATCATGGTCACCCCGGCGCTCTTGGCGATGCGGGTGAGCTGCGCCGCACATTCGCGCACCTGCGCCACCGAACCCGGTGCGCTGGTCAACTGTTCGGAATACACGGTCTGGATCGAGTCGATCACTACGACATCGGGCTTCTCGTGCGCGACGGCGGCCTGGATCTTTTCCAGCTGGATCTCCGGCAGCAGGTGCACTTCGCTTGCGTCCAGCGCCAGGCGTTTTGCCCGCAACGCGATCTGCTGTGCCGACTCTTCGCCGCTGACGTAGAGCACTTTCCGGCTCGTCGCCAGGTGCGCCAATGCCTGCAATAGCAAAGTGGACTTGCCGATGCCGGGATCGCCGCCGATCAGCACCACCCCGCCCTCCACCAGCCCGCCGCCCAGCACGCGGTCGAATTCGGCGATGCCGGTCGGCGTGCGCGACACTTCGCTTGCTTCCACCTCGGCCAGCTGCTGCAATTTGCCCGATGCCGCCAGGGCACTGTATCGGTTCTTGCCTGCGGCAGAGGCGGTTTCCGCCACCGCTTCCACCAGCGTGTTCCATTCGCCGCAATTCGGGCATTGGCCTTGCCACTTGGGCGATTGACCGCCGCATTCGGTGCAACTGTAGATCGTTTTTGCTTTTGCCATTGCCGCCCCAGACTCAAGGCCGCAAGGATAACGCAGTTCGCATCAGGTAGAATAGCGACATGCTACGCCTCACCGAAATCCGGCTCCCGCTCGACCACCCCGCAGACGAACTCAGGAACGCGATACTCAAGCGCCTGGGCATCGCCGCTGCCGCATTGCAAGGCTTCACGATCTTCCGGCGCGGCTATGACGCGCGCAAAAGGAACGCCATCGTGCTGGTCTATACCGTCGATGCGGAGGTGGAAAACGAGGGGGCACTGCTGAAGAAGAACATCCCGCATGTCGCCATTGCCCCCGACATGAGCTATCGCTACGTGGCGCAGGCGCCGCAAGGCCTGAGCGAACGCCCCGTGGTCATTGGCACCGGCCCCTGCGGCATCTTCGCCGGACTGCTGCTGGCACAGATGGGCTGCCGCCCGATCATCCTCGAACGCGGCAAGGAAGTGCGCGAGCGCACCAGGGATACCTGGGGCCTGTGGCGCAAGGGCAAGCTCGATCCGGAATCCAACGTGCAGTTCGGCGAAGGCGGCGCCGGCACCTTCTCCGACGGCAAGCTGCACAGCCAGATCAAGGACCCGAAATTCTACGGCCGCAAGGTGCTCACCGAGTTCGTGAAGGCCGGCGCGCCGGAAGAGATCATGTACGTGAGCAAGCCGCATATCGGCACCTTTCGCCTGGTCGGCATGGTGGAAGAGATGCGGCATGAGATGGAAAGGCTGGGGGCGGAGATACGGTTCCAGAGCCGAGTGGAAGATATCGAGATCGACGGCGGCAAAGTGCGCGGCGTGGTGCTGGCGAACGGCGAACGCATCGCCACCAGCCACGTTGTACTTGCCGTCGGCCACAGCGCGCGCGACACCTTCGAGATGCTGCACAAGCGCGGCGTCTACATGGAGGCCAAGCCCTTCTCCATCGGCTTCCGCATCGAACACCCGCAGTCGGTCATCGACCGCGCCCGCCTGGGGCCCAACGCGGGCAATCCGGTGCTGGGCGCAGCGGATTACAAGCTGGTGCATCACGCCGGCAACGGCCGCTCGGTCTACAGCTTCTGCATGTGCCCGGGCGGCACCGTGGTGGCAGCGACTTCCGAGGCAGGCCGCGTGGTGACCAACGGCATGAGCCAGTATTCGCGCAACGAGCGCAATGCGAACAGCGGCATCGTGGTCGGCATCACGCCGGACGATTATCCCGGCGACGTGCTGGCCGGCGTCGAATTCCAGCGCAAATGGGAAGCGCGTGCCTTCGAGCTGGGCGGCAGGAGCTACCATGCGCCGGCGCAGCGCGTCGGTGACTTCCTGGCCGGACGCTCTTCGACGCATCTTGGCGAAGTGCTGCCGTCGTATACCCCCGGCGTGACGCCCACCGACCTCTCCACCGCTTTGCCCGATTACGCCATCGCCGCCATCCGCGAAGCGCTGCCCGCATTCGACAAGCAGATCAAGGGCTTTGCCATGGACGATGCAGTGCTGACCGGCGTGGAGACGCGCACCTCCTCCCCGGTACGCATCAGGCGCGGCGAGGATTTCCAGAGCATCAACACCAGGGGCTTGTATCCGGCCGGCGAAGGTGCCGGTTATGCGGGCGGGATCTTGTCGGCCGCAGTGGATGGCATCGAAGTGGCCGAAGCGGTCGCGCTGGCCATCACGGCGCAGCAAGTCACGCAGGCAACCTGAACGTTCGCAAGCTCTGGCATGTGACAAATTACGCGGATTTTATCTTTAAGACATGCCGACATATTTCATGAAATGGCCTGGCCTCCTGTTGTTCATGGCAACGGCAACGGGCTGCCTCGACGCCCATGCCGACGATGCCAAACATGACGGGTTATGGCGGGGAAATGGCGGGGCGGCCTTTTCCGACTCCTACGGGAACACCCAAAGCTCCAGCCTGACGATCACGGCGGATGCCACGCGGCAGACCGCGGAGGACAAGCTTTCACTCAATGGCCAATACGTCGGCAGTCGCGCCCAGACCACCAGCAATGGCGTGACCAGCACAAGCACGACCGCCAACCAGTGGGAAGCACGTTCCCGTTACGACCATAATATTTCAGAGAAGAATTTCGATTTTGGCGGACTGGATTTCAATCGCGACCAGATTCAGCTGCTCAGCCTGCGCACCGTGGTCAGCGGCGGTCTGGGCCGTCACGTGATCAAGACGGACGAGACGCAGTGGGATGTCCTGGGCGGTCTCTCCTACCGGGCAGACCGCTACAGCAATCCCGGCGTAACCATCAACAACCAGACAACCCAGGGGTTCGATACGACGGAATTCCTGCTGGGCGAGGAATCGACCAACAAACTGACGGAATCCACCACGTTCAAGCAGCATCTGATGTATCGGCCCAACATCAACCGCGACAAGGGCTATCTTGTCACATTCGATTCGACCCTGATGGTCGCGATCAACAAGACACTGAGTTTGCGAGTCTCGCTGCAAGAGCGATTCAACAGCCTGGCCCAGGCGCCGATCAAGAAGAACGACACCCTGTTTTTCACCGGGATCAACGTGAAATTCGGCGAATGACAACCTGCCGGGCTGGTTGAGGCCCTTGCCCGCACGGAATATCCCCCGAACCGGAAAACGGCAGGAATTGTCGTATTGCGATAAATCCGGTTCGCATTTATATTGCATACAACGAGATAGCTCTGCAGTCGCAAAGGCAGGGACAACGAGCAAACAGCACAGAGAGCGCTTCTAGAACAACTGTAGCCTGTTGCAGCATGACAGGCTGCCATCGCGGATGGCACTTACGTGCAGTACTCTTGCAGCCAAAGGGGGTGGTTATGCATCAGCTGGCCAGATCGCTGTTGTTTGTCGCGTGCATGTGGGTGACTGCAGCCACTGCAGCCCAGCCGGACGCAACCAAGCCACTCATCCTCGGCATCCATCCCTATCTGCCCCACGACGAGATCGTTTCCCGCTTCACCCCGTTGGCGAACTACCTGGCCAAGGCTATCGGCCGACCGGTCACGGTCCGCGTCGGCCGGGACTACAACGAACACGTCGAGGCCATAGGCGACGACAACATCGATATCGCCTATATGGGGCCGGCCCCTTATGTGCAAATGGTGGCGAAGTACGGAAGAAAGCCATTATTGGCGCGGCAGGTGATCAATGATAGCCCGTTCCTGAAAGGCGAGATCGTCGTCCGCCAGGACAGCAAACTCGGCTCCCTCAAGGAACTCAAGGGCAGGAATTTCTGCTTTGGCGACAACAATTCCACCATGAGTTCCGTCCTGCCCCGGCGCATGCTTGAGGATGCCGGCGTTCCGCTAACCCGGCTGGGCAGCTACAAGCACCTCGAAGGGCACAAGAATGTCGCGCTGGCAGTGCTGGCCGGCAATTGCGATGCAGGTGCGGTCAAAAGCGAAGTGTTCCAGGAGTTCCAATCCAGGGGATTGCGCGTTCTGGCCGAGATGCCTCCGGTGGCCGATCATGTCTTTGTGGCAAATGCCAAACTGCCTGGGCCGCTGGTGCGCAAGCTGCGCACTGCCATGCTAGCACTGAACACGCAGCCCGAGGGCAAACCGATCTTGAACGGAATCCATCCTGACATGACCGCCCTGGTCGCACCGAAGGATAGTGATTACGACAGCCTGCGCACCTTGCTGAAAATAGCATCCTCCTCCACATCCCGACCACATTGAAACTTCATGAGCATCAAAACATCCTCTGACAAACTGCCCTGGCTGTTTCTTTTTATCTTCCTGATCGTGCTGGGTGCCGTTTCGGCGGTGCTGCTTGGAAACAAATTCAACGAGGATATGAAGCTCGCGCGCACCTCGGCTGCACAACAATTGCAATTGATCACCTCTGTTCTCTCTTCAGAGCTTGAACGCGGTAATTATCAGAATATCTCGGCCCTGTTCAACCAATGGGCCAAGGCGAACGACAACATCGTCCAGCTGCAGCTGGTATCGGCCAACGGTTTCCAGATCGCCAGCTATACGCGGCCGACTGCCGGAAATCACCTCCTTGACCTGGATGCACCGATCTCCTACTCGTACCGCGAAGAAGCGACGTTCCACCTGCGCGTCAACATGGATCCGGCATATCAGCGCCAGGCACGTTTCGCGGCGCAATTCACCGGGATGTTCCTTGCCTTTGCCATACTGACCGCCTTGATCTTGCACTTTGCCATCAGGAGCAAACTGGAATCCGCCAAGGCCAGACGCATCAGCAGGCTGTACAACGCACTGAGCGAGATCAATCAGGCCATCGTGCGCATGGAAACGGAAGATCACCTGTTCCCGCTGGTATGCCGTTGCGCGGTGAAATTTGGCGGCATGAGCATGGCCTGGGTGGGACAGATCGACGAGAAAAGCAAATTGCTGCTTCCCGTGGCCAGCTACGGCAGCGGGCTGGACTACCTCGACGGGCTCACCGTCTCTTCGCTCGCCGATGTACCCGAGGGACGCGGGCCCAGCGGCATCGCTTTCCGAGAGAATCGGCCGGTCATCGTCAATAACTATGCCACCTCTCCGTTCACCGCGCCCTGGAAGAGCCGGGTTGCCGCGAATGACTGGCAATCGACCGCGACCTTCCCGATAGCACGCGGCGGACGGCCGTTTGCCGTACTTACCGTTTACCACCCGGAAATCGATGCCTTTGATCAGGAGGCGATCGCATTGCTGGACGAGATGTCGCGCGACATCTCTTTCTCGCTGGATAATTTCGACCGCGAGGTACAGCGCAAGGCAGCCGAAAAATCCCTGCAGATGGCCGCCTCCATCTACGAGAACAGCAGCGAAGGCATGATGATCACCGATGCGGACAATCTGATCATGGCGGTCAATCCGGCTTTCACCAGGATCACCGGCTATGCGCTTGAGGAAGCGATCGGTAAGAATCCCAGCCTCCTGAAATCCGGCCGGCATGACCATGAGTTCTATCAGGCCATGTGGAGCGAGATCGCAGAGACCGGGAAATGGACAGGCGAGATATGGGACCGGCGCAAGGATGGCGAGGTTTACCCCAAATGGCTGACCATCAATACCATCCTCAATGAAGCAGGGGCGGTACACCATCGGATCGCTTTGTTCACCGACATCTCGCAGAAGAAGCAGACTGAGGAACTGATCTGGCAACAGGCCAACTTCGACCACCTGACCGGCTTGCCCAACTGGCGGATGTTCCACAACCGTCTGGAGCAGGAAATCAAGAAATCCCGCCGGACCGGGTTGCCGCTGGCGGTGATGTTCCTCGATCTCGACCACTTCAAGGAGGTCAACGATACGCTGGGCCACGCCAAAGGCGACATGTTGCTCAACGAGGCGGCCCGGCGACTGGTAGGGTGCGTGCGCGATTCCGACACCGTCGCCCGATTCGGGGGGGATGAGTTTGTGCTCATCCTGGGCGAACTTGGCGATCCGGACAATGTAGAACGCATCAATGAATGCATTTTGCAGAACCTGTCAGCCCCGTTCGAACTGGGCAACGAGTCGGTATACATATCGGTCAGTATCGGCGTCACCATCTATCCCGCCGACGCAACGGAGATCGAGGAGCTGCTGCGGAATGCGGACCAGGCGATGTATGCCGCCAAGAATGCCGGCCGCAACCGTTACAGCTACTACACCCAGGCCATGCAGCTGGTCGCGCAGAACCGCATGAGCCTGTCGAATGACCTGCACCATGCCCTGGCGGAAAAACAGTTCTGGCTCGCCTACCAGCCTATCGTCGAACTCGAGACGGGATCCATTCACAAGATCGAGGCGCTGATCCGCTGGCAACATCCGAAACGGGGCGTTGTCAGCCCGGCCGAATTCATCCCCATCGCGGAACAGACCGGCATGATCACGAAGATCGGCGATTGGGTATTCCGCCAGGCGGCACAGCAAGTAAAACAATGGCAACACCTTTATGGGAAAGATATCCAGATCAGCATCAACAAATCGCCTGTCCAGTTCAGGAGCGACGACAATGTCCACTCGACCTGGTTCGAGTATCTGAAAGAACTGGATTTGCCCGGAAGCAGCATCGTGGTGGAGATCACCGAAGGCCTGCTGATGGAAGCCAAGGATGGCATCGTCAACAAACTGCTCGCCTTCAGGGATAACGGCATCCAGGTAGCGCTGGACGATTTCGGAACGGGATATTCGTCGCTTTCCTACCTGAAGAAGTTCGACATCGATTACATCAAGATCGACCAGTCGTTTGTGCGCAACCTTGCACCCGACTCAAGCGATCTGGCGCTATGCGAAGCCATGGTGATGATGGCCCACAAACTGGGCATCAAGGTGATTGCCGAAGGGGTCGAGACGCAGGAACAATGCGACCTGCTGATCGCAGCGGGGTGCGACTACGGACAGGGCTACCTGTTCTCCAAGCCATTGTCGTCGCAGGATTTCGAAAGCTTCCTCAACCGATCCTGAACAGTCCATCCTGCGCCTTCCCGCCGGCCGGAAAAGATCGATGGGACTGACGGAAGGTCAATGAAATGTCTGGCTGGCCGGCATCGACGCGATGTCGGCGAACACCGCGTTGGCATCCACGCAATCGAAGACATAGCCCTGGTTGCAGAATTCGCAATGCACTTCGACATCGCCCCGTTCGGCCAGGATGGAATCCACCTCTTCCCGGCCAAGCATGCGCAGCATGCGCGCCACGTTCTCGCGTGAGCAGGTGCAGCGGAACACCACCGGCTGCGCATCGAACAACCGTATGTCTTCTTCGTGGTACAGCCGGTGCACCAGCTCGGTCGCAGGCAAGCCCAGCAACTCGTCGGGGCTGAGGGTGGCGGCGATCTGCACTGCACGGCCCCAGGCATCCTCGTCCGGCGACTCCTGCTGTTCGGGAAGCTTCTGCAACAACATGCCTGCAGCATGTTTCCCGTCGGCAGCCAGCCACAAACGCGTTTCCAGCTGTTCCGAACGGGTCATGTAGTTCTGCAGTATTTCCGAGATGCTGTCTCCTTCCAGCGCGATGATGCCCTGGTATGCCTGGTTGCCGTCCTTGGGATCCAGCGTGATGACGAAGCGCCCGTCGCCGCCCACCAGATCCTGCAGCGTGCCATGCGACAGATCGCCCTCCCACTTCGCAGTCGCGCGCAATTCGAGGTCGCCGGTGCATTCCACCACCAGCAACTTCACCCTGCCCTTGCCATGGATCTGCAGCACCATGGAACCGTGCAGCTTGAGCGTCGCCGCCAGCAGTACGGTTGCGGCACACAGCTCGCCCATCAGGTCGCGCAATACGGGAGGATAGTCGTGCCGTTCGATCACGCTCTGCCATGTCGCATCGAGATGCACGATCTCGCCGCGTATCGGCGCATGCTCAAACAGGAAACGTCGCAGGGAATCGAGAGAATTTTTCATGGCCGGGGATGATAACACCGCGATGACCTGCCGCAAAAAGAACAAGGGCAGCCCAGGCTGCCCTTGTCGTTAGCCAACCGGACTGTATCAATCGTAGTCGGGGTAGTTCGGGATGGAGACGGTGTCGCTATCGAAGATGCCCTTGTCTGCCTTGGTGTGGCAGGCATTGCAGTAGCTCAACGACTTCACATCCTTGTTGCCCTTGATCATCTTTTCAGGAATGTCATGGTGCTTGCGCTTGATATAACGCACCTCGGTGATGCGGATCGGCGTTTCATCCTCGGTCGCCACGGCGATCTTGCGCGAACGCTTGTACCAGGACTTTTCTGCGGCATTGTCCATCGCGTAATCATAGATGGTCTTCAGCGTTGCCTTGTCCAGCGTGGCATTCTCGCCGAAATGGTCGCTCAGTGCCTTTTCGTCCAGCAGCTTCGCCCAGGATTTGCTCGGCAGCAGGCCGGGCGGATATGCGTAGTGGCATGAACCGCACTCGTCCGCATATGTCTTGTTGTCGACCGGTTGCACTTCCTTCTGGCGCGAGAAAGTACCCATCCATGCCCAGAAACCTTCTTCTGCCAATGCAGCACCGCTGCTCGTCAGCAGTGCCATCGCCAATAAAGCCGCCTTGAATTTGCTTTGCATTATCATCTCTCCGATCCTTACTTGCTCAACAGGAACTTAAGGACATCGCCTTTTTCCTGCGCCGTACATTCGCGTCCCCAAGCGTCGTTGCAATTACGCTTGAACCATTTTTCGATCTTCTTTGCATCGGTGAAGCGCTCCGGGTTCGCACTGGGAGCCATCGCCTCGATCACCTTGCCCGTCTTGTGGTGCTTGCCGGGCTTGCTCAGGTCGTCGCCATGGCAGGTGGTACAGCTCATCTTCTTGCCGTCTTCTTCCTTGCCCTCTTTGAGCCAGTCCTTCTTGCCGCGCTCGGCATCGAAGCCGGATGCACCTTCGGACTTGTAACGCGCAAACAATTCGTCGGTGGCGGGGGTGGCCGATGCGGCAGTAGCAACCAGCAGCGTTCCGGCCAATATCATCAATGTTCCAAATGGTTTCATCGTCGTCTCCGTTACCAGGTGATCTTGATCGCAGCAACCATCAGCAATGCGCCCAGTTCGGCGATACCCGCATGGCTGACCGGTACGGCAGAGTTCTTCGACTTGTTCACGGCATAAGCCATCATCGCAGCTCCCGTCACACCCAGCAATATGTGCTGATTATCGGGGTCGGCGATGCCGTCTGCCACATGGAAGTCGTCCCAGTGCGTGATCAGGCCGGTGATGATCGCCGCCCCTGCCATTGCCACGGTCGCTTTCGCCAGTTTGGCATGGGTGCCGTTGGTCTGGCGCGGCTGCTGGGCTACCGCGGCGCAATTGGTCTCACATCCTTCGCCGGGCGCGGTCAGCGCAGTCATGCCGGCCAGCACGATGGTGCCCAGGCCCAGATACTGGTGCACCTTGGCCCCCGTGATCAGCGGCGGTTCGAAGCTGGAATTCTTCACCACGGACGCACTGTTCGATTTGCCACCCAGCACTTCCTGGTCGTTTGCGGCAAGCTTGAACGAATCGTAATCCTTGATATATGCATCGGACACGCGCGGCAGCTCGAATGCCGCATCCTGCGCGAATGCCGTACCAGATAGCGCCACCAGGCACATCACGGCAGCATTCATGAACTTGATACCTTTCATTTAACACTCCTCATTTATCGTTTTGACTAGTGGAACTGGTTAGCGATAGAGACTTCTTCTTCCCGGTGAGCATCGCCCTCACAAGGTTCTCATTGTGCTGGATGCTGCCCACTGCAACGCCAAGGACGTGCAGCAGAACGAGCACCAAGCCAACGTTAGGAAGGATTTCATGCAGATGGCGGGACGCATAGCTGGTTTCATCGCTCACAAGGTTCGCCAGAAATGCCAGCGGCCCCCCGAAGTCGATCGTCCCCAGCGTCAGCAATCCCGATGCAAAGATCAGCGCGAGCAGCCCGATCAGGGCGAACACCATCAATGCCCCAGCCGGGTTATGCCCGTAATAATGTTTCGGATGTCCCTTGAACATCGCCCGCGCGTAAGCGAGCACCTCACCCAGCGGGAATATGAAGGAACGGAAACGGGCATATTCGCTGCCCTTGAATCCCCAATAGACCCGCGCAGCCAGCAATACGCACAGGGCATAGCCGACGAACTCATGGATCGCGGCTGCATGCATTTCGCCGGAAATGAAAGCCGTCACGCAACCCAATACCATGGACCAATGGAAGCAGCGGATGAACAGATCCCACACTTTGACCGTTGCGGCTTCCTCGTTCCGGGCATGGTTTGTATTCACTTGCTGCATAAGCCACCTGAAAATTGATAAACAAATGACCTGCCCCAGTCTGTCATGCGCGCCTCCGAGATGCTGCGCTGCGCGCCCCAGCCAAGGTAGATTAAATTAATTCGATTGATTAAAGCAGGTTATATCCAAAGAACCGTACTGACCTGAACGGAATTTTACCTGAAATTTAACATTTTCAAAGTTGCAGTGTTGTATTTCTGCACCATGCCGATACGCATCGACAACCACCATCAAACCTCCGCCGTTGCTGGCTTGCAGAACAATGCCAGCGCAGCGAGCACGCAAAAAACCATGCCAGCATAAAAGGTAAACGAGGCTCCCAGTCGATCCCATAACAGTCCCGCCAGCACGCTGGCGACCAGCATCGCCAAGCCGCTCATCAGGTTGAAGAAACCATAAGCCGTGCCGCGCAGATCGGCAGGCGTCGCATCGGCCACCATGCGCGCCAGCAACCCCTGCGTGATGCCAAGGTGCACGCCCCACAGGGCAACGCCGGCCAGCACTGTCACCCAATGGTCGTTGGCCGCCAATATCAGATCGGCCGCACTCAGCACCGCCAGGCCCAGCGCCAACAACCTGGTGTGGCTCATGCTGTCGGAAAGTTTGCCGAACGGGTAAGCGGAGGCCGCGTAGATCACGTTCATCGCCACCATCACCAGCGGCACCAGCGCCACGGGAATCCCTCCCTGCGCGGCACGCAGCACCAGAAACGCTTCGCTGAACCGCGCCAGGGTGAAAACCGCTCCAATGCCAACCAGCCACCAATAGGCGCTACCGAGGCGCCGCAGATTATCGCGGCTGATCGGATTGCTCGGCTGGTGCAACTCCGTCCGCTCCGGCTCATGCACACCGAACAGCAGCAGTGCCACCGCCAGCAATCCCGGAATCACCGCCACCCAGAACACGGCACGGAAATCGTTGGCCCACAGCAGCATCAAGCCGACGCCCAGCAACGGGCCGAGGAAGGCCCCGACCGTATCCAGCGATTGGCGCAGGCCGAATGCCGCACCGCGTATCCCGGCAGGCGCAATCTGCGCGATCAAGGCATCGCGCGGCGCCCCGCGCACTCCCTTGCCGACGCGGTCGATGAACCGCGCCGTCAGCACCGTGCCCACTCCCGAAGCCAATGCGAACATCGGCTTGGTCAAGGCGCCCATGGCATAGCCGATCAAGGCCAGCTCCTTGCGCTTGCCGAGATAATCGCTCAATGCCCCCGAGAACACCTTGACCAGCAACGCCGTGGCTTCGGCAATGCCCTCGATCATGCCGACTGTCAACGCGCTCGCCCCCAGCACCGTGACCATGAACAAAGGCAGCAGGCTGTGGATCATTTCCGAAGAGACATCCATCAGCAGGCTGACGAAGCCCAGCATCCAGACGCCCCTGGGTATCCTGGCGAGGGACTCTTTAGCGATGTTGCCCATTACGCATCCCCGGCAATATCCGTGCGCCCGGAACTGGCCGAAGGATGAGGGTGCCTCGCCAGGAACCTGTCCAGCTGGTTCGCGAACGCCTGTCGGTCGTTCTGACTCAGCGACGGGGGGCCGCCGGTTTCCACGCCGCTGCTGCGCAAACCGTCCATGAAGTTGCGCATGGTCAGCCGTTCCTGGATGGTATCCCGGGTATACAGCTCGCCGCGCGGGTTCAGTGCATGCCCTCCCCGTTTGATCACGTCAGCGGCAAGCGGGATATCGGCCGTGACCACCAGATCGCCAGGCTCGACCAGTTGCGCGATCTTGTTGTCGGCCACATCAAAACCCGCCGGCACCTGCATGGCACGGATATGCTTCGACGGCGGGCAATACAGCAACTTGTTCGCCACCAGCGTCAACTGGATCTGCCGCCGATCCGCCGCACGGAACAGGATTTCCTTGACCACCTTCGGACACGCATCGGCATCCACCCAAATCTGCATTGTTTGTTCCTTGCTGCGCTAGTTGCGCCTGGCTGCCAGGCGATAGAAAACATACGGTGCGACCGCCACCCAAAGCAGGATCGACGGCCACAGACGTCCGCTCATTACATCATAGTTCGCCAGCAATTCCGGCCAGGGATGCCCCGCAGCGTAATGAAAGAACAGGAACTCGAACCCCGCTGTCAGCACCATCCAGAACAGCCCGGCGAGCCATGCCTGCTTCGCAGAAACGAACGGCCAGCGCCGCACGTACAGGTAGATCACCGCACCCAGCAGCAGGATGCCGCTCAAGCAGGAAAGCTGGTCTGCCAGCAATGCGGGAAGCCGCCTGCCATAAGTGAGGTCGCGCAATGCGCCATTGACCGTGGCGACCGCCAGCATCGCGAACCACGCGGCCAGATAACGCACGTTCAGGCCATCCTGGAAGGCAGTTTGATCGTATCGCCCGCCACCATGAACACGCCCCTGCCCTGGTGATGCAGCGTACGCGAGTTCTTCCGGGCGGGATCGATCCAGGCCTTGACCACTTCCAGCACGAAGAAATTGTACTTGTTCACCATCCGCGCATCGACCACCCTGCATTCGAGATTGGCGAAACATTCGTCGATCAGCGGTACGGCCACTTCGGCCGCAGGCATCGCCGTCAGCTTGAACTTGCTGAACTTGTCCACCTTGCTGCCCGAACAGTTGCCCACGCCCACCACCTGCTTCGCCAGCTCCACCGACGGGATGTTGAGCACGCACTCCTTCGTCGCCACCAGCGCGTCGAAGCTGTGGTTGCGC
The DNA here is from genome assembly GCF_021654335.1 of Sideroxyarcus emersonii. Lineage (NCBI taxonomy): Bacteria > Pseudomonadati > Pseudomonadota > Betaproteobacteria > Nitrosomonadales > Gallionellaceae > Sideroxyarcus > Sideroxyarcus emersonii. Next base: position 1,660,720 of record NZ_AP023423.1, read on the forward strand.
CCGCTGATCACGCATCCCACCAGCGGCGGCACGAACTCCATCATCGTGTGCCACGACTGGGCCATGATGTTCGCCTTGCCCCTGTGTGCGGTCGTCATCATCACCACCGGCCCGGTTTCCAGCAAGCCGTAGGCCTTGGACAACGGAAAGATTTTTTTAGCCATTTCAACACTCCTTTCATTGAAGGAATAGCGAAATTCCCGCTTGTCGAACTTGCCCATCGCGTAAAATCCTCGCCGCACTATAACGCCGTACTCTGCCAATAACCATATCCCCACCGCGTCTGCCGAAGTAGCACGTTTCTTTTCAGAACAGAGCCCGCATCCAGCCAGACATTCATAGCGTGCGCGATATGGGAAAACATTGTGCGGATTTCCGCTAAAATAACCGCAGCCACATACCCACCAGGAACTGCGCCATGAGACAACTTGATCGTATTACAACCGATCCCGCCATGATGGGTGGCAAGCCGTGCATCCGCGGGCAGCGTGTAACCGTCGGCATGCTCATCGGATTGGTCGCCAGCGGCAAGACCACGCCGCAGATTCTGGCCTTGTATCCCTACCTTGAAGCAGAAGACATCACCCAGGCATTGCGCTATGCCGCATGGCGTGCAGAAGAAATCGAGCTGCCTTTGGCTGCAGCATGACGCTGCGCATACTTGTCGACATGAACCTCTCGCCCTCGTGGGTAGAGTTTTTGCGTCAGGCGGGTTTTGAGGCGGAGCACTGGTTTCGAGTTGGCGCCACCAATGCGCCAGATAGCGAACTTTTCGCATGGGCGCGCGATAACAATTACATCGTTTTCACCCACGATCTGGATTTTGGCGCACTGCTGGCTGCGACTCATGCGGTATCCCCCAGCGTTTTCCAAATACGTACCGACGATGTCAGCCCTGAGTCTCTTGCTCCACGCGCACTCGATCTGTTGCGTCGCTTCACTCCGCAACTTGCTTCAGGCGCCCTTGTTGTTGTCGACGAGATGCGTGAACGCGTGCGCATCCTGCCGCTCGATAATAATTGATCCTCGTAACCACTTCTGATTCCCTGAACTGTTTCTTGTGACCGCCGAAGTAGAACGCCTCTTTTCAGAACAGAGCCCGCTTGCCACCGAAGTCGCATCGTTCCGTCCGCGCGCGCAGCAGCGCGAGATGGCGCTGGCCGTAGCTGAGGCGATACGCGACAACGCGATCCTGATCGCCGAGGCCGGCACCGGTACCGGCAAGACCTTCGCCTATCTGGTGCCGGCGCTGCTGGCCGGCGGCAAGGTGGTGATTTCCACCGGCACCAAGAACCTGCAGGATCAGCTGTTCCAGAAAGACCTGCCGATGGTGCGCGACGCGCTGAAGGCACCGGTGTCGGTGGCGTTGCTCAAGGGGCGTTCGAACTATGTGTGCCACTACCATCTGGAACTGGCGCAGTCGAACGGACTTTTCAAGACCAGGGAAGACGTGCGCCATCTGGCGAAGATCGTGGATTATGCCAAGGTGACGCAAAGCGGCGACAAGAGCGGGCTGGCCGATGTGCCTGAGAATGCGCCGATCTGGATGCATGTGACGTCGACGCGCGACAACTGCCTCGGACAGGAGTGTCCGCAACACAACGAATGCTTCGTGCTCAAGGCGCGCAAGGAGGCGATGGAGGCCGATGTAGTGGTGGTGAACCATCACCTGTTCTTCGCCGACGTGATGCTGCGCGACGAAGGCGTGGCGGAGCTGCTGCCTGCCTGCAACACGGTGATCTTTGACGAAGCGCACCAGTTGCCCGAAACGGCGAGCCTGTTCTTCGGCGAGAGCCTCTCCACTTCGCAACTGTTCGATCTTTCGCAGGATGCGCGCATCGAGGCGCTGACCTCGGCCAAGGATTTCGCGGCACTGCCGGCGGCATGCGATGAGCTGGATAAATCTTCCCGCGACCTGCGCCTTGCCTTCAAGAAGGAAGGCCGCATGGCTGCGGATGCGACAGCAAACATCAAGGATTTTGCGCCCGCGCTGAAGACGGTGGGCGAGAAACTGGAAAAACTCGCCGGCTTGCTGGAGAAACAGGCGGAGCGCAGCGAAGGGCTGGAGAATTGCTGGCAGCGGTCGCGGGCATTGACACAACAGTTCAGGCACTGGCAGGACGGCGATGTGCCGGAGACGGTGCGCTGGCTGGAGGTCTTCCACCACTCGCTGCAGCTCAACACCACGCCGCTGTCCATCGCCGACATCTTCGCCAAGCAGATCGGCGGCCACCCACGCGCCTGGATCTTCACTTCGGCGACGCTGGCGGTAAAGCAGGACTTCAGCCATTACCAGGGCGAGATGGGCCTGGCGGAAGCGCGCACGGCATGTTGGGACAGCCCCTTCAATTACCAGGAGCAAGGTCTGTTGTATGTGCCGCAGAACCTGCCTGATCCGAACAGCGACGGCTACACCGATGCGGTAGTGCAGGCTGCGCTGCCGATGATCGAGGCCAGCCGCGGACGCGCCTTCCTGCTGTTCACCAGCCTGCGCGCGATGCAGCGCGCTTACGAGATATTGCAGGCCGAATTCGAGCGCCGGAACCTGAAGTACCCCTTGTTCATCCAGGGCGAAAGCTCACGCACCGAACTGCTCAGCCGCTTCCGCGACCACGGTAATGCGGTTCTGCTGGGCAGCCAGTCGTTCTGGGAAGGGGTGGATGTGCGCGGCGAAGCATTGTCGCTGGTGATCATCGACAAGCTGCCGTTCGCTCCGCCCGACGACCCGGTGCTGGCTGCGCGCATCGAGCAGCTGAAGAAACAGGGACGCAATGCGTTCATGGAATACCAGTTGCCGCGCACCATCATCAACCTGAAACAGGGCGCGGGACGACTGATCCGCGACGAGAACGACCGGGGAGTGCTGATGATCTGCGACCCGCGCCTGATCTCCAAGCATTATGGCAAGCGCATCTGGCAAAGCCTGCCTCCGTTCAGGCGCACGCGCGACGAGGCGGAAGCGGTCGCCTTCTTCAATAAGGCCTAATCCGCCAACTCGCAGCGATTGCGCCCATTGTTCTTCGCACGATAGAGCGCATCGTCCGCATCCTTGACGATCCTTTCGTAATCGGGATGCCCGTTATAGGCGGCGACGCCGATACTCACAGTGACCTGCATCGACTTGCCGTCGCCCACGCGCATCGGCTCGGCGGCAAAACGTTCGCGAATGGTCTCGGCCACCTGCAATGCCTGCGCCTTGTCGATCTCGACCAACACAACCAGCAGTTCCTCGCCGCCGTAACGGAAGATGAAGTCGCCCACCCGCACGCTGGAGGTGACCAGGTCGGATGCCTGCTGCAGCACCATGTCGCCGCTGTCGTGTCCGTGCGTGTCGTTGATGTTCTTGAAGTGGTCGATGTCGAGCAGCAGGATCGCGAACGGGACATCGCTGTTCCTGGCGAGCGCCAGCTCGCGCATCAGGATGGTCGGCAGGTAGCGGCGGTTCAGCAGGCGGGTAAGGCTGTCGCGCCCGCTTTCCACCTCGATGAAACGATCGAACAGTCCGGTCAGCAGGAATTTCACCTCGCCGATATCGGCCTCGATCAGCCTCATCGCCTCGCGCGCATCGCCACCGTTGCGGCGCTTCTCGATCAGGCTGGGCAACAGCGTGCGTTCCAGTTTCTCCACGCAGCTGCGGATGCGCCCCAGTTCCGGCGCTTCGTGGAAGATGATGCTGGCCTTGTGTTGCAGCCACAGGCCGAATTCGGAATGCCGCATCTCCGGCACGCCAGCCCCCTCATCCCCGAGCAAATGCAACAGGATGTGCTGCGCCCATTCCGACAGCGCTGCGCGCTGGCGCTCGCGTTCGGCCAGCATGTTCTGCCCCAGGGCGAACATGCGGTACGACTCGTCGGTGCGCACGCTTTTTCCCACGTTGACGATATAGGAATCGGTCATCGCCGACATGCTCAGTTCCATCACCTCCGAAACGAAACGCGTCGCCTGCACCAGCTCGGCACGCCCCAGCTCGCTCTCGACCAGGTATTCGGTGATCGACTGTTTCAGCAGGCGCGAGCCCCGCAACACCAGCGAGATCGGCATCTGGATGCGCGCATGCACCACACCAACGTGGCATTGATATTTGTAGATCTCTTTCGGATCCTGCTGCTGCAGGGTGAACAGTTCGCGCAGCCAGCCCTGCATCGAGGTATGCAGCCGCTGACTGACGATGTCGTGGCTGATAAATGGATTCGCTTCCTTATCTGCCAACATGTGTTCGTAGAACCGGGTCGCCAGGTCAGCCGCGTATCGATTGACCGTATCGCTGATCAGTTTCTTTGTCGTCTCGGGCACCTGCTGGTGCACTTGTCGCCAATCCTCGGCGAAGTCTTCAATCTTGCTATGTTTCAACATCGTTCCTCCGGTGAACCCCGCATGCGCTTTTGATTTTTGCATATTGTAACCCGGCGCCCCGCCATGCAGCCGTTTCGGGAGGAACAAGTTGACTGGCTTCCGGCTTTGTTGTCCACTGTCAGCCAGCAGACCGGAAATTTTCCCATTCAACTCCCATGAACGCATTCCTGGATGACCTGAGATTCTTGATCGACGAGGAGAATCTCTTCGTCCGTGCCGAACAGTTGCGCGCGCGCCTGAGGCTGCTGCCCCTGATGCTGGTCGTGCAGCTGGTGATCGAACCGCTGTTCGTCTGGCTGATGTGGGATATCGCTTCGCACCAGCAATTGCTGGTCTGGCTGGCCACCGCCTTCCTGCTGCATCTGGCGGAACTGGTCCTCTGGGTGCGCAGCCGGGACAGCCTCAACACCATCGAGGAATGCCAGCGCTGGAGCCAGGACTTCTTCAACTTCGCGCTGGTGTTCGGCATGATGTGGGGGGTCGGCACGATGTTCTTCTTCCCCGGCGATCTGCTCACCCAGGTGCTGCTGGTCTGCGTGCTGATGGGACTCACCGCCGGCGCAGCCACCATGAATTCGATGCATCCGCCTTCGTTCTATGCCTACGTCCTCAGCCTGATGGTGCCGCTCACCTTCCGCGTGATGGTGGAACAGGACGAGACGCATGTCGCGCTGGGTGCCATGCTGTTGCTGTTCCTGCTGGTGATGCTGAGTTCCGGCCACTTCCTCAGCAAGTTCATCATGCTTTCGCTGCGCCAGCGTTTCGAGAACGAATCCCTTGCGCACCAGCTCGCCTCGATGAACGACATCCTGGAACACAAGGTGGAGGAGCGCACTGCGCAGTTGCGCCACAAGACCGAGGAGGTCGCGCAGATCCGCGACGTCACCATCATGGCCATGGCATCGCTGGCCGAGACGCGCGACAACGAGACCGGCAATCACCTGAAGCGCACGCAGAACTACATCCGCGCGCTGGCCATGAAACTGCGCCACCACCCGCACTTCAAGGATTTCCTTACCGACGACAACATCGAGTCCCTCTACAAGCTGGCACCGCTGCACGACATCGGCAAGGTCGGCATACCGGATGCGATCCTGCTGAAGCAGGGCAAGCTCACGCCGGAAGAATACGAGATCATGAAGACGCACCCCCTGCTCGGCGGCAATGCCATCGCCATGGCGGAAAGCGGGTTGCCGACGCCGAACCGTTTCCTGCATATCGCCCGCGAGATCGCCACCGGACACCACGAGAAATGGGACGGCAGCGGCTACCCGCTCGGCCTCAAAGGCCATGAAATCCCCATCTCTGCGCGGTTGATGGCGGTGGCGGATGTGTATGATGCGCTGATCAGCCGCCGCATCTACAAGCAGGCCTACACCCATGAGGATGCCGTGGCATATATATTGCAAGGAGATGGCACGCACTTCGATCCGGAAGTGCTTGAGGCATTCCAACAAATTCAAGAGGAGTTCCGGCAGATCGCCGGACAGTACCAGGATTAATGAACCCGAGATTACTCAAGCTACTGAATGGCAAGGAAGACATCTATCCGCGCGTGCTGGAAGAAAGATTCCCGCGCGTGTTCAACAAGCTGCTGGAACTGTGGCAGACACCGCATATCGACACCTACCTGCAAGACCTGATGGTGGACAAGCGCGGCGGCGAAAGGGAAGGGTTCCCGCCAGAGGCGGCGAGCGAGATCATCCGGCTGAGCAACTACCTGCACGCACTGCAAAATGCAGGCAAAGAGTCCCGGGCCTGGGAAGACATCCCCGAGTACAAGCGCAACGAATTGCTGCAGTACGGCTACGACTTCACGGCCAACGGCCTGCTGAAATCGGTCGACGACAACAACCAGAATGCGGTGCAGATATTCCTGTCGTGCGGTGTGGATCTGGAAGTGCGTGACGACCGCAACTGGACGCCCCTGATGGTTGCGGCTTTCAACGGCAATCTGGCGTTCGCCGAACTGCTGATCAAGTGCGGCGCCCGTGTCTCCACCCAGGACAAGAACGGCTATACGCCGCTGCACTGGGCGGCCTACAACGGCCACACGGAAGTATTGAAGATGCTGATCGAGAAAGGCGCCGAGCCGGATGCCCCCAGCCAGTTCGGCTGGACGGCGCTGATGCAGGCTGCAACGCGCGGCCACCTGATCACATGCGCCTACCTGATCTCGCGCGGCGCCGACGTAAATGCGTCAACCTCCGACGGCTGGACGTCATTGCACAAGGCCGCCAACAACGGTCATACCCAGGTCGTCAAACTGCTGCTCGACAAGGGGGCCAATCGTTTTGCGAAATACCAGGATGGCAGCACCCCCATCGATCTCGCCATCAAGGCCAAACATCTGGATATCGTCGACTTGCTCAACAAGCAGGCCGATGCCAAGGGGCAGCCCGAAACGCCTGGACCATCCCTGCGCCTGCTGTAGCCCCTCACCCTACCCTGACGCGCGCTTCGCCGGCAGCCATCCTGCCGATCACGCAAGCCGCGGCGAAGCCCTGCTCCTTGAAGGTCGCCAGCACCCTGTCCGCCTCGTTCGCCGCGCACGCCACCAGCAAGCCGCCGCTGGTCTGCGGATCGCACAACAGCTTGCGCTGCCATTCCGGGAAACCCGGCGGCAGATCCACTTCTGCACCATAGCTTGTCCAGTTGCGGTCCGCCGCCCCCGTGCTGTAGCCCTGCCCGGCCAGATGCAGGGCGGCTGGCAGGAAGGGCAACGCTGCAAAATCCAGCTCCGCCCCCAGCTTCGAGCCGCGGCAGACTTCCAGCAAGTGACCGAGCAGCGCAAAACCGGTGACGTCCGTCATTGCATGCACGCCACTCATGCCGCCAAGCGTTGCACCGACACGATTGAGCTGGGTGGCCGTATCGACCATCTGCCGGTAGCCTTCCGCATCCAGATCGCCCTTTTTCAGTGCCGCGCTCAGCACGCCGATCCCCAGCGGTTTGCCGAGGATCAGCACATCCCCGGCCTGTGCCCGGTCATTGCGCTTGATGTGATCCGGATGTGCCACGCCCACGCCGACCAGGCCATAGATCGGCTCCGGGGCATCGATGGAATGTCCGCCTGCCAGCGGGATGCCCGCCGCGCTGCATACTGTGTTCCCTCCGGCCAGGATGTCGCGGATGGTTTCCAGCGGCAATTTGGCGATCGGCATGCCCACCACGGCCAGCGCCAGGACAGGCGTCGCCCCCATGGCATAGACATCTGACAGTGCATTGGTCGCAGCGATGCGGCCGAAGTCGCGCGCATCGTCCACGATGGGCATGAAGAAATCGGTGGTGACCACGATGGCCTGCGTATCATTCAGCTTGTACACCGCCGCATCGTCGCTGCTCTCGGTGCCGACCAGCAGGTTCGGGTAAGATGGCGGTTGCGGCATCGCCGCCAGCATCTCGGCCAATACGGCCGGTGCAATCTTGCAGCCGCAGCCGCCGCCGTGGGAATACTGGGTCAATTTGATCGCGTCGTTCATACAGAATCTTCTATGCAAAATCCAAGGGTCGTCACCGTATCACAACTATCCGATTACAACGAAATCGTCGACGTGCGCTCGCCGGCCGAATATGCGGAAGACCATATCCCCGGCGCCATCAGCGCCCCCGTTCTGGACGACGAGCAACGCGCGCGGGTCGGCACCCTGTATAGCCAGGAATCCCCCTTCGCGGCAAAGAAGCTCGGCGCCGCATTGATCGCGCGCAACATCGCACACCATCTGGACAACCTGTTCAGCGGCAAACCCAAGCAGTGGAAACCGCTGGTCTACTGCTGGCGCGGCGGCCAGCGCAGCGGTGCGATGGCCCACGTCCTCGCACAGGTCGGCTGGTCGGTCGGCCGCCTCGACGGCGGCTACAAAAGCTACCGGCGCCAGGTACTTGCCGACCTGGACAGCTTGCCCGGCAAGCTGCACTTCCGCGTCGTATGCGGCCCGACCGGTTCCGGCAAAAGCCGCTTGTTGCGGGTGCTGCAGGCACAGGGTGCGCAGGTACTCGACCTTGAGGCGCTGGCGCAACATCGCGGCTCCCTGCTCGGCAACCTGCCGAACGAACCGCAGCCCGCACAGAAAATGTTCGAGAGCCGCATCTGGGACATGCTGCGCCGCTTCGACCAGAATCAGCCGGTCTTCGTGGAAGCCGAGAGCAAGAAGATCGGACTGCTCGGCATGCCGGAACAGCTGTTGCAGAAAATGCGCAGCTCCGAATGCCTGCTGATCGAGGCCCCCGTTGCGGCGCGCGTGCAGTTGCTGATGGAAGACTATGCCCATTTCCTGAACGATCCGGCCTTGCTGGTCAAGCGCCTCACCCCGCTGCTTCCGCTGCATGGGCGTCAGGTACTGGACCACTGGCAGCAATTGGCGGAACAGGGCGAGTGGCCGTCGCTGGTGGAAAAGCTGCTGCTCCAGCATTACGACCCGGCTTACCAGCGCTCCACCGCACACAATTTCGTGCAGCTGGATGCTGCCAGGATAGTGCACCTCGATCGGCTGGACGACGCATCGCTTCGCGCCTCGATATCCACCGCGCTATAACCATAACCTTATAATGGTCGCTCGACAAAACCGGCGTCTTGTACGAAAATTATTAGCATCCTAATAATTAGTACACAAACAACCAATGAAAGCACTGGATGAACAATTCGCAGAATCGCTGCACCAGGTCGCGCATGCCTGGCGCACCGAGCTGGATCGGCGTCTGCGGCCTCTGGGGTTTTCGCATTCGCGCTGGCTGCTGTTGCTGCACCTCTCGCGCAATGACGGCTGCACCCACTGCGAACTGGCGCAAAACATGGGGATCGAGGCTGCCACGCTGGTCAAGCAAGTCGACCACATGGAACAGGAAGGACTGCTCAAGCGTTGCGGCAGCGAGACCGACCGGCGCGTCAAACACCTGTACCTGTCCGCCACCGGCAAGAAAGCCGTGGAACGCATCCGCAGCAGCGCCGCCGAGTTGCGCAAGGAGATACTCGCCGGATCGAGCGAACAGGACATCGGCACCGCGCTGAACGTACTCCAGACCATCCGCAGCAAACTGACCCCATAGCCGAGGAGCGGACATGGAAAGCCTCAAGGCCCACCGTAACAAGATCGTCGTCGCGCTGATCCTCGCCGCTTTGCTCGGTACCCTTGCCTTCAATTACTTCTACGGCAACTCGCGCAGCACCGAGAACGCCTATATCAACGCCGATGTGGTCAACGTCGCTGCGCAGGTGAACGGCCGCGTCGTGGCCGTGCATATCAAGGACAACCAGCATGTGCACAAGGGGGATGCGCTGTTCGATATCGACCCCGCACCCTTCGCCATCGCGCTGGAACGCGCACAAGCCGATCTCGCGCTCGCCCGGCAGGCGGCACGCCAGGACAATGCCGAAGTCGCCGCCGCCCGTGCGCTGGTGAACCAGGCCGAAAGCGACCTTGCCAATGCGCGCAGCACATACATCCGCGACAAGGAACTGGTGGCACAGCATTTCCTCTCCCAGCAATCGCTCGACGATGCGCAGACCCGCATGCAGGCCTTGCAGGCAACGCTGGAACAGGCGCATGCCAAACTGGCCAAGGCGCTGTCCGCTCCGGAAAAAACCGACGAGCGCGGCGACGTATTGAAGGCGCAGGCCGCCATCGACCAGGCTAAACTCGATCTGGAACATACCCACGTCACCGCAGCCCAGGACGGACAGATCAGCAACCTGACCCTGACCGCCGGATCGCTGGTCGGCGTCGGCGCGCCGCTGTTCGCCCTTATTGCGGATAACAGTTTCCATATCGATGCCAACTACAAGGAAACCGAACTGGTCGGCATCCACCCCGGCCAGAACGTGGACATCCGGATCGACATGTATCCCGGCCAGCATTTCAAGGGCACGGTGGAAAGCCTGTCCGGCGGTACCGGCACCGCCTTCTCGCTGCTGCCGCCGCAGAATGCGACCGGCAACTGGGTAAAGATCGCGCAGCGCGTGCCGGTCCGCATCAAGCTGGCGCCGACCGATGCCGAGCACCCGTTGCGCATCGGCGCCACGGCGACCGTGAGTGTGCAACTGAAATAAACGCAAACCGGGACTTGGTCGCAGAGCACACAAAGAGAATTAAATTCGCCCGCCTCTTTCTCTGTGCTCTCTGCGGCAAATTTTTTCCAGGGAACCTTTGATGAACTCTAATCGTGTACTCACCGGCATCGCCGTGATGGCAGCGACCATCATGCAGGTGCTGGACACGACCATCATCAACGTCGCCCTGCCGAACATGATCGGACAGCTCGATGCCACGCCGGACAATATCAGCTGGGTGCTTACCTCCTACCTGATCGCCTCGGCCATCATCATGCCGCTCACCGGCTTCATCACCGACCGCATCGGGCAAAAGCGCTTCCTGCTGATCAGCATCGCCGGCTTCGTCATCACCTCGGCGCTGTGCGGCATGGCCGCCTCACTGGCGCAGATGGTGCTGTTCCGCTTCCTGCAAGGGGTGTTCGGTGCAGCGCTGGTGCCGCTGTCGCAATCCATCATGCTGCAGATCTTTCCCGGCGAGCAACGCGGCAAGGCAATGGCGATCTGGAGCATGGGCGTGATGGTCGCTCCCATCATGGGGCCGACCCTGGGCGGCTGGCTCACCGAGCAGCTGAGCTGGCGCTGGACCTTCTACATCAACCTGCCGGTGGGGATCGTCTCGTTCGTCCTTGCGATGCGCCATGTGCACGACACCCCGACGCGCGAGCGGCGCATGGACTGGCTGGGGTTCGCCTCGCTGGCACTCGGCATCGGCGCACTGCAACTGATTCTCGATCGCGGCAACCAGGACGACTGGTTCAGCTCGCAGACACTGGTGTTCGCCGCCTTCGTCACGGCAATCTCGCTGCTCTTCTTCATCGTCTACACGCTTACCGGCAAGCATCATCCGCTGTTCGACCTGCGCATCTTCCAGGACCGCAACTACCTGGTCGCCAGCCTGATCATGACCACCATCGGCATCGGCTTCTTCGGCGGCATGCTGCTGCAATCGCTGTTCCTGCAGGAATTCCTGGACTATCCCACCTTCGAGGCCGGTCTTTACATGGCGCCGCGCGGGCTCGCTTCTTTCCTGGTGATGATCTTCGTCGGCAAATTCGTCAACAGAATTCCGCCGCGTAATTTCATCTTTGCCGGCATCTGCGCAAGCATCGCGGGCAATTACCTGATGACCCGGTTCACCGGCGACATCACCGCCCACGACCTGATCGTGCCGATGATGCTGCAGGGCATGGGCATGGGGATGATCTTCGTGCCAATTTCCACGCTCGCCTTCACCACCCTGCCCAAGGAAACTGCCGCGGAAGCCGCCGGTATCTACAGCCTGATCCGCGCTGTCGGATCGTCGTTCGGCATTTCCATCCTGGCCACCTATTTCTCGCGCAGCACGCAGCAGAGCTGGAGCCTGTTGCGCGGCGACATCACCCCGTACAGCGAACCATTGCGCACCTACCTGTCCCCGCTCCATCTCGACGCACAGGATCCGCAGGGCATCGCCATGGCGGCCAGGGCAGTGCTGCACCAGGCACAAAATATCGGCTACATCGACAGTTTCTGGTTCGCCACCCTGAACTTCGTGCTGATGCTGCCGTTGCTGCTGCTGGTGCGCACCCCGAAAAAGCCGGCAAGCGCGCCGCCCGCGGTCAGCCTGGAATGAACTGGCCGGACAGCAAGCTGAATGAAGGCAGCGGGAAAATCAGGATGAGAAGCTGAAACCGAGCTCACGGAACAGCCGGATGCAGGCATCCACCACGGCGGGTTCATATAGCACACCGCGACCACGGGCGATCTCCTGCATGGCGGCATCGATCCCGCGGCCCGGACGATACGGGCGATTCGAGAAGATGGCCTCCACCACGTCGGCCACGCTGAGGATGCGCGATTCGGGCAGGATGTCCTCACCTTTCAGCCCCATCGGATAGCCCGATCCATCCAGCCGTTCATGATGCTGTCTTATCCATTGCGCCAGCGGGAATGGAAAGGCGATGTCCTTGAGGATGTCATATCCGGCCTGGGCGTGGCGCTTGATCACGTCCATCTCGAGCTGGGAAATCCGGCCTGGCTTGCTGAGTATCTCCACCGGAACCTGGATCTTGCCCAGGTCATGGATCGATGCCGCCAGCCCCAGGAAATGAACGCGCTCTTCCGGCAAGCCCATCTCGCGGGCGATGGCGACCGACAACTGCGCCACCCGACGCTGGTGCCCTGCAGTATAGGGATCGCGCTTCTCCAGCGTCACCGCGATGACCATCACCATATCTTCCAGGCTGCTGCGGAGGGAGCGTTCGATGCGGTCCCGATCCTGCCGCGTACGCAAGGAGACGATGCCGAAAGCCAGGTCGGCGGCCAATTCTTCCAGCAGCACAACCTCTTCCCCGGTGAATGCATCCGGCTCTTCCGCATAGATCGTCAGTGCACCGCGCTCATCTCCCAAGTCCAGCGGCAAAGCGATACTCGACTGGTAGCCATGCTGCGCCGCCGCGGTTCGCCATGGAGCCATCCGCGGATTGGTCAGGAAGTTCTGGTTGATCTGGGTGCGTCCCTCGCGGATCGCGGCCCCGGTGGGACCGTGCCCGTGCTCGCTGTCGTCCCAGGTGATACGTACCTGGGCAAGATAGCCCGCATCGACGCCGGCTTCGGCCACCGGCCGCACGACCTTGTCTTGCCCCTGCTGCGCGTAACCGACCCAGGCCATGCGATAACCGCCGTCGATGGTCAACTGGCAGATCGCGGCCAGCAATTCCGCTTCCGCTGTCGCGTGTACCAGCGCCATGTTGCATTTGCTCAACAGCTTCAACGAGCGATTCAGGCGCTGTTGCAGCTTTTCCGCCTTGTTGCGCTCGCTCATGTCGTAAACGGTGGCGCGGCTCATGATGAAATTGCCTTCGGCATCCCTGGCGGCGGTGGCACTCAATAACACCGGGAACGTCGAACCGTCCTTGCGCACCAGATCAAATTCCACGTCGCGTACCCAGCCCTGTTCCTTGAAATGAGGGAAGTAGCTCTGGAATGTCGCATGCCCTTGCGTGGTCACAATGTCGATGAAGTGCAGCCTGCCCAGCACTTCATCGCGCCGGTAGCCCAACCAGGACAGTTCGGTATCGTTGATGCGGACGATCAGCCCGTCCTTGTCCAGCGAATGGTAGCCACAGGGCGCGTTGTTATACAGGTCTTCGATCTCCGCAGCAGCGGACTCAAGTGAAGAATTCATGTTTTCCCGGACGAATCGACCACATCAGATTGAATGCATTTCATCTCGCACCTCCCGCGCGATGCTCAGTCCGGCATGCGATAGCCGAGCTCCCGGAACAGCCTGACGCAGGCATCAACCACAGCCGGATCATATAGTACTCCGCGTTGTCCCGTGATCTCGGCCAATGCCGCATCGAGCCCCAGTGCCGGCCGATAGGGACGATGCGACAGCATGGCTTCGACCACATCCGCGACGGCAATGATGCGCGCCTCAATCAAAATATCATCCCCTCTCAAGCCCTGCGGATAGCCAGAACCATCGAGCCGCTCATGATGTTGCTGCACGATCTTGGCAATCGGCCAGGGAAACGCGATCTCGCGCAGTATCTCGAACCCCGCCTGCGCATGGACCTGGATCAGGTTGCGTTCAACCTCATCCAGTTTTCCGGGTTTGCTGAGGATCTCTGCCGGGATTTGTATCTTGCCGATCTCGTAAGTCATCGCCGCGAGCGTCAAGGCGCGAAGTTGCCCGTCGCCCAAGCCCATCTCCCTGGCAATGGCGCTGGCCAAATCGGCCGCACGTCGCTGGTGGCCAGCCGTGTAGGGATCGCGGATCTCAATCACCGTCGCCATGGCGCCGATGGTCTGATCCAGGGTCCGCTCCAGTTGCTCGCTCATTTTTGCCGCCAGCTTGATCGCACGCGTATTCGTCGTCGCCAGCAGCCAGACGACCAGCGTGAGCAACAGGCTGATGAAAATGCCTCCGATCAGGATCATGCGTGCCTGCAGGGTATTCAGTTTCGCCTCGAACGCCGGCAAGGAATTGATCCTGATCGTCCAGTTGCGGGCGAAATACGGCTCTGTCGAGGTCGAAACAAAGCGCACTGCCCCTCCCGCGCCATTCTTTTTCGAATCGAACATGAGATGTTGCGCATCGACGCTATCGCCGTCGTATATCTCGATATCCAGTTGATCGCGGATCGTTTCCAGGTAACGGCCCAGCACCCCCTGATTCATCAGCTCGTTCATGCGGAACGGTTCGTATACCCAGCCGACCAGACTGCTGCGCCTTTGTGTGATGCTGTCATGCGGACTGCCGTTGCGGTATATCGGCTTGTACAACAGGAAGCCGTACTGCACATCCGCCCCCGTTTCCTGTACCAGCACCACCCTGCCCGAAAGCGCCTCCGTGTCCTGGTCGCGCGCGCGCTCCATGGCTTCGCGGCGAACCGGCTCGGCATACATGTCATAGCCGAAGGCACGCTGGTTGCGCCAATCGAACGGCTCAAGGTAGATGATGGCGGAATAGGGATCGCGGGATCCCTCCGGCCTGATGGAGAATTGCGGAAAGCCTTCCTTGCGTATCGCCTCGATCCGGCGCATCTTTTCGATTGCAGGGATCAGCAGCGAATACCCGACCCCCTGGATGCCGGGATATACCTGCGCCAGTTCCATACTTTCCACATAAGTATGGAACTCATTCCGCGTCACAGATTCGCTGGCTTGAAACAGTCCCGCCGTCCCCCGCAGGACGTCCCGGTAATTATCCAGACGTCGTTTGATATTGGACTGGACAAGCCTGACTTGAACATCGAACTCGTTCTGCAGTTCCTTGTCGGCGCTTTTCCGCATGATGTCCCAGAGCAGCACGGTGACGAGCAGGCAGACCACCAGCACCGCCAAGGGGGCCAGCTTGAGCAAGACTCCGATCCTGAAGTTGTTGTTCGCCATCGCCTGTCCGGAATTGGTGCGGAATTTCAGTGAGTTCGAGGGGTATCTCTTTGTCTGAACCATATCACAGATGAGCATGCGCAGTGCATCGGGGAATGTACTACGCCTGCCAGCCTGCGGCATGGCGCGCTATAATCCTGACTCTTTCTTTGTTTCGCATTCCGGAGCCATAAGTCATGTCCCACAATCTGTTCGATTCGCGCAAGACCTTCAAACTCGCCTCTGGCAAACAGGGCACGCTGTATTCCCTGCCGGCACTGGAAGCGGCCGGCGTCGGCAAGGTCTCGCGCCTGCCAGTCTCGATCCGCATCGTACTGGAAGCCGTGTTGCGCAACTACGACGACAAGAAGGTGAGCGAAGCGCATGTGCGGCAACTGGCGAACTGGCAACCGAATGCCGCACGTACCGCGGAGATCCCGTTCGTCGTCGCCCGCATCGTGCTGCAGGACTTCACCGGCGTGCCGCTGCTGGCGGATCTGGCGGCAATGCGCGATGCCGCAGCGCAGCAAGGCAAGGACCCCAAGATCATCGAACCGCTGGTGCCGGTCGACCTGGTGGTGGACCACTCGGTACAGGTGGACTACTACAACCGCCCGGATGCGCTGAAACTGAACATGGAGCTGGAATTCGAACGCAACAAGGAACGCTACCGATTCATGAAGTGGGGCATGCAGGCATTCGACACATTCAAGGTCGTGCCACCCGGCATCGGTATCGTGCACCAGGTCAACCTCGAATATCTGGCGCGCGGCGTACAGCATAAGGACGGGGTCTACTATCCCGATACGCTGGTCGGCACCGATAGCCATACCACCATGATCAACGGCATCGGCGTGGTCGGCTGGGGCGTGGGCGGCATCGAAGCGGAAGCCGGCATGCTTGGCCAACCCGTGTACTTCCTGACACCGGACGTGGTCGGCGTGCACCTCAAGGGCAAACTGCGCGAAGGCGTCACCGCGACCGACCTGGTGCTCACCGTCACCGAACTGCTGCGCAAGCACAAGGTGGTCGGCAAGTTCGTCGAATTCTTCGGCGAGGGCACGGCCGCCCTCACCCTGCCCGACCGCGCCACCATCGCCAACATGGCGCCGGAATACGGTGCGACCATGGGCTTCTTCCCGGTGGATGCAGTCACTGTCAACTTCATGCGCAACACCGGCCGTACCGAAGAAGAAGTGGATGCCTTCGAGTCCTACTTCAGGGCCCAGGGTCTGTTCGGCGTGCCCAAGGATGGCAGCATCGACTACAGCAGCGTGGTCGAACTCGACCTTGCCAGCATCGAGCCTTCGCTGGCTGGCCCCAAGCGGCCGCAGGACCGCGTGCTGCTGTCGAAGATGAAGGACACCTTCAACACCCTGTTCAGCAAACCCGTTGCTGAGAACGGCTTCAACCAGCCCGCCGACCAGTTGAACCGGCGCTATGCCACCGGCAAGGACGAGCTCAAGATCGGTCACGGCGATGTGCTGATCGCCGCGATCACCAGCTGCACCAACACCTCCAACCCCGGTGTACTCCTGGCCGCCGGACTGCTGGCGAAGAAGGCAGTGGCGAAAGGCCTGAAGGTCGCCCCGCACATCAAGACTTCGCTCGCCCCCGGCTCGCGCGTGGTGACCGAATACCTGAGCAATGCAGGCTTGCTGCAATCGCTGGAACAACTGGGCTTCAGCGTCGCCGCCTACGGCTGCACCACCTGCATCGGCAACGCCGGCCCGCTGCGCGAGGACATCGACAAGGCCATTACCGACCACAACCTGGTCTGTGCAGCGGTGCTGTCCGGCAACCGCAACTTCGAGGCGCGCATCCACGCCAACATCAAGGCCAATTTCCTCGCCTCCCCGCCACTGGTGGTCGCCTTCGCCATCGCCGGTCGCGCCAATATCGACCTGGACAAGGAAGCCCTCGGCACCGGCAAGGATGGACAGCCGGTCTACCTGAAGGACATCTGGCCGAACAGCCACGAAGTCGAAACCATGATGAAGTTCGCCACCGATCCGGCGGTGTATCGCAAGCTGTATTCCGACCTGACCAAGGACCTGCCGCTGTGGAATGCGATCTCGGCCCCCACCGGCAACCTGTATCAATGGGACGACTCCACCTACATCGCACGCCCGCCGTTTTTCGATGCCGCCGCGCCCAAGGTCGGCGACATCAAGGGAGCCAAGGCGCTGGCCTTGCTGGGCGATTCCGTCACCACCGATCACATCAGCCCCGCAGGCAGCTTCAAGCCGGCCACACCGGCCGGCAAATATCTGCAGGGGCACAAGGTCGAGGTAAAGGATTTCAACAGCTACGGTGCGCGCCGCGGCAACCACGAAGTGATGATGCGCGGCACTTTCGCCAACGTGCGCATCAAGAACCTGATGCTGCCGCCGAAAGACGATGGCAGCCGCGTCGAAGGCGGCTACACCCTGTACAAGGGCGAACAGATGGCGATCTACGACGCCGCCATGAAGCACATCGCCGACGGCACACCGACGGTGATCTTCGCGGGCGAGGAATACGGCACCGGCTCCAGCCGCGATTGGGCTGCCAAAGGCACTCAACTGCTTGGCGTGAAGGCCGTCATCGCCAAGAGCTACGAGCGCATCCATCGCAGCAACCTGGTGGGCATGGGCGTGCTGCCACTGCAGTTCAAAGGCAACGACAGCCTGGCAAGCCTTAACCTGAGCGGAGACGAGAGCTTCGACATCGGCGGCATCGGGGCAAGCCTCAAGCCGCAACAGGATGTGACGTTGACCATCCGGCGCAAGGACGGCAGCTCGCAGGACATCGCACTCCTGCTCCGCATCGACACCCCGATCGAGGTGGACTACTACCGCGCCGGCGGCATCCTGCCCTATGTGCTGAAGGAACTGGTGAGCCAATAGTCCGATCCGGAATGACATTGCCGGATTGAAAAAGAAGCCCGCAGCAATGCGGGCTTCTTCTTTATCGGACAGCCATTTTTGCAGCAGTCCCTGCAACTCCGGCTTGGCTATCGATTCATCAGTAGCTGCTCCGACTTGAGCTGACAAACAGTGTCCGGTTCTAGGCCATAAGCTACATCAATGGTTTGCTGAAAAGGGAGTTTGTTCAAGGTCCAGCGATGTCCGCTATTCCTTCAGTAGCAGACGTTACAGCCAACGTTTTATTGAACTTCGGAGGTCAGTTCCTAACCCATACCGGCTGTTCACGACTAATCCATTAGAGACAGACACGTCCCAAACAGACATTTGCGTGAACTTCAGTTATTTCTCTACAGCGATTTAGGAGATGGGACAGCTCATTGAATCACATTGTGAAGCGATTAACTTATCGCATGCGGCCAAAATGTCAGAAACATACTTATCAGATGACAATCTAGCCTCTTCGTAGCTTGTGTTGTCATTGATAAGGAAGGAGAAATGTTGAAGCGCTGTAGGATAGCCAAGGTTATGGTTGATCGCATCGATCAGTTCGCAACCGAGATGTGCATCTATCTCGCCAGCAAGTATCTCATTCGCAACCTTAACAGCATCAGCCGGGGACTTGAACCTATGCATAAGGCTGGCCAATTTTTGTTAGATACAAATCACATGCTAACGCTGAATTGATGGGCACAATCATTAAATGCGGAACACAGCCGACCACATTTGACTGTCCATCATGGATAACTGCGTGAGCGCAATATTTACAGCTCGAAAGCGCTGACAACCCAGAATTGGGCTGAGGTTTCTTGTTCATTTCATACCCCTCCTATAGGGCAAATCAAAACATCTCTCAGTACGAACCTAATTTGCAGGGTAAGTGCTGGGTGTCTTCTAATTTTCAACGGCTATAGGGGAGACTGGATAAGCATAGGAAAGAATCCCTATGTCGCAATCCCGCTGCCATAGTTTCCCTTAGGCCGGAGACTTTGCGTCCACACTTTTCAGTGTGTTTGCCAAGCAAAGAAATAATAACCGACTAATCTTGTATGTCAACTTCCTCCACCCATAAATTGATCATGGTTTTCGGGGCTGAAAATGGTAAATTGGTTCTTGCCCTGATTCTTGGCGGCATACATTGCCTTGTCTGCCGCACTCAGAAGATCTTCAATATTTCGTGCATGATCAGGATATTCGGCTATGCCTATGCTGCCAGAGATGCTGGTTATGGCTTCATCCACCCCTAAATCGTAGGGCAATTTGAGGCTCTCCAATATGCGCTTTGCCACTATGATTGCCAAGGGCAAGTTGGATTCGAGCATGGTCACGACAAATTCATCACCACCCAAGCGGGCGACCGTATCTCCCTCCCTGATACTACTTAGCAACCTCTTTCCCACCTCTATTAACAAGCGATCACCTACGTCATGGCCATATGTGTCATTCACGAGTTTGAATCCGTCGAGATCAATAAACAGCAGCGATATTTTGCGGTTAGTGCGTGAGGAAATAGATATGGCTTGGGCTAAACGATCCAGAAGCAGAGTACGATTAGGCAGATTGGTCAGTTGGTCAAAATGGGCCAGATCGAAAAGATGCTTTTGCCTGTGGTTAATTATTTCGTTGATGAGGTCGTAGCCATTGCCCATGCCAAGATACTTTGCGTCTCTGGTGATTATGAATCCACTCACCATGTACTGAATACCAGCATCCAGGATGATCCGGGCAACGTCTTCAATGGCAGTATTGTGGTCGACTATGATGGGATTGCGATTCATCATGGACGATATGGGCTTGTCGCCAACAAGCTCTTTAATATATGGTTTGCTGAAGGTTTCGGTGATTTCCTGTCGAACGACCATCCCGACGGGTTTGTGTTTTTCGTTTACGACTGGCAGTGAATATAACTGCTTGTCCTGGTGAAATAGCGCCAGCACGCTGTTGCTACTCGTGTCTTCCTTTACCGCAGGCACCTCCCTGAGCATGGATTCAACTGTAACTTTGATGTCGTTTGGTATTTCTTCTTTCATGAATTCATTGCTTGAACTGTATTACTAGGGGATCCCTAGTACGTAATCATTGTGACATGACATTCAGCTGGACGATAATTTCGAAAGTCTATTGACCAGTGAGCCATCTGCCTCATAGTTAGCAACGTCCGATGTTTCGAACACATGCACGGCATTTCGGCCACCTTTCTTTGCAAGATACATCGCCTCGTCACCGTATCTCAGCAAGTCGCGTGGGTTATCAGCATGGTCCGGGTACATCACCACTCCGATACTGGATGAAATATTGATCGAATTACCATCCTGCCTGACAAACGGTTGCTCCATGATTACCCGTATCTTATCTGCCACACTGGTGGCATCTTGCTGCTTACTGGCATCTGGCAATAGCACTACAAATTCGTCCCCACCTATACGTGCTGCCGTATCCGATGCGCGCAAACATTGCATCATTCGCTCGGCTACTTTTTGCAAGAGCCAGTCACCAGCCTCGTGCCCCATTTCATCATTGACCTGCTTAAACCTATCAAGATCAATGAATAGCAGCGACATTTTTCGGCGTTCACGTTGTGCCAGCGCTATCGCTTGATGTAGTCGATCTTCCAGCAATCTGCGATTCGGCAAATTGGTGAGTCGATCATAGAAGGCCATTTTGTCGAGCTGAAATTGAATCAGTTTTTGCTCGGTCAGGTCGTAATTGACACCGACCATGCGTAACGGCTTGCCTTGCTCATCAAATGTGGTACGTGACTTGGCTTTGATGTAGTGAATCGAGCCGTCTGGCCAGACAACACGGAATTCCGGGTCATATTCACACTCTCTCCGTAGCGCAGCCTGAAGTACCTTCTCAACTCGCTCTTTATCCTCTGGATGGAGCGCACTAGACCAAGCTTCGTAGGCTCCTCCAAAATCAGACTCACGAAGTCCATACAACTGATACATCACCTTATCCCAAACTAGTACATTGTTTACTACGTCCCAGTCCCAAATGCCAACGATGCCCGCAGATGCCGCAGCCTCAAGACGCTCTTTGGCTTCCCTTAAATGAATTTCAGCGGCTCTTAGATCCGTTATGTCGTGAAACACCATCAGAACAACACTACCAAAGCTATCGTCATCAATCGACACTGCTTCAGCGATTACGTTTCGGATACTGCCATCCTTGCAATGGATGTTCACTTCTGTCGGCTGAAAGGGAATCTCACTGTGTATAGACTGTACGAGGCGCTCTTGCCAGATGGACATGACCCGCTCCCGGTAATGTACATCGGGGTAGGCTTTCCGCCACCACTCGTTCAACGTGGGGACATCATCCAAGGTGTATCCAAAGCATCGAACAAAAGCCTCGTTAAGATAGGAAACTTGGCCATTACTGTCGATTAATGCCTTGGGCACGGGAGAAGCCGCAATGATGGTACGCATCTCCTTTTCTTTTTTCACCAAAGCTTCGTTTTGTGCGGCAAGTTTAGCTTCGTACTGCATGCGGGCCGCAGTGAGATCGTTCAATCGTTGACGTGTTTCGCAGAGCCGACCAATCACGCTATAGCGTTTTTCCTGTTCAATTTTCATGACAGGATGAGAAAAATCGCCATGCCCGAGGCGCGCTATCTGCTCATATACTTCGTTAGGAGAGGCACCGAGCATGGATCGTAACGCAGCGTAACTACGCCACAACAGAAATAGCCAGAGCAAGCTGACCCCGATGAAGAAAAGTCGGAAAATCGTCGCATAGCGCATTGCCTGCTTGATTGCATCGGTAGTTCGCGTATCCATCAGATCGTTAAATTCGCTAATCGGACGCAGGATACTCAGCTTGGCATTATCATAGGCACTATCGAACAGCATATCCCTTGCGCGCTTCTTCTGGGCTGCGCCGTCCATACCTGTGCCTTCGAAGAGACGCATTGCTTCGATTTCGACCTGAGCCAGTTTGTCGGAATTGGTCTTTGCGGTGGTTAGCAAGCGAGTTTCATCTTCGCCAAATGCTGCAGCCTTGACTAGATCGAGTAGTGGCTCGCTACTACTTTGCTCAATAGGTGGAAGTTTTTCGCCATACACTACCAAATCCCAATAGTCGCGCTGGTCTCTTGGGCGTGATTTACGGCCATCGCGGATGTCCAGGATGTCGAAGTAGTAACCCTTGTACGCCATATTGCCAGTGACAATGTAGCTGCGCACCATCTTGGTCTGCCCCTCAGAAGAGCGGCGAAGTTCGTCAGAGAGTTGTATTGAATCCAGACGCCGAGACTGGGCACGGTCAACATTCTTCTCTGCATGGACATACATGATGAAGCTAGCTACTACAACACCAAAAGTTAATGTTGTCACAGCCAGCCAGCGAGCCAAATTAAGATTTTTGGGATGATTCATAGTTGCTTCACTTGTTGGGAAACCAATGTACCAGGCTGTATTCGAATGCATCTGACATCAAGCGGAGGTTGTGGTTAAGGTTACCATAATTAAACATGACCCCCTTGCTCCTGAAGAACCTTACGCAAGCGACTACTATAGAGGTGTCATAATGTTAAGCGCTCATGGCACCTCCTTGGCTGCCCAAATTTTAGGCAGAAAGGCATCTAGTGTTTCGAGGTGGATTCTTTTCAATCTTGCTATGAGTGTCTCTTTTGGGCCGCACAGCGACCTTTATTAATCATGTAGTCCTACGTGCGATCCTTTCATGATTAAAGTGCGCAGCTGCATCGTCCAGAATGAAGCGCATGTATTTCTGTATCGCCTCTACACCCATGCGTCGGAGGATGGCATCGCTCAGTTCATTGATAAGCAGGATGAAAGCTGGTGCTCTGCATCGATCTCTGGAATGCAGATGCTCAGTTCTTTCGTCAATTCGAGATACCAAGGCAATTTTCAGGTGGGGATGACATATCCATGTTCCCGAATCAGTCTGCTACAGGCATCTACCACTTGCGAATCGTAATGGGAACCGCGGCCACGAGTGATTTCATCCAGTGCTGCATCGATGCCCAAACCAGGTCGATATGGACGATGCGATGACATCGCCTCAACCACATCTGCCACACAGAGGATGCGCGCCTCAAGCAAGATCGCATCGCCCTTGAGTCCTTGCGGATAGCCAGAGCCGTCCATTCGTTCGTGGTGCTGCAAGACGATGTCTGCGATCGGCCATGGGAACTTCACATCTTTCAGGATGTTGTATCCATCCTGCGGATGCGTCTTGATGAGCATGTATTCGATCTCGGTAAGCTTCCCTGGCTTGGAAAGAATTTCTGCCGGGACATGGATCTTTCCAAGGTCGTGAATGATGGCAGCAAGATGAATGCCATTGATTTGCTCATCTGGCAAACCCATCTCACGTGAGATGGCTTCCGCCAATTCGCCAACACGCCGTTGATGGCCTGCGGTGTACGGATCGCGAGCCTCAACTGTACTTGCGATAGTTTGGATGGATTGTTCCAGGCTCTGCCGCAGGATGATTGCGTGCTGCTCATGTGCTTTGCGAGTACGCAAAGTGATTATGCCATAGGCCAAATCGTTGGCCAGTTCCTCCAGCAACCTGACCTCCTCCTCATCAAAAGCTTCCGCCTCGGATGAATAGATGCTCAACCCTCCGAAAGTATGTTCATCGTCGCGAAGTGGTAGAGCGATGTTGGAGACATAGCCTCGTGCCAGTACTGAATCTCTCCACGGTTTGAATTCTGGAGCCTTGATGATGTCATGGCAAATTTGCGTCGTTCCGCTGTGTATTGCCTTGATAAGTGGCAATTGATTCGGTCCAGTGCCAGCCCAACTCAGATGCTGCTCAGCATAATAGCTATCTTCTATGCCTGCCCATGCTATAGGTTTGATGCTCTTCATTGAATCATCTTCGGCATAGTAGACCGCGGCCATTCTGTAGCCGCTATGTTTCACGATAATACCGGTGACGGATCTCAATAACTCGTCCTCCTTCGTCGCCCGCACCAGTGCCAGATTGCCCGCCGACAGTGTTTTAAGTGCGCGGTTGGCGAGGCGTAATTTCATTTCGCCGGCGCGGCGCTCGGTAGCATCTCGGAACACGCCCAGCAGATAGCGATGGCCAGCAATATCTACAGGGGAACCGTTGAGATCAGCATATAGTATGCGATTGTCCTTTGTTAACATGGGCATGTCCTGAACCTTGCTTATCTCGCCTTGGGCATCACGGTCAAACTGCTTGCTGACCTGCGCAAGCGCTTCAGGCGGGTGCAGCTTTGCCATGTTTAGTCCGATCAGTTCGCCCGGCCCGTATCCAAGCATTTGCTCCATGCTGCTATTCGAAAACTTGACCGATCGTTCGTCGACGTCCATCACGATGATGCCATCGCGCGCATGATCGAAGATAGCCCGGAACTTCTCTTCCGATTCGCGCAATTTGGCTTCGGCACGCTTACGCTCGGTAATATCTCGCGCGATGCTTAACAGGTAGGGTTTATCCAACACGACCAATTTTGCGCTGACTTCCACGGGGAATGTCGATCCGTCCTTGCGCCGGTGCATGCTGTCGAATCGCGCCCCTTCTGTTGACTGGATCTGCTTCTCAATCAATTTGCCCGAACCCTCGTCAAATCCCTGATCAATGTCGGAAATACGCATGGCGAGCAATTCGTCCCGGCTGTAGCCCAGATCCCCACATTCCGTTTCGTTTACGTCCAAGAAACGCAAGGTGACAGGATCAAGTACCTCAATGGCATCGCTGGAATTGTCGAGCAAGGCACGGAAGAGCTTCAGATTTTTTTCGACTTCCCTGCGTTCGGTAATGTCTTCATAGATGCCCAGCAAGCCGAAGATTCTTCCATCGGTAGCACGCAGAGGCACCTTCGAGGTGCGCAACCAAATTGTGCGTCCATCAGGGGTGATTTGTGGCTCTTCATAGCCTAGCTTTGGCATGCCGGAATCAATCACTTGCTGGTCATCGGCACGGTAGAATTCCGCTCGCTCGCGCCAGCCCATCTGAAAATCGTCCTTGCCGATCAGGTCCTCTGAGCACGACATTCCGGCATCGTGCGCAAAGGCATTATTGCAACCTAGATATCGCAATTCGGTATCTTTCCAGAACACCCGAACTGGGGTGTTCTCCATAACGCTCTGGAGTAAATCGCGGGAGGCAATGAGCAATTCTTTCGCATGCAGGCTTGCGCTGATGTCGCGAATATTGCATTGGATCAACTTTCGTGCACCAACCTCGTAGAGGTTGCTGATCAACTCTACGTCGACCTGCCGGCCATCTTTAGTTTTAAGCGGCAAGTCTTCGTAGCGGATGTATCCCTTGGTCTGCAATTCCAAGAACGCTGTCTTGCTGGTTTCGATGTCCTTGAATAGGCCGATTTCCCACAGCATCTTGCCGGCACATTCGCTGAGACTGTAAGACAGCAAGTCGAGGATGAAAGGATTAGCATCCATAATCTTCCCGGATTCGGCATCCAGGATCAGGATGCCGTCCTTGGCGGCCTCGAACAGCCGCCGGTATTGCTGTTCGGATTCTTGCAGCAGTTTCTTCACCCGCATGCGTTCGGTGATGTCGCGGATGTTGCACTGGATCACCTTGCGTTCACCAACTTCATAGAAGTTGCTGACGAACTCCACATCTATCTGCTGGCCGTTTTTGGTCTTCAATGGCAGATCCTCGTACCGGATGTATTTCTTGGCCTGCAATTCCCGGAACGCTGTCTTGCTGGTTTCGATGTCCTTGAATAGGCCGATTTCCCACAGCATCTTGCCGGCGCATTCGCTGAGACTGTAAGACAGCAAATCGAGGATGAAGGGGTTGGCATCCATAATCTTCCCGGATTCGGCATCCAGGATCAGGATGCCATCCTTGGCGGCTTCGAACAATCGCCGGTATCGTATTTCCGATTCTTGCAGTTCCCGATGAGCACGCTGTCGCTCATTGATATTTTCGAGGGTATGCACCGAGTAGAGATAATTGCCCAGCCCGTCTATGATCGAATGGGCGCGGGAGCGGTAGGTAATATCGCCAATCAACACCTCTTCTTCTACTTCTGATGCTGTCTCTTTTTCCAAAGCCCGAAGGCAATTCGGCAGGGGGGCATGGGTCTGGGGGAATACCTCGTAGTAGGGCTGGCCGATGATCTGCTTGAAGGGAATCCCCGCACAGCGCTGATAAGCCTGATTACAACGCAAAATATGGAAATCTTTGTCATGCACGAAGATTGGGTCTTCCACCACATCCAGCGCGCTTATCCATTCCTGATGCGCCTGTTCGATTTGCTTGCGAACATTCTCGGCTTCTTTGAGAGCAGCTTGGTGCTCAGCCTCCTGATGGACATAGCGCGTTTCAGCCTCGGCCAACGAACGTTGCGCAGCCTCCAGTTCGTCCTGCAACTTTTTAAGTGCGTTGCCCATGAGCCCGCCCCCGATTTTGCCAAGTCAAGCTGACCGTACAAAATTTCAAAATTGGCTTAATCTGAAATACATTACATCGAATGCATACGGCTCACTATACTACTTTCTCCCGTATGCAATGGCAGTCATAATATCTATGCATTTGGCCTGATCCCAATGCTTTTGGGGAAAGTTGCTGAACTTCTTCTTTTGGCCGAAATCCGTCTGTTAACCATCTTTCAAGTCGCCGTCCGCTTTTATCCTGCGGATTCAACCGGTCGATGCGACACATTAGTAAACCGTTCAGCTGGTATCTCTTGAGCCCGAGACCTGCCAAACCAAGTCTCGACCAGCACAATTCATCATGCCTCTTGCTTCACAGTTTGCCGTACCGGCAGATTGATCCTGAACACGGTGCCCTTGCCCGGCTCGCTCTTCACCTCAATGCGCCCGCGGTGTTTCTGGACAATCCCGTATGACAGCGACAAGCCCAGCCCTGTCCCCTGACCTATTGGCTTGGTCGTGAAGAACGGATCGAAGATGCGGTTGATATGCTCGGGGGGAATTCCTTTGCCGGTGTCCTGCACCTCGACCCATACCTCATCCCCGCTGACGCCGGTACGGACCGTGATGGTGCCTTTCTTGTCGATCGCCTGCGCAGCATTCACCAGCAGGTTCATGAACACCTGGTTCAGTTGCGATGGCATGCACTCGACATCCGGCAGACCGGCATATTCCTTGACCACCTCGGCCTTGTATTTGATCTCGTTGGCGACGACATTGAGCGTGCTGTCCATGCCTTGCTCCAGGTTGGCATGCTGCCAATTGGCCTCGTCGACATGGGAGAAGTCTTTCAGGTCCTGCACGATGCGCTTGACCCGCGCCAGCCCGTCCTGCGATTCTTTCAACAGACTCGGGATATCCTCCACCAGATAGGGAAAGTCGACGGCCTGCTTGACCTGCTCGATCCCGGCAAAGCATTTGCCGTTGTCCGCAACCTCTGCCGCCGCATAGGCATCGATCACCTTGAACATGCTGTCGATGTATTTGGCCAGCGTCCCCAGATTGGAGTTGACGAAGCCAACGGGGTTGTTGATCTCATGCGCGACCCCGGCGGCAAGCTGGCCGATGGATGCCATCTTTTCCGATTGCAGCAACTGGGTCTGCGCCGATTCCAGCTTTTCATTGAGCTGTTTCAGCTCGGTATTGTTGGCGGTCAATTGCCGGTTGGCCTGTTCCAAGGCGGCCGTGCGTTGCCTCACCCGCGCTTCCAGCTGTTCGTTCAACGCATGCAGGGCATTCTGCTCTGCCTGCAGTTCCTGGTTCTTTTGCAGGATTTCAAGCGTCTTGTCGCCCAGCTTGCCGTACATTTCGTTCAATGCTTCCATCAGCACGTTCGAAGCCTGGCTCATGAAAGCC
Organism: Sideroxyarcus emersonii; assembly: GCF_021654335.1. Classification (NCBI taxonomy): domain Bacteria; kingdom Pseudomonadati; phylum Pseudomonadota; class Betaproteobacteria; order Nitrosomonadales; family Gallionellaceae; genus Sideroxyarcus; species Sideroxyarcus emersonii. The sequence continues at coordinate 1,688,652 of NZ_AP023423.1, forward strand.
GTTGCCCGCCTGACCGCATCGTCGTGACTCGCACCTTCCTGCAGCGCCAGGATTTCCTGGGTCAGCCGCTTGTCCAGTCCCAGGATATGCTGCACCAGCCAGTTGGTCAGGTATTTCTGCAGCGGCACGATCAGCTGGCTGGAAACTTCCGTTCCGCCCATCAATATCCTGGTGGCCAGCAATACCTGGGCGGTGAAATGCTGATGCGCCTTCATGTGGATGTCCTGATGGGCAGTATCGACACCATACTGCCTCATCAATTGCTCTTCGGCACTGAAGTGGTACACCGTGTAGTTCGTCAACTCGGTCAGGATGTCGCCCAGCTCCGCACTGCTTGCTTGGCGGGCGCTGATCGCGCCCAGCTGATTGATCAGGTCGACCAGTTTATGGTGCTGCCCGTCCACCACTTCGACGCCGGTGTCGTACCTGTCATCCCACGCGAAAGTTTCGAATCTTTCTTCAGCCGCTGTATCCATTTTTCACCTTCCCGTATCCGGAAAAATCGGCGCGTCGTTACCTGTCGTATACATAAACGGTCAACTTGTCGCCCAGCTGTTCGAAACCCCTGATCTGTTCGATCAGCGAAGCATCCAGCTGGTGATCCTTCGACAGCAGCAAATCGCCATGCTTGCTCACCAAATCCCGCGAAAGCTGCATGCCCGGCTTGAGCTGCTCCAGATGCAGCGCCGATTCCGGCACAGGTCTGTCTGTCTTTCCCGACTCTTTCATCACGTTCATGAAAGCATCCACCACCGCCGGATCGTAGCGCCCCCCACTGCCTTCCTGGATGAATAGCAGCGCTTCGGCCTGTTTCAGCCGCTTGCTCAACAGCATCCCGATCTGGGCAGCGTCGTATTCATTCGCCAGCGAGATGATCCGCGCACCCAGCGGAATCTCCAGACCGCGCAACTTGTCCGGATAACCCATGCCATCGAAACGTTCGTGGTGGCTGCGTATCAGCCTGGCCGCACCATTCAGCTGCTCAAGCGCCATCAAGGCTGCCTGCCCCTTGGCCGGGTGCTTGCCCACTTCGTGACGCTCCTCGCTGGTCAGGCTGGCATAAGGTTTTTCCAGCAGATAATCCGGCAGGCCGATCTTCCCGACATCGTGCAGCAGCGCGGCGAGAAACACATCCTGGATATCGGCCTCTTTCAATCCCATTTTCCGGGCGATCTTCCTCGACAAGTCGGCGACACGGTGCGAGTGTCCGGCCAGGGCGCCTTCGCGCATCTCGATCAGGTTGGAGAAAACCCGGATCGAGGTGACGAAGCCCTGCTTCAGCTTTTCGTGCGCGGCCTCCAGGAAAGCCATGGTCTGGCGCACTTCCTCGGTACGCGCCTTGACCTTCTCTTCCAGATTGGCGTTGAGATCTTTCAATTCCTCGTTCTGCCTGCGCGTCAATTCTTCCAGGCGGCGCTTTTCCCGCTCCAGTTCCTTCACCTGCAGGGCATGCCGGATCGACAGGACGAGGTCGTTGTCCTCCCAGGGTTTTGAGATGTAACGGTAAATATGCCCCTTGTTGATCGCATCGATGGTGGCATCGATCTCGGCATGTCCGGTCAGCAGGATGCGGATGGCATCCGGCCAGCGCTCGTTCACCTGCTCCAGGAATTGCGCCCCGTTCATTTCCGGCATGCGCATGTCGGATATCACCAGGTCGACGGTCTCGCGCTGCATGATCTCCAATCCTTGCGCACCGCTTGCTGCGGTGAAGATGCGGTAACCGCACGGGTGGAACAGCCGTTTCAGCGAGGACAGGATATTGGTCTCGTCGTCCACGAACAGCAAGGTCATGGGGGATTGCGCCGCAACCGGCAAGGAAGAAGGTTCTTGTTTATCGCCCATCTGCATTTCCATCGTCAGGTTCGCGTGTTTATCAGGGAAAGCCGGGAACGCCGCAAACAGTCCATCAGGCCTCCAGCATCACTTGGACCATGGCATCCATCTGCTCCGGCTGGGGGATGCACGGTTCGATGTGCTCCCAGCCGATCTGCAGCTGGCTGCGCGTCGTTTCAGGAATGCGCTTCATCAGCGCTTCTCCGCTCAGCCCGCTCTCGATCAGCACGGCCATCTGCACCACGCCGGTGATCGGCATGAAAGGCTGCTTCTCCGGCGTGCGCCAATAGCGGATGGCATGCTCGATCTCGGCCGGGAAGTTCCAGCGCCTGGCCATTTCGGCCCCGATTTCGGCATGGTCGAAGCCAAGTACGGCATGCTCGATCTCGATCAGGCTCGAATCCGAATTCTTCTGCTGTTCCAGCATGGCGGCGAATTCTTCGGGGATGCAGATACTCAGCACGAGCTGGCCGACATCATGGAACAGGCCCGCCGTGAACGACAGCTGCCTGGCTCCCCCCATGCATTGCGCCAAAGCCTCGGTATACGTCGCCACACGTAAACTGCGCGTCCAGTATGCGTGGCGATCGAACAGGCTGTCTGCAACAGTCGGGAAGGCATGCGCGAATCCCGCCGATATCACGAGGGATCGCAGGGTGTCGAATCCCAGCACCATGATTGCATCCTGAATCGAGCCGACTTCCCTTGCCAGGCCATAGAACGAGGAATTCGCCACACGCAAAACCCGCGCGCTCAATCCCTGGTCGAGCGCGATCTTGTGCGCCAGGATCGCACTGCCGGCGTTTTTGTCCTTGAAGCTGGCCATCACGTCCTGCACCACATTCGGTATCGCAGGCAGCTGATGCAGCTTATCCAGGATCGCACTTTTGTCCAGAATGACTGGCATGTTGTTTTTCGCCCTCAATCGACGGCACCGGACCGGGGCCGATACACAGGTTAAATATCGGCTTCAATCACGAGAACTATACCCTTCGATGCCGAACTCTCGCCCATCGGACAGCACCAGCAATTGGCTTGAACGCGATTGCTCAACTGGATTTTCTCCTGCAATTTGCGGCAGCCCTCGCCCACGACACAGAGCAGCAACTCGGACGGGATGATATCGACGGCCGCTTCGCCCAGCATGGGCCTCGATCCATCCGCCGCGAACAGGCGATGCGCACTGCGATTGGCGACGGCGATCACGCCGTCGTCCCCGATGCCGACCACCCCGACCGGCAGGTGCTCCAGCACTTCCTGCGATATCTTGAGCACATTCAGGTTGAGCATCACTTCGCGCGTCTTGTCCTCGACGCGCTGCTCAAGCTCGCGGTTGATGCGCAGCAATGCTTCGTTGGCCTGCTGCAGCTCATTGGTCAGGCGTACATTCTCCATCTTCATCTCGTAGCGCTGGAACGCCTCCTGCACATTGGCCCGCAACAGGTCGTCCTCCCAGGGCTTGGTGAAGAATTTATAGATCGCACCGCGATTGATCGCGTCGGTCACCGAATTGAGTTCAGTGTATCCGCTCAAGACGATGCGCACGGTATCCGGGTAAAGGTCGCGCACCTTGCTCAGGAACTCCACCCCGGTCATGCCCGGCATGCGCTGGTCGGATATGATCACGCCGACCTCGTTCTGCGCCAACAATTGCAGGCCAGCCTCGCCGCTGTTGGCACGCAGGATGCGATAACCGTCGCCACGCAGCAGCCTCACCAGGGCGGAGGTGATGTTCTCCTCGTCATCGACCAGCAACAGCGTACGAACCATCATCCCTCCAGCGGCAAATCCAGTCCCCCGCCGTTTTGCAGCAGGTAGGTCATCTCCGCAGCCGGCACCGGGCGGCTGAACAGGTATCCCTGCATCTGGTTGCATCCCATCCTGCGCAGCCGGGCCAGCTGCTCTTCGGTTTCCACTCCTTCAGCGATGAGGCCCAATCCGAGGCTGCGCCCCAGCGCGATGATCGCGGCCACGATCGCCTCGTCATCCGGGTTGACCGGCAGATCCTGCACGAAAGATTGGTCGATCTTGAGACTGTTGATGGGGAAGCGTTTCAAATAACTCAAACTGGAATAGCCGGTGCCGAAATCGTCGATGGAGAGTCGCATCCCCGCTTCATGCAGCTTTCTCAGGGTATCCAGCGTCCCGGCCGAGTTATGCATCAGCACGGTTTCCGTCAGCTCAAGCTCAATCACTCCGAGCGCCGGCTCCAGGCCGCTCTCCCTCATGATGCCCAATACCAGACTGGCAAAATCCGGCTGCCTGAATTGCATCGCCGACAGATTGACGGCGATATGGATATCCGGGAAACCTGCCGCCTGCCAAAGGCAGGCTTGTTTACAAGCCGTGCGCAGGACCCATTCCCCAACCGGCAGGATCATCCCGGTCTCTTCCAGCACCGAAATGAACTCGCCCGGCGCAACCAGTCCGCGATCCGCGCTTTGCCAGCGCAGCAAGGCTTCCATCCCGACGACCTTGCCGCTTTGCAGATCGGCCTTGGGCTGGTAATGGAGCACGAACTCTTCGCGCTCCAGGGCGCGCCGCAATTCGGTCTCCAGCTTCAGGCGACGCCATGCAGAAGCGTTCATCTGCCCTGCGTAATACTGGAAATTGTTGCGCCCTTCATGCTTGGCGTGGTGCAGCGCGGCTGCCGCATTCTTCAGCAAAGCGGTGGTATTGATGCCATCGAACGGGTAGATGCTGATACCGATGCTGAGGGTGACGTAAATCTCGCTGTCACCGATGGTGACGGGATCGTGCGCGAAGGAATCGAGGATCTTCTGTGCCACCTCGCCGGCGTAGTGGGTTGCCTTGATATCGGCCAGCAGCAGGCCGAACTCATCCCCTGCGATGCGCGCCACGGTGTCGCATTCGCGTACGTGACCGGCCAGCCGGCCGGCCACGATCTGCAACAGCTCGTCCCCGACGGGGTGGCCGAACGAATCGTTGACCTGCTTGAACCGGTCCAGATCGAGGGACATGACCGCCACCATCTGATTGTCGCGGTGCGCCCGCGCAATCTCCTGATCCAGCCGATCCAGGAACAGCAAGCGATTGGGAAGGTCGGTCAGCGGGTCGTAATGCGCGATGCGTTCGATCTGGCTGTCCTTGTGCTCCATTTCGGCAGCCAGCTCAAGATTGATCTGGGACAGCAGGACATTCGCCCCCTGAATGTCGTGCAGCAATTTTTCTTTTTGCCGCTTCAGTTCGTAGCGCCGGAACGCTTCCTGCACATCGGCACGCAAGGCCTCGTTGTCCCACGGTTTGGTGAAGAACTTGTAGATGGCGCCGCGGTTGATGGCATCCGTCACCGAAGCCAAGTCGGCATAGCCGCTCAGGACGATGCGTATGGTCTGCGGGTAGAGTTCGTAGACCCGGGTCAGGAATTCCACCCCGGACATCTCGGGCATGCGCTGGTCCGAAATGACCACGCCGACCTCGTGCTGCGCCAGTATCTCCAGGCCTTCTATACCGCTGCTGGCGCGCAGGATCGTGTAACCGTCGCTGCGCAGCAGGCGTGCCAAGGCGGCACCAATCTCTTCCTCATCGTCGACCAGCAGCAGCGTTCGTTCCACGGCGCACCCCGATATGCACTGAGTGTCTGCACTTTATCACGACATCCGATGTTTGGCACCGGAGGCAATGAGCAAGCCGGCTCCCGAAGCGTCCGTCAGCCAGCCGGAATCAGTCGATACCCTGTATCAGCTGCTCCAGGCGCGAGCGGCCTTCCGGAGTGGACATCACCATCAGCACATCGCGCTCCTGCAAATGGTGGTTCGCCTGGGGATTGAACTGCCAGGAGTCGTCGCGCTGCAATGCCAGCACCATGCAATCCTTGTTGCTCTCATACAGCACGCTCAGGGGCTTCCCCGCCAGGCTTTCCGGAATGATGACTTCCTCCATGCGCAGATTGCTGTCCGTTTTCAGCATCTCGTCGAGGAAGTTCATGACATTCGGCCGCACCATCGCCGAAACGATACGCAGGCCGCCGCTGAAATCGGGGGAAATGACTTCATCGGCTCCGGCCCGCCGCGTTTTCTCGGCATTCTTCAAGGCGTGGCAGCGCGCCACCACGCGCAGATGCGGATTGAGCTGTTTTGAGCTCAGGCTGATGACCAGGTTGGCACTATCGTCATGCGCAACGGCGAACACCCCTTTCGCCCGCTGCACGCCGGCAGCCAGCAGCACGTCGTTGTCGGTCGCGTCGCCATGCAGGTAGAGCTGGGCGGGATGGTTTTCCAGGTACTGGTGGATGTTATCGAGATCGCTGTCGATGATGACCGAGGGACGCCCGGTCAGCTCCAGATCGTGCGCCACATTGCTGCCTACCAGGCCGACACCGCAGACGATATAGTGGTTCTTCAATTGCCCGATTTTGTTTTGCATCTTCTTTCTCCGCCGAAAGACATTGAGATCGTTTTCCAGCATGAATGCCGTCACGGTGGAAAGCACATATCCCAGCACGCCGATGCCGGCAATGCCGATGAACACCGTGAACAGCCTGCCATGCTCGTATCGCGTGACATCGACCACCTCGTGATAGCCGATGGTGGCGATGGTGATGAACGTCATGTAGAAGCAGTCTTCCCATGAGTACTGCGGGCCGCCGAGGATGCGATAGCCTATCGTGCCGATGACGAACACCGCGACCAGTGCCAGCAGGGCGATCAGCAGGTTGCGGAGTGCCCTGGATTCGTGATGGTCGACCACCCTATTCATCCTGCATGTCGGTTCCGGGGAACAGCACTTCGCTGAAACCGAAGTTCTTCATATCGCGGATGCGCATGGGATAGAGGATGCCGTCGAGGTGGTCGCATTCGTGCTGAACCACGCGCGCATGGAAGCCGCTGACGGTGCGGTCGATGATCGCACCGTATTCGTCGCGCCCCTGATAGCGCAGGTGGGTATAGCGCGGCACCAGACCGCGCATGCCGGGAACGCTCAGGCAGCCCTCCCAGCCCTCTTCCATTGCCTCGGACAGCGGCGTCAACACGGGATTGATGAGCACGGTCTGCGGAACGGTCTCCGCATCCGGATATCTCGGGTTGCTGTTCACTTCGAAGATGACCACGCGCAGGTCCACGCCGATCTGCGGTGCCGCGAGGCCGACGCCATCCATGGCCAGCATGGTATCCCGCATATCGACCAGCAATGCGTGCAACTCTGGTGTGTCGAACAGGCGCACCTCTTCCGCCCGCCGCAACAGACGCACATCGCCCATGCGCAAAACCTCTCTAGTCGCCATTCAGTTCCACCGCCCGTTCCAGGATGTTGCGCACCCGTTCCATGGCCGGGTTCATCACCGTTCCTATCGTCTCCAGGGGGACGCCGTCGCGGCTGTTGCCACGTCCGGCGGCATAGTTGACCACCACCGCGATGGTCGCATATGCCAGGCCCAACTCCTTGGCCAGCGCTGCTTCCGGCATGCCGGTCATGCCGACCATGTCTGCACCGTCACGCTCGATCCGGTTGATCTCGGCTGCCGTTTCCAGCCTTGGCCCCTGGGTGATGGCATGCACACCGCCATCCACACAAGTCTCGTTCGCACTTTTCACTGCCGCCAGCAAAATCTGGCGCAGTTTCTCGCTATACGGATGCGTAAAATCGATGTGCGTGACAGCCTTGTCCTTGCCATCGAAATAAGTGAAGTCCCGCCCATAGGTGTAGTCGATGATCTGGTCCGGCACCACCAGCGTGCCCGGCACCAGGTCGGCGCGGATACTGCCGACCGAGGTGACGGCGATGACGCTCGTAGCCCCCTGGTCGCGCAGGGCCCACAGGTTGGCGCGGTAATTCACCTGATGCGGCGGGATGGTGTGGCCGTAACCGTGCCTGGCCAGGAACATCAATTCGCGCTGATTGATGGTGCCGAAGGTCATCGGCCCGGACGGTTCGCCGTAAGGCGTACGCATCACCTGACGATGAGTGATCCTGAGGTTGCTTAATTGTGAAAAACCCGTACCGCCGATGATCGCCAACATATCAGTCTTCCCCTTGATGAAGCCTTCGAAACACCTGCCGGCCAGCCGCAACCAAGGCAAACGCCGGTCGGCCGGCTTCTTATACCGCGTAGATCGCAGGCAGGTTGCGCCACGCGCCGTGGATATCCATGCCATATCCGAACACGAACCGGTCCGGCAATGCCATGCCGACGAAATCGGCACGGATAGGCTTGCTCTTGCCATTCTCCTTGTCGGCGAATACCGCGCTGTAGAAACTGCTTGCGCCCAACTCCATCACGCGCTGCCTGATCGCCTGCAAGGTCTCGCCTTCGTCGAGGATGTCGTCCACCACCAGCACCACCTTGTTGCGCACATTTTCGCGCGGTGCGACCTTCCAGTGCAATTCGCCGCCCTGTTTCCCATTCCCGTAGCGGGAGACATGCAGGTAATCGAAATCGAGCGGAAAATCGAGCAGCGGCAGCAATTGCCCGGTAAACACCACGGCGCCGCCCATCACCGACAACACCAGCGGGTGCTGGTCAGCCAGCGTCGCATTGATCTCATGCGCCACCCGCCGCACCGCGGCCTGCACCTCGTCCGCCGAACGGATCTGTTCGGCATCCCGCAATATGGCACGCGCTTCCTGGTCGCTGATGCTCACGATACGGTCTTAAGATATGCGGCGAAATCCTTGCGCAGCTCTTCATGCTTCAAGCCGAACGCGACCTGTGCCTGCAGGTAGCCCAGCTTGGAACCGCAATCGTAGCGGATTCCGTCAAAGCGATAAGCCAGCAGCTGTTCGTCCTTCATCAGCTCGGCGATGCCGTCGGTCAGCTGAATCTCTCCGCCGGCTCCCGGCTGAATGTTTTCCAGATGGTGGAAAATGCGTGGGGTCAGGATGTAACGCCCCACCACGGCCAGGGTCGAAGGCGCCACTTCGGGTTTGGGCTTCTCCACGATACCGTGCACGCGTTCGATGTCCTTTTCCAGATTGGTGCTGCTGACGATACCGTATTGTTTGGTATGCGCACGCGGCACCTCCTGCACGCCGAGGATCGAGCATTGGTGCCTGGAGAATACATCCACCATCTGTTTGACGATGGGCGGCTCACCGTCGATCAGGTCGTCGGCGAGGATCACCGCGAACGGTTCGTCCTGGATCACCGGCTTGGCGCACAGCACCGCATGTCCCAAGCCCAGCGGTTCCGCCTGGCGGATGTAGATGCAGTTCACATGCTTGGGCACGACGGATTGCACCACTTCCAGCAAGGCGGTCTTGCCTTGAGCCTCCAGCGTGGCTTCCAGTTCGTAGGCTTTGTCGAAGTGATCCTCGATGGCGCGCTTGTTGCGCCCGGTGATGAACACCATGTCGGTGATGCCCGCCGCCACGGCCTCTTCCACCGCGTACTGGATCAGCGGTTTGTCCACGACCGGCAACATCTCCTTGGCTGTCGCCTTGGTGGCGGGCAAGAAGCGGCTGCCCATGCCGGCAACCGGGAACACTGCTTTGGTGATTTTCTGTTTCATGGTTTCTCGTTCTCTTTCAATTGTTCCAGCAACTGTTGCTCATCCCATACGGGCACATTCAATTCAAGCGCCTTATCCAGCTTGCTACCCGCCTCCGTGCCAGCCACCACATAATCGGTCTTTTTCGATACCGATCCGGCCACTTTGGCGCCCAAGGCTTCCAGACGCGATTTTGCCTCATCGCGGCTCAAACTGGCGAGCGTTCCGGTCAAAACGAAGGTCTTGCCTCTGAGCGGCAAGGTTTGCGTGCTAACGCCGTCGTGCTCGTCCCAATGCACGCCCAGTTCGCGCAACTGCTTCACCACCTCGCGGTTGTGCGCCTCGGCAAAGAAATCGACGATGCTCTGCGCCACTACGGGGCCGACGTCGGGCACTTGCAGCAATTGCTCCACGCTCGCCTGCATGATGGCGTCCAGCTTGCCGAAATGCCGCGCTAGGTCCTTGGCCGTGCTCTCGCCTACATGGCGAATGCCCAGCGCGAACAGGAAGCGGTTGAGCGTGGCCTGCTTGCTCTTCTCCAGCGCCGCGACGATGTTCTGCGCGCTCTTCTCGGCCATGCGCTCCAGCGCCGCCAGCGTCGCCACATCGAGCCGGTACAGGTCGGGCAAGGAGCGGATGATGTTCTCGTCCACCAGTTGCTCGACCAGCTTGTCGCCCAGGCCTTCGACATCCATCATGCGGCGTCCGGCGAAGTGCAGGATGGCCTGCTTGCGCTGCGCGGCGCAGAACAGGCCACCGGTGCAGCGCGCATCGGCCTCGCCCTCTTCGCGCACCACATGGCTGCCGCAGACCGGGCAGCTCGCTGGCATCTCAAACGCGCGCGCATCGGGTGGACGGCGCTCGGGCAGCACACCCACCACTTCCGGGATCACGTCGCCGGCGCGGCGCACGATCACGGTGTCGCCGATATGCACGTCCTTGCGGCGAATCTCGCCTTCGTTGTGCAGCGTGGCATTGGAAACCGTGGTGCCGCCGACGAACACCGGCTCCAGTTTGGCCACCGGGGTCAGCTTGCCGGTGCGCCCGACCTGTATCTCGATGTCGCGCACCACCGTAAGCTGCTCTTCCGCGGGGAATTTGTGTGCCACCGCCCAGCGCGGTTCGCGCGAGACGAAACCCAGCCTCTCCTGCAAGGCGATGCTATTCACCTTGTACACCACGCCGTCGATATCGAACGGCAGGCGGTCGCGCATGGCTTCAATACGGCGATGGAATTCCACCAGCCCCTGGGCACCTTGCACGACCCTGCACTCGTCATTTACCGGGAATCCCCATGCATCCAATTGCTTCAGCACTTCTTTATGTGTTTTGCGCCAATCCCAGCCTTCCACCTTTTCACCGAGTCCATAGGCAAAAAATTTCAGCGGACGCCGTGCAGCCAGCGCCGGATCGAGCTGGCGGATGCTGCCCGCAGCGCCGTTGCGGGGATTGACGAGCGTAGGCAAACCCAGTTCACGCTGACGTTCGTTGTAGCGCTCGAAGTCAGGGCGGGCCATGTAGACTTCGCCACGAACCTCCAAAATATTGGGACACATACCTTCCAGCGATAGCGGAATCTGGTGGATGGTGCGCACATTCTGCGTCACGTCCTCACCGGTCTCGCCATCGCCACGCGTAGCGGCCTGCACCAGCCTGCCCTGCTCGTAGCGCAGATTGATCGCCAAGCCGTCGAATTTCAGCTCGCAAATGTATTCAATTGGCGGGTCGTTTTCGTTCAAGTCCAACTCACGCCGCACTCGCGCATCGAACGTTATCGCTCCCTGGTCGCTGATGTCGGTCTCGGTGCGAATCGACAACATCGGTATGGCATGGCGCACCGGCTGAAACATATCCAGCGGTTTGCCGCCGACGCGCTGGGTTGGGGAATCAGATGTAAGCAACTCGGGATACTGTGCTTCGAGCGCTTGAAGCTCGCGAAAGAGTTTGTCGTATTCCGCATCGGGAACACGAGGTAGATCCTTCACGTAATACCAATAGTCGTAATCTGCAATCTGCGTGCGCAATAAAGCTGCGCGGCGTGTCACTTCCGAGCTTGCCATCAGGAGAACAATCTCAGGGCCTGCGCACTACCCGGCGTGATTTGCCCGGCCAGCATCAGCTTTTCCGTAGCCGCGACCTGTGCACGTATCTGGGCGATGGCACCGTCGCTCAAGGCCACGCGCTGATCGTCCGCCATGGAGGCGCGCAATGTCCTGGCCAGTTCCTGTGCCAACGCCACCATCTGTTCGAAACGACGGACAGGGTCAGCCACACGCGGGATGTCCAGCAGCAAGGTCAGGCTGTCGACACGCGATTGATTGAGGGTGTGATGCTGGAAAGGCCCCCCGTCGGACGCACCGAGGCTGAACAGGGTCTCGCCATTTTCATCCAGCAGGTGGAAGGCGCCATCGGATTGCAGGCCCATGCCGAGGCGTCCCGCCGCATTGGACACTTCGGTGCCGAACAGTTTCCGGTCGCCGCTGGTCAACAGGTTGATGCCTATCATCTGATCCACATCGGCACAGAAACGATCCAGCTCCTGGGCGCGCTTGACCGCCTCTTCGACCGAAGGCAGCTTGAGTTCCACCTGCAGCTGGCCGGCAATATCGCCGAGCAGGTCGCGGAATCCGGCCAGCCGCATCTCGCTGACCGATCCCGCCCTGTCCACCAGTTGCAGGCCTATCCTGAAGGCGCGGTATGTCTGTTCGCTTTCCGGGATCAAGCGTTCCCACAGACCGCTATGGGTGTTCAGGCCGCACGCCAGGACGGTCTTGCCGAAATCGAAACGGCGTTGCCATAGCGTTTCCAGTATCGCCGGCGTAATGGGGGTCTTCAGCAGCAGGGTGACGACATAATCGGTGGCATCGTTGAGCAGGCCGCACACGTCGCCTGTTGGCGGACTAATGGATTCGTTCGGGAACTCCTCCTCCAGCGGATCGCCTGCTTCTGCAGGATCAATCTTGGCGGGCGCTGCCTGAGCGGATGGATCGCCGGCAGACGGCTTGAATGCATCGCCCAGACTGCGTCGGTAACGCCATTGCTGCCAGAAACCGTATAAATAGACTCCAGCCACCACGATCAGTCCGATGGCCAACAGGCTCAGCTGAAATTCACTCATGTTTGAATACCGGGACGAACGCCATGTAGGAAATACGCGTGAATTATCTCAAATCCTTGCTTAGAATGGCAGGGCTTAAAGTTCTGCGTCCCCATGTCGCTAACCCTCAGGACGGCCATCTGCCATTCGGACAGTTGACGAAGGACGCCTGGAAGGCTCTACTAATGCCGCTTCGACCCGGCAAACCCTGGCCTCCAGGCAGCATCTCACCCGGAACCCCGCGCGAAGACGGGGCAAAGCGCCTCAAGTATCCGCTTAAAAAGGAAAGATCACATGCCATTCGAAATCATCGGTCAAAACGACAACAGCACAGCGCATCCGACCGTCGCGATCATCGACGACGAGTTCACCAGCCGCATCATCCTCGACCGGATCGTGCGCAGCCTGCAGCAGGATGTTTTTGTCCAGGGCTTCCCCTCACCGCTGGGAGCCATCGAATGGCTGCGGCTGAACCAGCCCGACCTGATCCTGGTCGACCACCTGATGGAAGAAATGTCCGGCCTGGATGTCGTGCAGGCGATACGTCGCATCCCCCACCTGCTGCATGTCCCCATCATCATGATCACGGTGACCACCGACAACGAGGTTCGCCACAAGGCGCTGGAACTGGGGGTCTCGGAATTCCTGTCCAAGCCGTTCAACCACTACGAATGCCAGATACGCTGCCGCAACCTGCTCTCACTGCACCTGCATCACAAGGAAGTATTGCATCGTTCCGAAAAGCTGGAGAAAGCCGTCACCGACGCGACGCGACGGATACTGGAGCGCGAACAGGAAACGCTTTTCCGGCTGGCGAGGGCCGGCGAATATCGCGATTCCGATACCGGCAACCATGTGTTGCGCATGGCCAAATTTTCGCGCCTGATCGCCGAGGGAATGGGGCTGGACGAAGACCGCTGCAGCCTGATCGAGATGGCTGCCCCCATGCACGATATCGGCAAGATCGGTATCCCGGACAATATCCTGCTCAAGCCCGGCAAGCTGAACCACGAGGAATTCTCGATCATGAAGACCCATTCCTCGATCGGTTACGGCATCCTCAAGAACAGCCATTCCAAGTACATCAGCCTTGGAGCCGAGATCGCCCTCTCGCACCACGAGAAATACGACGGCAGCGGCTACCCGAACGGCCTCAAGGGCAAGGCCATCCCGCTGGACGCACGTATCGTGGCCGTGGCCGACGTCTACGACGCCCTGACCTCGGAGCGCCCCTACAAGAAGGCCTGGACCAACCAGGAAGCGCTGGAATACCTCTACACCAACAAAGGCGCGCATTTCGACCCGGAATGCGTCGATGCATTCATGCTGCAGTTCAGCAAGGTCAGCATCATCCAGCAGCAACTGAAAGATACGGCACCTTCGCAGAAAGTGCAGGTGTGGCAATGAAAGAGCGGCTCGATTATTTCATACAGCAAGTCCGACAGCGGGAAGGCGAACACGAACAGTCGCTGCTCCGGGTGTTCTTCGCCTTGCCGATCTTCCTCTATCTGCTGGTCGAATATTATTTCGTCACCCCAGCGACAGTCGGTGTGCCGGTATTCATCTTCTCTGCCGTGTGGTTCTCGTGCTCTATCCTGCTGGTCATATACATTCTGTACAGCCGCAATACTTCCAGAAGAAGACAATGGGTTGCAATGTTCGCCGACATCTCCGCAGTAAGCGTCGGCATGCTGATGACCCAGGAAGCTGGCGTCCTGTTCTACGGCATCTACTTATGGGTCATCACCGGAAACGGCATCCGCTACGGCAAGGAATCCCTCATCAGCGCCTATGTCGCCAGCCTGCTCGGTTTCTCGGCAGTCATTTTCCTGAACGACTACTGGCACGACCACTTGCGCATTGCAGTTGGGCTTTGGCTCACATTATTGTGCATCCCGCTTTATATCCTGAAATTGCGAGGACAACTGAATGATGCCCTGGAAAAAGCCCAGGCCGCCAGCCGGGCAAAAAGCGACTTCCTGTCCAACATGAGCCACGAAATGCGCACGCCGCTCAACGGCGTGATCGGCGCAAGTGATCTTCTCCTCAGTACCCGGCTGGACGACGAGCAGAAGGATCTCGTGTCCACGCTCAAGAAATCGGCGCACCTCCTGCTGCAACTGATCGACAACATCCTCGATCTCTCCAAGATAGAAAGCGGGAAGCTGGTTTCAGAGAAGGTGGATTTCGATCTGCACAAACTGGTCAACAATACGCTGGAGATGTTCCTGTCCCAGGTCGAAAATAAAAGGATCGGTCTGTCCGTGCGTTTTACGCCGGAAACCTGTTTCAGGCTGCAAGGGGATCCCTTGCATCTGCAGCAAGTTCTGATCAACCTTGTAGGCAATGCGATCAAGTTCACCAGCAAGGGCAGCGTCGAGCTGAGAATCAGCACCCTGCAGCAGGACGACCACAAAACCGCGCTTCGTTTTGAGGTCATCGATACGGGCATAGGGATACCTCAGCAAGCGCAAGCCCGGATCTTCGAGAGCTTCACCCAGGCCGACCAGAACATCACCCGTATCTATGGCGGTACCGGATTGGGTACGACCATCTCCAAGCAACTGGTCGAACTGATGGGGGGGCAGATGGGCGTCCAGAGCGAACCGGACATCGGCAGCATCTTCTGGTTCGAGGTAACGTTCGACAAGCAAGCACATCACGCCCAGAGCGAATCCAAACCGGTACTCGATCAACTCTATGTGCTGACCATCGGCCTGCCGCGCAACGAGCAACTCGCCGTGACCGACTATACGAACAGCTGGGGAATACGTTGCGAACATGCCGCTTCGCTGACCCATTTCTTCACCTACCTGATCGACAAGAATCCCGCACGCCCGTCCAATCTGGCGATTCTCTGTTTCCCGCAAAGCATCGGAATGACGGCACAAGACTTCGCCGCCAACATCCGGGAATTGCGTGGGAAGCAGAATCTTTCGCCGATCTTGCTCAATCCGGATCTGCATAACCACAGCGAAGGTGAGTATCTCGATGCCGGATATTCCTGCCTGCTGCGTACGCCGCTCGACAAGACGCTGCTGTTCAATGCCCTGCACGGGATCATGGCGCCGCGCCCCTCGGAAGGGGTGATTTCCTTCAAGGAACATTACGAGCGCAGCACCGCCAGCAAACGCGGGGTGCGCATACTGGTCGCCGAGGACAACGGCACCAGCCAGCAGATCATCGCGAAGATACTGACGCATGGCAATCACAAGGTAGACCTGGTCGAGAATGGCGAGCAGGCACTGGATAAGCTGGAGGAGAATACTTACGACCTGCTCATCCTGGATATGAACATGCCGTTCATGGGCGGCCTGGAAGTGATCAAGGTGCATCGTGCGCTGTCCAGACAGCCTATCGAGA
The DNA here is from genome assembly GCF_021654335.1 of Sideroxyarcus emersonii. Taxonomy (NCBI): domain Bacteria; kingdom Pseudomonadati; phylum Pseudomonadota; class Betaproteobacteria; order Nitrosomonadales; family Gallionellaceae; genus Sideroxyarcus; species Sideroxyarcus emersonii. Next base: position 1,704,396 of record NZ_AP023423.1, read on the forward strand.
CGCCGGCGATCATCCTGACTGCAAATGCAACACCGGAGGCCAGGCAGGAATGCGAACGCGCCGGGATCGATGCCTATCTGACCAAGCCTGTCGACGCGCTGACTCTGCTCGATACCGTAGCGCGACTGACCCTCACCCCGGCGAAGATCGATGCCCCGGAACTGGCTCACCCAGTGGAACAGATCGCCAAGGGCTTGATCAACGAAGACACCTTGCACCATCTGGCGCTGCTGGGTGGAAACCAGGAGGATTTCCTGCAAACGGTCATCTACGGTTTCTTGCTGGAAACGGAAAAGTTGCTGGAAGCTTTGCGCATCGCCCTATCCAGGCAGGATTATGCAACGCTGAAGGAACTTGCTCACATTCTGAAAGGCAGCTCGGGAAACGTGGGCGCCGAGGTCCTGTTCTCGGTCTGCAGCCGGATATTGACGCTCAATGAAGCCGAACTGAGAAGATCGGCGGCAGACTTGCTGGAAGAAGCGTCAGGTTGTTATCCGGCCACCCGGGCCTCGTTGTTGCATTATTTGAACGGGGCCCATCAAGCTACCGTATAACAATTTCAGGCTGCATCTGAAAAGCTGGGCTGAACTTGCGGATGCAGGAACAGTTTTTCCTGAGAACGCACAAAACGATCCATTACCTTGAGGTCTTTCTCATTCAGTTTGAGCGCCGCATCGACCCAAACGATTGTAATGTCGATCAACTCCTGGTAGGTAAGCGGATTAAATCTATGCCGCGCTTTCTGCACAGCCAGGAATCCATTGGAGCGCCGTTCCTGCCTTTTGATGTATTCGTTGACCGCCTCTACGCCCTTGCCCTCTTCTGCAAGAATATCGATCAATCCGGCTTCATGCAGTTCTTCTGCGCTGTAAATCTTGCCGCTCAGGATCATTTTCTCGGCAAACTTGGGGCTCACCTTTCTGGCAATCAGGCTATATGCCCCCATGCCCGGAAATAAATTGAACAATATCTCCGGGAAGCCCAACTGGCACTTACGTTCCGCAATGACAATATCGCTGGCCAGTGCTGCTTCGAGGCCGCCCCCCAAAGCATCACCTTGCAACAAGGTAATCGTTGCCACAGGCATGTCGAAATGGCGCATCCTTGGAAAAATGACATCGATGCAAGCGACCGCATATCTCAGGAGCGCTTCGCGATCCTGCTGCCGAATCAGCTGCCTGAACAGAGCAAGTTGCCCGCCAAGATTGAATACACCTGGGGTGATTGATGCCAGTACTGAATAACGAATATCGTGAAATGCCCCACCGTACAGCAATCTGCCTCTGCAGCCCTCGATTGACCGATGGTGATCTCCAAGATCCTGAAGCAATTCAGGTGTAACGCATGGGACCGCATCCTGACTCACCAATGTCCAGAGAACACCGTATTCCGGATCGAATTGAGTGCGAAGTTGAGAATATTCTGCCTTCAGTAAATCGTGTGGATGCTGAACGGGTTTCATTCTTGTCTTCTCCTGTTCAATTCGAGATGGCGCGCATCATAATCCCCCGAATCCAATTCGAGAAGCCCGAACCGGTTTCGGGAGTGCCGGCTAAACCAGCGGCAACTCGCCTTCGGTGATGCCGATGTTCGCGATTTCGTGCAGTGCCTTGATGAAATCCGCATCTTCATGCAGTTGCGCCAGCGTTCTCGGATGGGGACGCCCGTGCATTTGCGCCAAGCGCGCCTTGCTCTGGACAGGCATATCCCACTGCAGACCGGCCAGGAGATCGTCTGCCGATTGCGGCTTGTTGCATACCAGCACCATATCGACGCCGGCATTCAGCGCCGCCTCGGCGCGCTGTACGATGCCGCCGGCCACCGTCGCCCCTTCCATGCTCAGGTCGTCGCTGAAGATGCACCCCTCGAAGCCCAGTTCGCCACGCAGGATGTCTTTCAGCCACACCTTGGAAAAACCGGCCGGATTGGGGTCGACCTTGGGGTAAATCACATGCGCCGGCATCACCGCAGTCAGGCCGTAATTGACCATCTGACGGAAGGGGATGAGATCGCACAGTTCAATATCGATATAGCTGCGTTCGTCTACCGGGATCTCCACATGCGAATCCGCTTTCACGTAACCATGTCCGGGAAAATGCTTGCCCACAGTCGGCATGCCCCCTTGCCTCAACCCCTGCAACAGGCTGTGCGCCAGCTCGGCAATGGCTTGCGGTTCTGAATGGAAGGCACGGTCGCCGATCACGCTGCTGCTGCCGTAATCCACGTCCAGCACCGGCGTGAAGCTGAAATCCACTCCGCAAGCGCGCAGTTCGGAAGCCAGCACGAAACCCACTTGCTGGGCCAGATGCTTCGCACGCTTGGGATGTTCGTTCCATATCTTGCCGAGTTCCCGCATCGGCGGGATGCGCGTAAACCCTTGGCGAAAACGCTGCACCCTGCCTCCTTCATGATCCACTGCGATCAGCAATGGCGGTGTGCGAAGCGCATGGATGCTCGCCGTCAAATCGGCAAGCTGGCCAGGCGATTCGTAATTGCGCGCAAACAGGATCACGCCGCCGACCAGTGGGTGGCTGAGGCGCACCCGGTCTTCGTCTGTCAGTTGTTTTCCCAGCACATCCAGCATCACCGGCCCGTTGCCCATATCAGTCTTCCTTTTCCAGAATCACAAATGCGACTGCAGCATCGCGCTCGTCGCTGATACTCAAGTGGTGACGCACGATGCCCAGGTCTTGCAGGAATGCGGATAGTTGCGCATCGAACAAGAAGATCGGCTTGCCCAAACCATCATGGCCGATGGTGATGCGCCGCAAACTTACCGGATGGCGCAAGCCGTGCCCCGTAGCCTTGGCCAGTGCTTCCTTGGCGGCAAAGCGTTTGCTGAGAAAGCGCACAGGATGGGCCTGCACGGCATACTCCTCCAGCTCCTGATCGCTCAGGATGCGCGAGGCAAAGGCTGCGCCATGGCGTGCACTGGCCGCCTCGATGCGGGCGACATTGACGATATCGGTGCCGATGCCGAAAATCATGCGGCCAGCAATGCCTTCATCTTTTTCACCGCCTGTTCCAGGCCGATGAACACCGCTTCAGAGATGATGGCATGGCCGATGTTGAGCTCCGCGATATGCGGCACTTCCACGATGGGGCGGACATTGTGATAGTTCAGCCCATGCCCGGCATTGACCTGCAGCCCAAGTGCGTGGGCATGCACTGCCGCACGATGGATGCGCGCAAGTTCCTGTTCGCGGCCAGCGACGCTGTCGGCATCACCATATTTGCCAGTATGTATTTCGACCACGGGAGCGCCGGCCTTTTGCGCCGCATCCAGTTGGCGCTCATCCGCATCGATGAACAGCGAAACGCGGATGCCAACCTCCAGGCAACGTTGCGTGGCGCGCTGCACGGCATCGAAGTGCTTCGCCACATCCAGGCCGCCTTCCGTGGTCAGTTCCTCCCGCTTTTCCGGCACGAGGCAGATGTCGTGCGGCCTGGTGCGCAAGGCGATGCCGATCATTTCATCGGTCACCGCGCATTCAAGGTTCATGCGCGTCTGCAGCATGCCACGCAATGCCGCCACATCGGCATCCTGGATATGGCGACGGTCCTCGCGCAAATGCAGGGTGATGGCATCTGCGCCCGCTTCTTCGCACACCAGTGCGGCGCGAATCAGATTGGGGTAGCGCGCACCGCGCACTTGGCGCAGGGTGGCGACATGGTCGATGTTGAGTCCGAGTTTTATCATAACTTCTGCAAATCCCTCATCAGTTCACGTGTATGCAGGGTCTTTCCGGCAAGATGGTGGTCAAGCAGCATGCGCATCAGCTGTTTGCTCTGGCGCGCGCTGTTGGCATCGCTGTAATTATCGGCCGCCATGTCCAGCAGCGTCTTGCCGACGACCGGCATCCCTTGCGCAGAATCGGCGGTTTCCGCCACCGCACCCCGCTCCAGAATATAGCGGTATGCCCGTGTCGGCACAATGGGCCTGCCGCTATCGGCTTCGGTCTCCAGCAACAGCGCATACCCCAGTTCCTGCAACAGGTGCTTCTCGAAACAGCGCAGCGTGAAAGCGTGATCCTCCTCCTGTGCCAGACGCTGCAAGGTCTGCTGGTAATAATCGAACAGGCTTTCGTGGGGGTCGTCGCGCGCCATCAGGTTGAGCAGCAACTCGTTCAGATAGAAGCCGCACAACAGCGCCGTGCCGCGCAGTTGCGGCTGCCCACCCTGCCATTCCGCACTGTGCAGGGTACGCAATTCGTGCTTGCCGAACCAGCTCAACGACAGCGGCTGGAAATTCATCAGCAAACCGCGCAGAGCGGACCTCGGGCGCCGCGCCCCGCGTGCCACCAATGCCACCCGGCCGTGCCGCCTGGCGAACACCTCCAGCACCAGGCTGGTCTCGCGGAACGGATAGCTGTGCAGCACGAAGGCCGGTTCGTCCTGAATGCGCTGTTTGGATGCGACGTTACTCATACCCCAGCGTTTTCAGCATATGAGCGCTGTCTGCCCAGCCGCTGCGGACCTTGACGAAAACTTCGAGGAAGACTTTCCCGTCGAACAGTTTTTCCATGTCGAGGCGCGCCTGGGTGGCGATCTCCTTGAGCTTCTCGCCTTTGCTGCCGATCAGCATGGCCTTATGCGCCTCCTTGTCCACCAGGATGGCGGCATGAATGCGGCGCAACTTGCCTTCCTGCTTGAATTGCTCGATCACCACGCTGACCGAATATGGCAGCTCCTCACCAGTAAAGCGGAACACTTTTTCGCGCAGCAGTTCCGCCGCGAGGAACCGCTCGTTGCGGTCAGTGATCTCGTCCTCGGCATACAGGTGCTCCCCTTCCGGGATAAACGGGCGGATGGCATCGAGTAGCGTATCCAGCTGTTTGCCCTGGCGCGCGCTGACCGGCACGATGGCAGCGAAATGGCGCAACGCGGAAATTTTTTCGATGAAAGGCAGCAATTCGGCCTTGTTTTCCAGCAGGTCGGCCTTGTTGATGACCAGGATCACCGGCCGGTCCTGCGGCAACAGCTCCATCACCTGCTGGTCTCGTTCATCGAAATGACGCGCTTCCAGCACGAACAGCACGACGTTCACTTCACGCAGGCTGCTTGTCACCACCCGGTTCATGCTGCGATTCAGTGCATTGGTATGCTGCGTCTGGAAGCCGGGCGTGTCGACAAAGACGAACTGCGTCGCGCCCTCAGTCAGGATGCCGGTGATGCGGTGGCGCGTGGTCTGCGCCTTGCGCGAGGTGATGCTGATCTTCTGCCCGATCAGATGGTTGAGCAAGGTCGATTTGCCCACATTGGGGCGGCCGACGATGGCGATGAAACCGCTGTGGAAGTTCTGGGATTCGGTCATGGGTTCTCTTTGGTGATTCGTTGATAGGCTCGTTCGGCGGCGATTTGTTCGGCAATGCGCCGGCTTGCTCCCTCGCCTTGCGTACTCAGGCCGAGCTGCGGGATTTCGCAGGAAACGACGAATGTCTGGGCATGGGCTTCGCCCTTGATCTCGCGCACGCCATATTGCGGCAACGCCAATTTATGCCCCTGCAAATATTCCTGCAGCAGCGTTTTGGGATCTTTGCCCAATGTTTTCAAATCGATCTGCGCGATGAACGGCACATAGAGCCCTAGTACCGTTTTTTCCGCGGCCGCAAAACCTGCGTCCAGCAAGACCGCCCCAAATATGGCCTCGAGCGCATCGGCCAGTATCGAAGGTCGGCGAAAGCCGGCGCTTTTGCGCTCTCCTTCACCCAGCAACAATTGCTCGCCAAGGTCCAGCTGTTGCGCCAGGACAGCCAACGTCTGCTGATTGACCAGATTGGAGCGAAGACGCGAAAGTTCGCCTTCAGACAGCTCGGGGTAAGCATCGTACAGGTGTTTGGCGACGGCGCAATTCAGCACGCTGTCGCCGAGGAATTCCAACCGTTCGTTATGGGCTGCGCTGAAACTGCGGTGGGTCAGCGCACGCTGCAGCAATTGCGGCTGTGCGAACTGATGGCCAAGCCGTCTGGACAGTTCCGCATGCTTCATCGGCGGAAACTATGAGCTACTCGGATTGAATTCGAGCAACAAGGTGACATTGCCGGCGATCGGGATCTTGATCGAATAGCTGGTGCTCAGGGTCAGGCGCCCATTCACTTTGCTGATGTCGATGTCGTCAGCCGTAATATCGGTGATGTAGTTGATATTGGCACGCTTGTAATACGAGTCCTTGATATCCTTGATCGATGCGTCCTGCATCGCCGGATCGTTAGCGATGGCCTTGAATATCTGCGCGATCTGCGCACTATGCGCATAAGCCGGCGCCAGTTTCATGGCCGCTATCGCCACGAAGACCACTCCGATCGCAACCATGATAAATCCGACGAAGCCGATCCCGCCCTGCCTGCTTGCCGCTGCTTTCATCTCGATTCCTTTCGCCAATGCCATTATCTATTTAATCGATAAACCCACACGATCCAGTTCACCGAAGTTCATCCAGATGAAGAACGCCTTGCCGACGATCATCTCATCCGGCACGAACCCCCAGTAGCGGCTATCGCGGCTGTTATCGCGATTATCGCCCATCATGAAATAACTTGCGGGGGGAACGGTACAGCGCACCTCCTCTTCAGTATAGCTGCACTGTTCATGCTGCGGGAAGTTGGCCACGTTAGCCAGGTGCACCTGCGGCATCTCCGGATTCAGCAGTACAGCGTGCGAGTGCCCATCCAGATTTTCCTTGTAGCGCTCAGTGTGCAGGAAGCGCAATTCGCTCTCGACGTAATTGTAATCGCCATCGCGCTGCAATACCTGCTCGGTGCCGTTGATCCACAATCTCTTGTTGCGATATACCAGCACATCCCCCGGTACCCCGATCACGCGCTTAATATAATCCACCGAAGGATCTTCCGGATAGTGGAACACCATCACATCGCCGCGCTGCGGCTGGTTGATCTCGACGAACTTCTTGTTGACGATGGGGAGCCGCAAGCCATAAGTGTAGCGATTGACCAGAATGAAATCGCCCACGTGCAGCGTGGGGATCATCGAACCGGACGGTATCTTGAACGGTTCGATCAGGAAAGAACGCAACAGGAAGACCGCCAGGATCACGGGGAAAAAGCTCTTGGCATATTCGACCCACCACGGCTCGTTCACACCTGCCGGACGTTTGGCACGGAGCATGAAGCGATCCAGCAACCAGATCGACCCGGTCAGCAACAACAGCAGAATCAAGATCAAGGCAAAAGGCATTTTTCTTCCAATCCGGTTATTTATCGTCCACACGCAGGATGGCCAGGAACGCTTCCTGCGGAATCTCTACGCTCCCCACCTGCTTCATGCGTTTTTTTCCCGCCTTCTGCTTTTCCAGCAGCTTCTTCTTGCGCGAGATATCGCCGCCATAACATTTTGCCAGCACGTTCTTGCGCAAGGCCTTCACGTTCTCGCGCGAGATGATGTTGGCGCCGATGGCCGCCTGGATCGCCACATCGAACATCTGGCGCGGGATCAGCTCGCGCATCTTGGCCGCCACTTCGCGCCCGCGATACTGGCTGTTGGCGCGGTGCACGATGATGGACAGCGCGTCCACCTTCTCACCGTTGATCAGCATGTCCACCTTCACCACATCGGCGGGGCGGTATTCCTTGAACTCGTAATCCATCGACGCATAGCCGCGCGACACCGATTTCAGCTTGTCGAAGAAATCCAGCACGATCTCGCCCATCGGCATCTCGTATTTCAGCAGCACTTGTTTGCCGTGGTAGGTCATGTCGATCTGCACGCCACGCTTTTGCGTGCACAGGGTGATAACCGAACCGACATACTCCTGCGGCATGTAAAGATTGACATTGACGATGGGTTCGCGGATCTCTTCCACCTTGGACAAGTCCGGCAGTTTGGACGGGTTGTCGACCATCAGCACCGTGCCGTCGCGTTGCACCACTTCGTAGATCACCGTGGGCGCCGTGGTGATCAAATCCATGTCGAACTCGCGCTCCAGCCTTTCCTGCACGATTTCCATGTGCAGCAAGCCGAGGAAACCGCAGCGGAAGCCGAAACCCAGTGCCTGCGAGACTTCCGGCTCGTATTGCAGCGCCGCATCGTTGAGCTTCAATTTTTCCAGCGAATCGCGCAGCGCTTCGTACTGGTTCGACTCCACCGGGAACAATCCGGCGAACACCTGCGGCTGTATTTCCTTGAAGCCCGGCAACGCACTGGCGGCCGGCCTGGACAGCAGGGTGACCGTGTCGCCGACCTTGGCGTCCTTCAACTCCTTGATGCCGGCGATCACAAAACCAACCTGCCCGGCCGACAAGGAATCGCGATCCTGCGATTTCGGCGTGAACACCCCGACATGTTCGGTCAGGTGCTGAGCCCCTGTCGCCATGAACAGGATCTTGTCCTTCGGCTTCAGCGTGCCGTTAACGATGCGCACCAGCATCACCACGCCGACATAGTTGTCGAACCACGAGTCGATGATGAGCGCCTGCAATGGCGCATCCACATCGCCCTTGGGCGGCGGAACCTTGACGATCAACGCTTCCAGCACATCCTCCACGCCCATCCCGGTCTTGGCAGAACAACGCACCGCATCCTGTGCGCCGATACCGATGACATCCTCGATCTCGGCGATCGCATTCTCCGGATTGGCGGAGGGAAGGTCGATCTTATTCAATACCGGTACCACCTCGACCCCCAGATCCAGCGCGGTGTAGCAATTGGCGACGGTCTGTGCTTCGACGCCCTGGGAGGCATCTACCACCAGCAAAGCCCCCTCGCAGGCAGAGAGCGAACGCGATACCTCGTACGAAAAGTCCACGTGTCCCGGCGTATCGATCAGGTTGAGGTTGTACACCTGTCCGTTGCGCGCCTTGTAGTTCAGGGCTGCGGTCTGCGCCTTGATGGTGATGCCGCGCTCGCGCTCGATGTCCATCGAGTCGAGCACCTGCTCTTCCATCTCGCGATCGGACAAGCCGCCGCACAAATGGATAATACGGTCTGCCAGCGTGGATTTACCGTGGTCAATGTGGGCGATGATGGAAAAATTACGGATATGCTGCATGGAGCTCAAAATAAAAAATCCCGTCGAAATCGGCTGTTACGCAAAGCGCGAATTCTAGCCGATTTTGACGGGATACGCTGAAGCAACGGACCGCAGCTTACTTATCGTCCAGTTTGATCGGCACATAGACGGTGCCTTCGCTCCGCCTCACCAGCAAAGCGATATTGCGTCCGCGCGGCACGGTTTTGAGCACCTCGTTGAACTGTTCGATACTGCGTATCTCGACGTTGCCTATGGCAAGTATCACATCGCCGCGTTGCAACTGGCTGCGCGCCGCCGGCCCTTTCAGATCCTGCACGATCAGGCCGCCTTCGACCTGCAGTTCGGCCTTTTGCTGGTCGTTCAACTCACTCACAAACAGCCCGAGACGTGCTTCGCTTTCGGAAGAAGCCTCGGCATTGCCGCGCGCTCCGCCATGCTGCGCAACGACGGCTGCATCCTTGATCTCGCCGACCACCAGCGAAACGTCCATCGTGCTGCCCTTGCGCCACAATTGGACGCTGACCTTGCTGCCCGGTTTGGTTGCAGCAACAATGCGCGGCAGATCGGCCGACGAATTGATCGCCTTGCCATCGAATTTCAGGATCACATCGCTGGCATGCACACCCGCCTTGTCCGCCGGCCCGTTCTTGTCCACGCTGGATATCAGCGCCCCACCTGCCTTGGACAGGCCAAAGGAATCAGCAAGCGCCTGCGTTACCTCCTGGATGGTCACACCGATGCGCCCGCGTGTGACCTTGCCCGTGCTGCGCAACTGATTGACCACATCCATCGCCACATCGATAGGAATGGAAAACGACAGCCCCATATAGCCGCCGGAGCGGCTGTATATCTGCGAATTGATGCCGACCACTTCGCCCTTCATGTTGAACAGCGGCCCACCCGAATTGCCGGGGTTGATCGCGACATCGGTCTGGATGAACGGCACAAAATTCTCTTGCGGCAAGGAGCGTCCCTTGGCGCTGACGATACCCGCCGTCACGCTGCTGTCGAAACCGAAAGGGGAGCCGATCGCCACCACCCATTCACCCACCTTCAACTGGTCCGGCGACCCCAGGGCGACTTTGGGCAATCCGGTCGCCTCGATCTTAAGCAGCGCAACATCGGTGCGTTTATCCGCGCCGATCACCTTGGCCTTGAGTTCGCGCTTATCGGCCAGCCTTACAGTAATCTTGTCTGCATGATCGACGACATGCGCATTGGTGAGGATATAACCATCGGCACTGATGATGAAACCGGAACCGAGCGACTGCGACTCCTGTTCATGCGGCGCTTGCGGCGCGAAGTGGCGGAAGAAATCATAGAATGGGTCATCCTCGGGCAAGTCGGGCATTCCCTGGAACATCTGCGGCGCATGGATGATTTGCGTAGTGCTTATATTGACTACCGCGGGCCCCTGTTTTTCCACCAGTTCGGTAAAGTCCGGCAGGTTATTGGCTAGCGCCACCTGCGAAAAAAAACCGGCAATCGCAAAAAACATCCATTTTTTCAGCATGATACGATCGACCTCCTGATAAATCGTTGATCAATAAACAGATGGCGCCTTAACAATGGAAGTAGCAGTTGCGCGGCCACTCCCGGGAGTCAGCTTTGCCAGCAGGAAACCCAAGGTCAAACCGAAGACAGCCCCGGCAAGTGCGCAGGCATCACGCCCGGCAGGCTCGTTGGCCAGTCCAGCCCCCACCGCGCCTCCGGCAAGCAGCAACAGCAATGGAAGCACATACATCTTGACTGCCCCGCGCAACAACACGCCATCGGCGATCGATATTTCCACCTGATCGCCGACTTGGGCTCGAACCTCGTTACGAACCTTGAACTGACGCGCCTTGTTGCTGCAAAACAGTTTCGTCAGCGTCCCGCTGCCGCACCCTCCTTCGCTGCTGCAATGGCCGCACCCACCCGTCCCCACCGGTTGCACCGAGGCATCTTCCCCATGTACTTCGATCACGATAGCGCGTATATCCATCATGTCATTCACCCGCATAACGAACTGAATCGCCGACCTGGATCACGGTCCGGGAGGGAACCTCGCCGACGACCGTGATCAGGTTATCTCCCACCATGCGGTTATAGACATGTGCCGCTCCCTGGCCAGACAGGCCGACATGGATGTTGCCCGCTTCCGGGGCCTTTTCTATGAACACCGAAATGCCCGCCAATCCATCGGAGAATACCATCTGGATCACATGCTCCTTGTTACCGCGGAATGGGCGGCGCATTTCAACTATCTTCTTGAATCCGGGAGGAAGCGCATCGACCTGCCAGCCGCAAGGCTCTTCCAGCAGCTCGACCTTGGGCAAGGGTGAGAGATGAAGCTCTTGGGCGACCTCCGAAGCAGAGGACTTGTCCGGAACGATCCATTTGCGGTCTATGTTGTTGCCCACAGTCAACTGCATGAACGAATATTGCTCGATGACATAGCCACGGTCATTGAGTACCACCGCCTTGAGCAACAAGCCGGAATTGCTGTCCGCCCACATCTTGCGGGCATAACGCAAGTTATCCCTGGGCAGGAAGACAACCGCATGCGCATGGAAACCGGCCACCTCGTCTTCCTCTGCCGGAGTGATGGAATAATTTTCTTTCAGTATGGCAGTCTGCTCTGGCAACAATGCCGGAAATGCGCGCTTGATCTGATTCTTGGCCAGCCGCACTTTGTGACCTTCCGTGTACAACCATACCTGATCGTTATCGCGAATGAGTTCGCGCTTGCCGCCATCGACCCCCTCCAGACGCTCATGTTCGCCTGCTGCATCGGCAACATGAGTGATGCGCGACATCTCGACGCGGCCGCCCGACTGGTAAACGAAGACACCGCTGTAATTTGTCTGATGGGCCGCAAACGCCATGGTCTTCAGCCAGTCCGCCTCATCCACCTGCATAGGGTCGGCAAACGCTGTTTCGACCCCCATTTGCAACAGTACGACGAATAGATACTTATATGGTTGCATCATATGCTGCGCTATCGCCCTGCCACCGCACGAATATAAGAAGTGGCGCCGTGCACGTCCGCACTGGGGGAGAATTCCTGGTGCGCCATCAGGTAATCATCGGCCTGAGCAGAGGCCGGGCGTATCGCAGAGATGGAATCCTGTTGCACTGCCGCAACCTGCGGTGCCGGCTCGCTGCCAACCTGCAGGGAAAGCCAAGCCACCAAGGCCAGTGCCATCACGGAAGCGACTGCGGAAAGTGCAAAATTTCGTGCGCGTTGGGAAGTGCGGTTATATGGTGCAATGACGGTTGGTTCGGCCTGCAATCGCTCATGGAAGGATTTAGTGAAGCTTTTGCAGATATGGTCGGGTTGTCGCAACGCATCGCCGATCAGATGATAACTCTCCCATTCTTGCTGCACTTCAGGATGGCGTTTGAGTCTATCCAGACAGGCATCTGCCTGATCCTCGAACATTTCCCCATCCATCAATGCCGAAATTTCCTGTTTCATCATTACCACCTTCTGTTTTCACTCGTACCCAACAAAGGACGCAAATTGGTTGCAATTGCCTCACGCGCCCTGAAAATCCTGGATCTGACCGTGCCGATCGGACAATCCATCACAGCAGCGATTTCTTCGTAACTCAATCCCTCAATCTCGCGCAAGGTTAATGCCGTCCGCAAGTCATCAGGCAATTCCTGTAGCGAAGAGTTCACGACCTCCACCACTTGTTTGCTCATCAGTTCGTTTTCCGGCGTCGACACTTCATGCAGCAGCGCCGCCTCTTCAAAATCCTCTGCCTCTTCGGTATCAAAAGGCGTACTGGTCGGAGCCTTGCGGCCCTGTGCCACCAGATGATTCTTGGCGGTATTGATACCTATCCGGTATAGCCAGGTATAAAATGCACTATCGCCCCGGAACGCCGGCAAGGCGCGATATGCCTTGATAAAGGCATCCTGCGTAACATCTTCGGCCTCGGCAGCATTGCGTACAAAGCGCGAAATCAGGCGCCCCAGCCGACGCTGATATTTTGCCACCAACAACTCGAACGCATGCTTGTCGCCGCGCTGTGCACGCTCAACCAGTTGTTGATCAACCTCCCTGTCACCCATTCCGTTTCCCGGTTTATTGATTTGGCCGCCCACTCGCGGCCCGTCAGTATAACCGGACGGATACACAAACGTCAGCTATCGCCATTAATGCAAGCAGACAATGCAAGCAGAAATAAGTTCACTCCATTGGTATGATCCCCCGCCAATTTTGCTATAGTTCGCCGGAAATACAATCCAACTGGGCAAGTAGCGTGCTGCGTTTCGATACTCTAATTATTGGTAGTGGGCTGGCTGGCATGTCTCTGGCGCTCAAGCTGGCAGATAAGCAAAAAATCGCCATCGTTACAAAGAAATCGCTGCTGGATGGCGCCAGCGCCCGAGCCCAGGGTGGAATTGCGGCCGTACTTTCCCGGGACGATTCGCTAGATGAACATATCCACGACACCCTGATTGCCGGGGCCGGCCTTTGCGATCCCGACACTACGCGCTTTGTTATAGAACATGGCGCAGCCTCCATCGAATGGCTGATTTCCCAGGGCGTACCATTCACCCGCGATGCCGATTCGGATAGCGGCTATCATCTCACGCGCGAAGGTGGGCACAGCCACAGGCGCATCATCCATGTTGCCGACGCTACGGGACAAGCCGTACAGGACACCCTTGCCGCCAAGGTGCGCACCCATTCAAACATCACCTTGCTGGAACAGCATATTGCCATCGACCTCATCACAGGCAGAAAACTCCGGCGCAATGACAACCACTGCTATGGTGCCTATGCCCTGAACAGCCAGAACGGCGAGGTCGTCACCATTGCGGCACATCACACCGTGCTTGCCACCGGGGGCGCAGGCAAGGTTTACCTGTACACCACCAACCCCGATACTGCCACCGGCGACGGCATCGCCATGGGTTGGCGTGCCGGCTGCCGCGTTTCGAATATGGAATTCATCCAGTTCCACCCGACCTGCCTCTACCACCCGCATGCCAAATCCTTCCTTATCAGCGAAGCGGTGCGGGGCGAAGGCGGCACGCTGAAGCTACCCGATGGCACACGATTCATGCCATGGCATGACGAACGCGCCGATTTGGCCCCACGCGACGTCGTTGCTCGCGCGATCGACTTCGAAATGAAAAAACGGGGCCTGGATTGCGTATACCTGGATATCTCGCATCAGCCGGTCGATTTCCTGCAGGAACATTTCCCCACGATCTATGCTCGCTGCATGGCGCTGGGTATCGACATCTCCCGGCAGCCCATCCCGGTTGTTCCCGCAGTCCACTTCACCTGCGGTGGCGTGTTGACCGATCTGCATGGTCGCACCGATATTGAAGGGCTGTACGCGATCGGGGAAACCGCCTGCACCGGGCTGCATGGCGCCAACCGACTGGCCAGCAACTCCCTGCTGGAATGCCTGGTATTCGCCGAGGCGGCCTCCCGGGACATTCTGACCAGCCAGACAAAACCGATACCCGAGCTTCCGCAATGGGATGTAAGTCGGGTAACGGACGCAGATGAGACGGTGGTGATATCCCATAACTGGGACGAATTGCGCCGCTTCATGTGGGATTATGTCGGCATCGTACGGACCACCAAACGCCTGCAGCGGGCGCAACACCGGATCAAGTTGCTGCATGAAGAGATCAATGAGTATTACAGCAACTTCCACGTCAGTGCAGACCTGCTGGAACTGCGCAATCTGGTGCTGACGGCAGACCTCATCGTACAAAGTGCGCTCTCCCGGCACGAGAGCCGGGGCTTGCATTTCAGCAAGGACTACCCGCAGACCTTGCCGGACGCCATCCCGACCGTCCTGGTACCGCCGGGCTACGTGGCAGCCTGATTTTCCTTGTCGCCCCATCGCAAGGCGACACGCAAACGCCGGAAACTCTCCTCGCCAATCGCATCCGGCAAAATCAACAGTTGTCGACGCCACCGCCGTTCGCCCGGCACAACGTTCAGGATAACCAGATAAGGCGTCACCAAGCTGTCCGGGGCCATCTTGCACGACAAGTGCCTGCCGTCGCGCCGAACCAGTACAACCCCTTCCTGCTCTTCCAGCCGGAATGCCACGCATGAACGCCCCATGCGCAAGTTGGCCGACAGCACCAGGTAGTAGCCCCCCCAGCACAATATCAACAATGTCGAGGCCAGCAATACCGAGGTCGGCAGCGGCAACTGCCACAACGCCAGAATCGCCGCCGCGCACAGGATAAAAAGATACAGCGCAAGGGAACGGGAGGGGCGTAACTTGAAATACCGCTGCATTCCAGCCTTGTAGTTGTGAATGCTAGAACAGCAGCGCCGAGATCAAACCGATCAGGATCAACGCCACAATAGCCATCAGAATAAGGCCGCCGCCTTTGCTCGACCGGCTCTCCTGCACAGGAAGAGCGGCGTTGTCCAATGGGCGCCTGGTGAACACCGGCGACTGGGGTGCGGCACGATTGATATCTTCCATGCTCGGGCGCACCATCTTGAAAGTCTTGGATAACTCCTCGACATCTTCCTTGCTGGCCGTCATCGCAGCCAGACGCATGGTCGCACCGGCAGAATCAAAAGATGGCGACAATCTCATGGTGATTGCCGCTTCGGAATCCTCCTTGGCCTCCCCCGCATCCCCCGGAGCCTCGGCAGGAAAGGCGGTATTGGTCAGGCCAGGCACTTCGGGAGAGGTCGTAACGGCCGGGGTTGCAGTCCCCTGCATGGTACCCCGACATGCCCGCAGGTCATTCGCCAGATCGCGAGCATTCTGATAACGATTCTCCAAGTCCTTGGCCAGCGCCTTGGCAACGATGAAGTTGAGCATCTCCGGCACTGCCGGGTTCAGGGCCTTGGGCGGCTGCGGGATCGCATTGAGGGTCTGGTACATGATGGCATTGACGTTCTCGCCCATGAATGGCGGCTGCCCCGTCAACATCTCGTACAGCACTACGCCCAGCGAAAACACATCCGAGCGCTGGTCAGTCAGCTTGCCCATCACCTGCTCTGGCGACATGTATTTCGGCGAACCGAGGACCATCCCCGTCTGGGTGCGTACCGCAGCCGATGCCATGCGCGCGATGCCGAAATCGGTGATCTTCACCTGGCCGTCTCGCCCCACCATGATGTTCGATGGCTTGATGTCGCGATGGACGATGCCGTGTTCGTGGGCATAAGCCAGGCCCATCGCGACCTGCGACACGATATCGAGCACCTGGTCGACCGGCAGCAGCTTTTCGTCGTTGAGTATGTCGCGCAGTTCCCGCCCCTGCAGGAACTCCATCGCGATATAGGCGATATCGCCGCTACGACCGACGTCGTAGATGGTCACGATATTGGGATGGCTCAGACGGCCCGCTGCCTTGGCTTCCTGATAGAAACGCCCCTCGTACTCCTCGCGCTCTTCCATCGCCAGGCTCAGAGTGATGGTCTTGATGGCGACCAGGCGGTCGATCAGGGGGTCGGTGGCCTTGTAAACGACCCCCATCGCCCCTTGGCCAAGTTCGCCTACTATCTCATATCGCCCCAGATGACTAATCATATTTCCGAGAGGAACCGTTATTTTCCGAATTTGGCTTTTGCGCTGCGGAACACCGGCCCCCACACCGGATGACCTGCCTCAGCCGGGGTCAACTCAAAAGTCGGCTTCAGCAACAGCGCTTTCCTGAATGCCTCATAGCACATCTTCTCTCGCCCCGAGACGCAATGTATGAACGCCAGATATTTATATGCACTCACTTTATCATCCTTATCGGCCAATTTCGTTTGTAGCACAGTATTCAAGGCTTCCACCGAGGCAATGTAGTTGCCTTCTTCGTAATTCTCAACGCCCTGGCTCAGCTTGTGACTGGCAGTCCTGTTGTACCACCAGCATTCGTCGCAGGTATTCAACGTATGGCAGCCGCTCAGCAGCCATAGCAATGTCGCGCCCAATAACACATTATGGCGACCCAACATCCAAACTCTCCTAATCCTTTATCAACGCCAACACTGGTCAGTTGGCGAACTTGTGCTTAATTTTTATTTTCTCGCCCGCCTTCACCGTAATGATCTTGGTGATTGTAGGGAACGTCGTATTTCGAATCTTGATCTCGTGCTTGCCCGCCACGACCTGCAATTCCATCAGCGGCGGACTGACGCCTTGCATTCTACCATCCAGATAAATCTCGCCCCAAGGCTGCACCCCAAGGCTCACCACTGCCGGCGCACCGGTGGTTTCAGCCAGAGTCCTCACGCGAGAACTTTCTTTGACGCCCTGCACCTTCTTCTCGCTGGAATGGGCTTTCTTTGACTTCGGGGCAACATCCTTGGTATCCGTTGCAACCGCCCCTCCTTCCGCCCCCCCCCCAGCCGACGCCTCAGGCGATTTTTCAGACGGTTTGAGCTGCCCCTGATCTGCGATTGTCTCGGCCCCCTTCTTCGATTCAGGCCGGCTCGCAAGCTTGACGGTCAGGACAATCAGCGAGACCAGGACGACAGCAGCCACCCCGACGATCGCTGCGCGCTGCGCGCCTGAAGCATCGCGGAACGCATTGATGGCATAACGCTCCCACCGGGCCATGGTATCGACGAACGCATCCCAGTAGTTCTCCAGGCGGAAAAGGAATGCATTGAAACCGGTCGCCCCCGCCTGCCTGGATTGCTTGGCCAGTGTGCGCTGTGTCGAGGTGAAATCGCCGGGATACCCGATCGCATATACCTCGTGCTCCCGCACATGCTTGTCGGTGCGCGACCCCTGGTAATGGAACATGCCTGCGTATTCCTGCGACAAGCGCGAAACCGCGTCGTAATACGAGCGCGATACCAGGATCTGTCCGGGATCCGCGAATCCCATCACGCGCTGCGCAACATTGATGCCGTCGCCGACGATGTTCGGCTGTCCATTGATGTCCTTGACCAGCCGAACTGGCCCCAGGTTGACGCCGATGCGAACCAGCAATGGCGGCTCCATGCGCACGCCTTCGTTCAGCAAGCTGCTGCGCATGCTCAATGCGGCGTGCAAGGCATCGCTGATATCGCCGAGGAAACTGATTGCGGCCCCATCGCCGGTATCGAGGATGATGCGGTCGTTGACCGGCACATCGCGGATGGCAATGGACAGAAAGGCGTTGAAGCGCTCTTTCAGCGATATCTGCCCCGAAACGGATTTCTTTGAATATTCGACGATATCCAAGAAAACTACGCTGCAGATGATGGTCTTGTTGCCTCGCTCTTCCATTTATTCCCGCTCGCTGTTCACGCCCCGGCTACCGTTATCGCTTAAGAATGCCACTTAACCCCGCGAATTTTAACGACTGTACGTCAATCTCGCCAGTTTTAATTTTTACGTGGTCGTGCGCGCAACAGTTTGCTACGCCGCCCGTCGTCGACCGTCTGCCTGGCGACACCCGCCGGCAGACCCACCCATTCAAGTATCGCCCTGACTTCGCCCTCGCCCAGTTCGGCCATCATGCCGCGCTTGATACGCGGCGGCAGGTTGATGATGCCGAAGCGCACCCGCATCAGGCGGCTGACCGGCAGGCCCAGCGCCTCGAAGGTACGGCGCACCACGCGGTTGCGCCCCTCCTTGAGTACCAGCCGATACCAATGGTTGAAACCCTCCCCTCCTTCGTCGCTCAACTGCTCGAAACGCACCACGCCATCTTCCAGTTCGATGCCCTGTTTGGTCATCTGGCGCATCTGGTCCGGCGTCATTTCGCCCTGAACCCGCACTGCGTATTCGCGTTCCACCTCGAAACGAGGGTGCATCAGGCGGTTCGCCAACTCTCCCGAGGTGGTGAAAATGAGCAGCCCGCTGGTGTTGAAATCCAGGCGTCCGATGGCAATCCATTTCTGCCCGCGCAGTTTCGGCAGCGCATCGAACACATTGGCGCGTTCTTTCGGGTCGTCGCGGCTGACGATCTCCCCTTCCTGCTTGTGGTACAGCAGCACCCGCGGCAAAGCCGGCTCAGACTGCAGCTGGAGGCGCACATGGCGCCCGTCCACCTGGATCTTGTCGCCCTCGGATACGCGCATCCCCAAGGTTGCCACAGTGCCATTCACCACCACGCGGCCGGCGCTGATCCATTCCTCCATTTCGCGGCGCGAGCCGATCCCCGCCTGGGCAAGCACTTTTTGCAGGCGCTCTCCCGCCGGGGTTGTTCCGGCTTGATCGTTCATTCCGTCACCGCCCTTCTTTCCAGCACGGCTTGCGCCAATGTCCCGCTGTCCACATGCTCAAGTTCGCCGCCCACCGGCAAGCCGCGGGCGATACGCGACACCTTGACGCCCTGCGAACGCAGCAGTGTCGCCAGATAATGCGCCGTCGCTTCCCCTTCGACAGTGAAGTTGGTCGCCAGGATGACCTCGCACGACAACTCCCTGGCGCGCCCGAGCAAGCGCTCGAGCGGCAATTCGCGCGCGCCGACCCCGTCCAGCGGCGAAAGCCGCCCCATCAGGACAAAGTACATGCCTCGATAGCATTGCGCCTGCTCCATCATCAGCAGATCCGCCGGCATTTCCACCACGCACAGCATATCCGTCTCTCGCCGCGACGAACGGCACAGAGTACAGATATCATCCTCGGAGAAATTGTTGCATTTGCTGCAATGCTTGACGCTTGCCACCGCATGATCGAGCGACCGCGCCAGATGCAGCGCCCCCTGCCTGTCGCGCTGCAACAGATGGTAAGCCATACGCTGCGCCGATTTCGGCCCCACCCCCGGCAGACAGCGCAAAGCGTCGATCAGCGCTTCCAGACTGGAAGGTGTGTTCATTAAAACGGCAGGCTCATGCCGGGCGGCAGGTTCATCCCGGCGGTGAAGCCGCTCATGCGCTTCTGCGAAGTCTCGGCGGCTTTCTTGTTGGCGTCGTTCAAGGCAGCCACGATCAGGTCCTCCAGCATCTCCTTGTCGTCGAGCACGCTCTGGTCCAGACTGACACGGCGCACCTCGTGCGCACAGGTCATCGTCACCTTGACCATGCCGGAGCCGGACTGCCCTTCCACCTCGACGGTGGCCAACTCGTCCTGCGCCTTCTTCATGTTCGCCTGCATCTGTTGAGCCTGCTTCATCAGCCCGGCCAATCCGCCCTTCATCATTTCTGCTTCCTCCGAAAAATTCAAAATCCCGCATCGCGACTTACTGTACCCCTCGCCCGCCGGGATAACCAGCGACTTGCCCGCTTGCGGGCTTAGTCGAATGGCTAATCGTCCCACCAGAGGGGGAACGGGGGTGAGGGAAACGATGATGGTTCAAAACCTGCACCATCATCGTTAAACGGGTCTGATGGACCCTTCGATCACCTGCGCCCCCAGATGCGCTTGCGCCTCACGCACGAACGCATCATGCCTGATCGCCTCTTCAGCCTGCTGCTGGCGCGTCTGTTTCTCATGCTGCTCCACCGCAGCGGGGGTTGCGACATCCTTTACCGCAGCCAGTTCCACGGCCAGCCTGACCGGCTTGACGAAATAATCGCTCAATGCCGCCTGCAGCTTGTCCTGTGCCAGCTTGTTGCCCTGCAGATGCTTGTACTGAGGCGCCAGGCTCAGCACCATACGGTCATCCGAAAAGCTCGCCAGTACGCTGTTCTTCGCCAGTTCGCGCGCCATGCCTTGCAGGTTGAGTTGCGACAGCAATGTGTTCCAGTCCAGGTCGGCGGTACCTGCCACATTCCGCACCGGAGCAGCCTCCTGCCTGACCGGAGCGGGTTCTGCGGCGACGTGCCTGGTTGCGCCCGGCGTCACCGCGGAGGTCCGCGGCGCCGCCGGCCCGGCACCTGCCGCCGCCCCCTGCGGCGCAAAAGCCAGCATGCGCAACAGCGTCATGGTGAATCCGGCGTATTCGTCCGGGGCCAGATCGATCTCGTTGCGCCCGTGGATGGCGATCTGATAGTTCAGCTGGATCTCTTCCGGCGTGTACTGCTGCGCCAGTTCAAACAGGCGCGCCCGCTCCGGCTCATCATCCGGTATCGCCTGCGGAATGGTCTGCGCCAGCGCGATGCGATGCAGCAATGTCGCCATATCCTGCAAAGCCGCCTCGAACGCCAGGCTGCGCATGGCCATATCGTCGGCAATGCGCAACAGGCCAGCGCCGTCGCCCGCCCGCAAAGTCTGCAGCAGATCGAACAGATAGCCTTGGTCGATCGCCCCGAGCATGGTGCGCACCAGCGCTTCGTCCACCTTGCCGGAAGAATAGGCGATGGCCTGGTCCATCAGGCTCAGCGCATCGCGCATGCTGCCTTGCGCGGCGCGCGCCACCAGATTCAGTGCGCCGTTCTCGAACGGGATCCCCTCCTGCTCCAGCACGTATTGCAGGTGGGTATTGATCAACGCCGGCGGCAGTTGCTTGAGATTGAACTGCAGGCAGCGCGACAGCACAGTGACCGGGATCTTCTGCGGATCGGTAGTGGCGAGGATGAACTTCACATGCGCCGGCGGCTCTTCCAGCGTCTTCAGCATCGCATTGAAGGCCGATTTGGACAGCATGTGCACTTCGTCGATGATGTACACCTTGAAGCGCCCGCTGGTTGGCGCATACAGCGCACTCTCCAGCAGCTCCCGCATGTTGTCGACCTGCGTGTTCGAGGCCGCATCCAGCTCGATCAGGTCGACGAAACGTCCGCTGTCGATCTCGGTGCAGGCGCTGCACACGCCGCAGGGTGCAGGCGTGACACCGGTTTCGCAATTCAGGGATTTGGCAAAGATGCGCGCGATGGTGGTCTTGCCCACACCACGCGTGCCGGTGAAAAGATAGGCATGGTGCAGCCGGTTCTGCGTCAGCGCATTGGTCAGCGCCTGTACGACGTGCTCCTGCCCCGCCAGCTGGGCGAAACTTCTGGGGCGCCATTTGCGCGCTAGAACCGAGGTAGCAGACATATAGCTCCCATTTCACCATCCATGATCGAGTGTGACTCCCTCGAAAATAAGGAGGCGAGCCTTACCCCCGGCACTTACAGACATCAGCTGTGGCTGCTTCCTTCCGGACCTGACCAGGTTCACTGCGCTGTAATGCGGGGAGACCCGCCAAACCAATAAATGGCCCATCAACCTGCTGGACGGCGCCTATCGCCTCGTCCTGGCGCTGCTCGCTGCAGTTGCTGAACCATTTCAGCATTTTTGCAGTTCATCCACCGCAAAAACACAAAACCAGATCACTAAACTTGTGTCAGCGGAATCATCCCGATCCGCTTCTTCCACTCCGCCGGGCCGATCTCATGCACCGAACGGCCTTGCGTATCCACTGCCACGGTCACCGGCATATCCTGCACATCGAACTCGTAGATGGCTTCCATGCCAAGATCGGCAAAGGCCACCACTTTCGCGCTGCGTATCGCCTTGGACACCAGATAGGCGGCACCGCCTATCGCCATCAGATACACTGCTGCGTGTTTTTTGATTGCCTCAAGACCGACCTTGCCGCGCTCCGCTTTGCCGATCATGCCGATCAAACCGGTCTGCGCCAGCATGGTCTCGGTGAACTTGTCCATGCGCGTCGCCGTCGTCGGTCCGGCGGGCCCTACCACCTCGTCGCGCACCGGATCGACCGGGCCGACATAGTAAATGAAACGACCGTTAAAATCCACGTCGACGGGCAACTTTTCGCCCTTCGCCAGCAAATCGACGATACGTTTATGCGCTGCATCGCGCCCGGTCAACAGCTTGCCTGAAAGCAGCAAGGTCTCGCCCGGCTGCCATTGCGCGATATCGGCACGCGTCACACGCCCCAGGTCCACGCGGCGCGCGTCCTGCGCCGGCTGCCAGTGTACATCCGGGTAATCTTCGATCCTCGGCGGGACGAACTGCGCCACGCCGCTGCCATCCAGCATGAAATGCACATGCCGCGTCGCCGCGCAGTTGGGGATCAGCGCAATCGGCTTGGACGCCGCATGGGTCGGATAATCGAGGATCTTGACGTCGAGCACCGTCGTCAGCCCGCCCAGGCCTTGAGCACCGATACCCAGCGCGTTGACACGATCATAGATCTCGATGCGCAATTCCTCCAGGCGATTCCTTGCGCCACGCGCCTTGAGTTCGGTCATGTCGATCGGCTGCATCAGCGCTTCCTTCGCCAGCAGCATGGCCTTCTCTGCCGTGCCGCCGATCCCGATGCCCAGTTGCCCCGGCGGACACCAGCCGGCCCCCATGCCGGGCAACTGGCTGACCACCCACTCCACGATGTCGTCGCTCGGATTGAGCATGGCGAAACGCGACTTGTTCTCCGAACCGCCGCCCTTGGCCGCGACATCCACTTCGATCCTGTTCCCCGGCACGATGTCGAAATGCACCACGGCAGGCGTATTGTCACCCGTGTTCTTGCGCCTGCCCGCCGGATCCGCCACGATAGATGCCCGCAACACATTATCGGGATCGAGATAAGCCTGGCGCACACCGGCATTCACCATCTCGGCGATGCTCATCGAAACACCTTCCCAGCGCACCTCCATGCCGACACGCACAAAAGCCACCACGATGCCGGTATCCTGGCAGATCGGTCGCTTGCCCAGCGCGCACATGCGTGAATTGGTCAGGATCTGCGCCATCGCATCCTTCGCCGCAGGCGATTCCTCGCGCCGGTATGCTGCCGCCAGCGACTGGACATAATCTTCCGGGTGGTAGTAAGAGATGAACTGCAAGGCATCGGCGATGCTGTCGATGAAATCCTGCTGACGGATGGCGCTCATGGCGACCTCAAGGTAGGAATGGAATGTGGCCGATTATGGAAGGCAACGCGAGGAGCGTCAATTCAGGCGACGACGCGATTCCGCCCCGCATGTTTGGCCCGGTACAGACGATCATCGGCCACCTTGAACACCACATCCCGCGTATCGCCGTCCAGCCCGAACTCGGCGATGCCGATACTCACCGTGACCCGCAAAGTCTCCCCTGCGATCGGGATATCCAGCCCTTCCACCTTGCTGCGGATGCGCTCGGCCAGAACGGCTGCCGCCGCATGCGAGGTATCCGGCAACAGCACCATGAACTCTTCGCCGCCGATGCGCCCGACGATATCGTGCGGACGCAGCGTTTCCATGATGCCCTCGACCAGCGATTTAAGTACCGTATCCCCGGCCTGATGCCCATATTCATCGTTCACCGCCTTGAAATGATCGATATCCAGCGCCAGCAGCGAGATCGGCAGGCCATTGCGCCTGGCCCGCCCGGATTCGACTGCGGCACATTCAAGGAAATGACGGCGGTTGCTCGCCCCGGTCAAAGAGTCGGTCGACGCCATCCAGGCCAATTCGGCATTCGCTGCCTGCAGCTGGCGCAAGGCAGCCTCGGTATGGCTCTTCTCGACACGCAGCCGTTCCATCAGTTCTTCCAGGCCATATACGGTGGAAAAGGCGCCCGTGGTATGGAACGCCCGCACCACGCCATAGCTCAGGATGAAGAAACCCGTCGCGAAGATCACGTGGGCATACCACCACTGATGGTTCCAGGGACTGGACAGCAGGAAGGCAACCGAAGCCTGGGCAAAAAATGCCAGCGACAAGGCATAGGTCATCATCAACGGCGACGAGCGATGCCGGGCCAAAACGATGACCACCCCGGCCAATGCGATGAACAGGGCGCCGGACTCCATCCAGAAGCGCCAATCGAGCAACCGGACCGCCCCGGTCTCCGCAATCAGCGCAACGGCCAGATCGATGATGATGAAGAGCATCAGCCACAACCACCAGCGTGCGGGATTGTCCTTGTCCTCCTGCGTATCCTCGCTCCGCCCGTAGTGCAGCAGCCCGATGAACAGCAGCAACATCATCACAAGACGGGAGGCTGGGCCGTATAACAGGAACAATTCCAGATGCAGGTCCGAAATCCCGGTGAACAACCCGTGCGGGGCATAGACGACGGTGACCCCGATGAAACCCAGCGCCAGCCAGCGCAAGAACGGTTCGCCGGAATATCGATAGCAGCGCCAGGTGACGTAGGCCACGAAACCGCTGACCAGCAGGGAGGCCACGATGGCGGCATCGTGCAATGTATGCCCCACAGTACAGAGCAGCGGACTCTGGTATATCTGCAGGTACCCTATCCCGAGCGACGGAACCAGGGCCAGCGCCGCCTTCAGCAGGTATTCGTATATTTTGGTGGCGAGGAACACTTTGCCGCGATTGGCAACAGCTGGCTGATTTGGCATTGCATCCACCCTAAAGAAACATGCGTCGTTTTATTCTTATCCGTACGGAAGCCGACGCTCCATGCAAATTCCGCCGTGCCTTCCGTACCGCTCCCGGCCCTGCGCCGGACCGCCTGCAGGCCTCAGTCAATACCGTTGGCGCCATTCTACAGCGCATTTCCGCGCCCGCCCATATCGGCCACTGCGCCTGAATGAAGGCGTGAAGCATGCCAATCAAGGTAGAATGCGCGCCCCGATCCGAACGAGTTGGCAAAAATGGCGATCCAATGGTTTCCCGGCCATATGACCTCGGCGCGCAAGAAAGCCGCCGAAACCATGGCACGCATCGATGTGGTCATCGAGGTGCTGGACGCACGCGTGCCGGAAGCCGGGAGCAATCCGATGATCCGCGAGCTGCGCCTGCATCGTCAGCGCCCCTGCCTCAAGGTGCTGAACAAGACCGACCTTGCCGATCCGGCGGCAACACAGGCCTGGCTGGAGCACTACAACAAACAGGAAGGCGTGCATGCGGTCGCGCTTTCGTGCAAGAAAGCGGGCGACGCAGCGAAGATCCCCAAGCTGTGCCTGCCGCTCGCACCGCATCGCGGCACGCCGCTCAAGCCGTTGCGCATCATGATCATGGGCATCCCCAACGTGGGTAAATCCACGCTGATGAACACCCTGCTCAAGCGCCGCGCCGTCGCGGTCGGCGACGAGCCTGCCATCACCAAGAACCAGCAGAGTTTCGACCTGAACGACCATATCATCCTGATCGACACACCGGGCCTGATGTGGCCGAAAATCGCCTACGAAAGCGACGGACTGATGCTCGCCGCCAGCCACAGCATCGGCCGCAATGCCATCATCGACGAAGAGGTCGCCGCCTTCCTGGGCGACCTGCTGCTGGCGCGCTACCCGGATCTGCTCCGGCAGCGCTACAAGTTCCCGCTCGACAACATGGACGGCTACGCCCTCATCGAGGCCATCGCCAGGCTGCGCGGCTACCGCATCCGCGGCAAGGATCTCGACCTGGAAAAGGCAGCCATGACCTTGCTGCAGGACTACCGCACCGGCGCGCTCGGCCGCATCAGCCTGGAGACACCGGCGACCCGCGCCGAGATGCTGCGGACATCCGCCCCGCAGCCAGACATGGAAACTGCCGAGGATCAGTCCGGCTCGGACTGATTGCGCATGAAATCGGCCACCTTGATGAAGGCCGCCTTGAGTTCGTTGCGCAGCGCTTCCTCTTCCACCACTTCATCCAGCGCCTGCCCCATGCACAGCAGCCACTGATCGCGTTCCGACTTGCCGATGGAGAACGGCATATGGCGCATGCGCAGCGCCGGATGGCCGAACTTTTCCACGAACAGCGGCGGGCCGCCCATCCAGCCCGACAGGAACATGAACAGTTTGTCTTCGGCACCTTGCAGGCTCGGCTGGTGCATCTTGCGTATGCCGTACGCTTCCGGCAATTCGTCCATCAGGTGATAGAAGCGCTGCACCAGTTCCCGCACTTTTGCCTCGCCGCCGATACGCTCGTAATGCGAGCGCTTGTCATTGCTGATCTGCATCTTTCTACTCCGTAAAAAACCGCGAGCTCATCTCTTCCAGGCCCACGCTGTGCAACACTTCGTTCAAGCGCTCCGCCGCGCGCTTGCGCGGCAGGTCTTTGTAACTGGCGATGATCAGCTCGTTCTTCATCGAATGTTCCCAGCCCACCAGCTCCGTCACCGTCACCTGATAGCCATGCGCCTCCAGTTGCAGGCAGCGCAGCACATTGGTGAGATGGCTGCCGAATTCGCGCGTATGGATGGGATGCCGCCACAGCTCGGTCAGCGCATCCTTCGCCGACTGCCTGCCCTTGTTCTTGCGCAGCACTGCCGCCACCTCCGCCTGACAGCACGGTACCAGCACAATGAATTGCGCCTGCTTCTTCAGTGCAAAGTCGATCGCATCGTCGGTCGCAGTATCGCAGGCATGCAATGCAGTCACCACATCCACCCTGGTGGGCAGCTGGTTCGAAACGATGGATTCCGCCACCGACAGGTTCATGAACGACATGCCGCCGAAACCAAGCTGCCGGGCCAGTGCACGGGAATGCGTCACCAGCTCCTCGCGCGTCTCTATGCCGAAAATATGCGAAGCATCGTTCAGCGCCTTGAAGAACAAATCGTACAGGATGAATCCGAGATACGACTTGCCCGCTCCGTGATCCACCAGCGTAATGGTCCCGCGCGCCCGCTTCGCCTCCAGCAACAGGGGTTCGATGAACTGGTACAGGTGATAAACCTGCTTCAGCTTGCGGCGCGAGTCCTGGTTCATCCTGCCGTCGCGCGTCAGGATATGCAGCGCTTTCAGCAGTTCGATGGACTGGCCCGGACGGATCTCGCTCATTTCCTGTTTTTCGGTATTCTTGGCCATGCGGCATTATTCCCCATCCAGAGCGTTTCGTCGCAACCGTTTCGGCGACAGCGCGTCCAGCAACATTAACGGCAACGGCGCCACATGCCCGCACATCGCCGCGGCGACCACCTCCCCGGCGATCCCGGCAGTGAGCAGGCCACGCGTGCCGTGCGCCAGGCTGCAGTACAGTTGCGGCAGCACCTCGCCCGCCAGCGGCGTTGCGCCCGGCACGGAGCAGCGCACGCCGGCGCGGCCGCGCAGTCGGGCGGCATCCACCTGCCCCAGCGCCCGATACAGTGTCGGTACGTGTGCGGCCAGTTGGGCCAGGTTATCCGCATGATCCGCCTCGCGCACATCCACCGCCTCGTCATCGAAGGTGGTGGTGGCACCCGCCACGTGCCGGCCGGCCAGGGCCGGGGCGCAATAGCCTTCTGCGCATAGCACCGCCTTCAATTTCCCGCTCTCACTCGTTGCAGGCAGCTCGCTGATCTGTCCGCGCACCGCCTGCAGCGGGAAGTCCGCGAACTGGCTCAAATCCCTCGCCTGGTGGCTGCTGCACACCACCGCCTGTTCCGCCTCGACGACAAAGCCATCGCCGCTGGCGCGCCAGCCGCCGGCATGGGGCGTCAACGCAGTCACCTCACTGCCGAGATGCAGCGTGATGCGAGGATGATCCGCCAGACGGGCACACAGTTGCGGCGGCACCACCCAGCCGCCGCCCGGAAACCATAGCCCGCCATGCATCATCGGCAAGCCCGCCAACCCGGAAGCGGCCACCGCATCCACCACCTGCAGCAGATGGGCAGGCCACTCCAATGCCGACAGTCTGGCAATGCGCTTCGCCTCGGCGTCGGTGCTCGCAAGCTGCAGCAGT
This sequence comes from Sideroxyarcus emersonii, assembly GCF_021654335.1. Taxonomy (NCBI): domain Bacteria; kingdom Pseudomonadati; phylum Pseudomonadota; class Betaproteobacteria; order Nitrosomonadales; family Gallionellaceae; genus Sideroxyarcus; species Sideroxyarcus emersonii. The sequence goes on from NZ_AP023423.1 coordinate 1,732,736, forward strand.
CCGCATTCGGCACGCACCACCCCGTCTGCCGGCAACACCTCATCAAGCAAGCCCAGCGCATGGCCATATCCCGCCAGCACCAGCCGATGCAACGGCGCCATGCCGGCAGCGAAACGCGCATGCAGAATGCCGCGCGGATTGCCCGATGCGGCACTGGCCAGCATGGGGGCACGATCGATCAGCGTAACCTCGACGCCGCGCTGCGCCATGGCATGGGCAGCCGCACACCCTGCCAGCCCGCCTCCGATCACCAGCGCCGAAGCCGGCGTGGTCCGGGCCTTCCCGGCGCCGGGCATACCGCCGCGCATCATCTCGCGCTTGCGCCCGAAGCCCGGTACCCGCTCCATCTTGTAACCTGCCTGCTGCAAGCCGCGCCGCACCCAGCCTGCGCTGGTATAGGTCGCCAATGTCGCACCGGCGCACGAGGCACGCGCAACGCCGGACAGTACCGCCTCGTTCCACATGTCCGGGTTCCTGGCCGGGGAGAAACCGTCGAGGAACCATGCGTCCACGCAGCCCGGCTGCAATTGCGGCAAGGCCTGCGCGGCATCCTCGATTGCCAGGGTCAGTCGCACCCGCCCGCCGGCAAAGCTCCAGCGGTTCCAGCCCGGCACGCGGCGATGCCAGCGCGCCAGCAACTGCTCGGCCTGCACCTGCAGTTCGGGCCACAACGCCAAAGCTGCGCGCAATTCGCCATCGTGCAGCGGGAATTTCTCGACGCTGAAGAAATCCAGGCTCGCTCCCTGCGCGGCGGTTTGCTCGAACAATTGCCAGGCGCAAAGGAAATTCAGTCCGGTGCCAAAGCCGGTCTCGCCTATGCAGAAATTCGCACCTGCGGGCAGCGCCGCAAAACGTTCCTCCAGCCCGTTGCCTTGCAGGAACACATGGCGGGTCTCCCCGAGGCCGGAATCGGCGGAAAAATAGACGTCACCGTAGCGTACCGAATAAGGCAGGCCATCCTTCCAATCGAGCATTGAGTCGTTCCCGCAAAAAGTTCCGGCGGGCATGGCCCGCCGGGATCGTCCAGACCGGAACCAGTCCGGCTTACTTCTTCGCGTCAGCTTCGCATTTCTTCATGAAGTTGTTCTTGGCAGCGCCGGCCAGTTTCTTTTCCGCAGCCTTGTCGGCGCAGGAAGGTGCGGCTGGCGCGGCAGCCGGAGCGGCGGCATTCGCCTCGCACTTCTTCATGAAACTGTTTTTGGCAGCGCCGGCCAGCTTCTTCTCGGCAGCCTGGGCTTCGCAAGCGGTTGGCGCCGGAGCGGATGCGGCAGCATCCTTCTCGCATTTGGTCATGAAACTGTTCTTGGCGGCACCCGCCAGTTTCTTCTCGGCGGCCTGATCCGCACAGGATGCGGCAAACGCTGTGTTGGCGAGGAACAACGAGGCAATGGCGACAACGATCAGATTACGCATATCTTTCTACTCTCCCGATGAAATTGAATGATCCCGATAACGAGCAGCTTCGTTACCCGCAGCGATTATACCGCCAGCCGACCTCCCGCAAGGCAGGCAAGCATATATCTCTATCTATATCTTTTCCGCTCCGGCTAGTCCGTTTGGCATATTGACCCTTGAATCGCGGAATGGATACTCCGTCTCCCGGCAACGACGACATCGATCATTGAACGCATCGCCACACCGGGGGACGTACCGTACATGAAATCGCTCTCGACAGGAGGTCATCATGGCTTCGGCAATCTTCATCATTGGAATCGGCATGGGGCTATTGCTGGTGTATGGCGCGGGGGTCTTTGTCATGACCCTGCATGCCGGCGAAAGCCCTGCATCGGCGGCAAGCCAGGCTTCCGCCTGGTGGGCCGCCTTTTCCATCTCGCACCTCTTTGGCTACCTGGCCATCACCCTGCGTTGATGCGCCCTCGCTGCATTTCCATCGTACATATCGAACAAAGGAGTTGATATGAACCTGATCACCAGAATACCCAGCATACGCCTCAAGTTGCTGCTGATCGCCGGCACGGGGACCGGCCTTTTGCTGTCTGCCGCCTTGTTCGGACTGTGGCTTTCATCGAACAGCCTGTATTTCTTCGAACACGACCTGCTCAAGAGTACCGCCGACGAGCGCGCGATCCTCAGCATGCAGACGGAGTTCAAGAAACAGGTGCAGGAATGGAAAGACCTGCTGTTGCGCGGCAGCGATCCCGCTGCGTTCGACAAGCACTGGGGGAATTTCGAGAGCCAGGAGCGCAAGGTGCAGGAGAGCGGGCGGGCCTTGCAAGCCAGCCTGACGGATGGCAAAGCCAGGGAGATGGTCGATCAGTTCCTGCTGGCCCATCAAACCATGGGAGCCAATTACCGCAAGGGATTGCAGGCATTCAGGGAGAGCGGATACGACAGCAGGGTCGGCGACAGGATGGTGAAGGGCATGGATCGCGCACCGACCGAATTATTGACCGGTGCAGCCAATCAGCTCAACGAACTGCGCCAGCAGGTCAGCGAGACCGTCATCGCACAGGGACACCGGGGCATCCACCTCAGCCTGTTCATCATCGCGGTGGTGATCGTGTTGACCACGGCCGCCTTCATCTGGATGGTCCATGTGGGGATCATCGCCCCGGCGCACAAGCTGGTTGAGGATATCTCCCACATCGCACAAGGCGATTTCTCGATCCCGGTAAAAAAATCCACCGACGATGAAATGGGCAAGATCGCCCATCACGTCGAACAATTGCGTCTCGATCTGGGGAAGATCATTGCCGAGATCAACCAGACCTGCACCAGGGTGGCAGAAGCCGCCTTGCAGCTTTCCAATGCGGCAATTCAGGCTTCGGCCAGTTCCCATAGCCAGCACGAAGCCACCTCTTCCACCGCCGCCGCCATGCAGCAGATGGCCGTCAGCATCTCATCCGTCGCCGACCATGCGGGCGAAGTGAAGAAAGTCTCCGAGCACAACCTGAAGCATGCCCAGAACGGCAACCAGAGCATGCTTGCCCTGAAAGCGGAGATCGGGGCCATCGAGCGTACCGTCGGCAACATCGCCGCCTCGATCGAGAGTTTCGTGCAGAGTACTCAGGCGATCACGGCGATGACCAGCCGGGTCAAAGGACTGGCCGACCAGACCAACCTGCTCGCTTTGAATGCAGCCATCGAAGCGGCTCGTGCCGGCGAACAGGGGCGCGGGTTCGCGGTGGTGGCGGACGAGGTGCGCAAGCTCGCCGAACAATCGGCCCAATCCGCCGAAGAGATCGACGCCATCACCAAAAACCTGTGCCAGCAATCGGAAGCCGCAGACAACGCCATCCGCAGCGGCCTGGAAGCCTTGCAGAACAGCAACGCTTGCCTGGAAACGGTCTTGTCCAGCCTGAATGCGACATCCCGTTCGGCCACTCAGGCAGCCAGCGGCGTACAGGGGATCGAGGCATCGGTAAGGGAGCAGCTCGTCGCCAGCGACGATATCGCCAGAAACGTCGAACAGATCGCCAAGATGACCGAGGAGCAGGACATCGTCGCGACCGAGACCGCCAGGTCAGCCAGCACGCTGCAGGAACTGGCTGCTGCGATGAAGACCACGATCGACCGTTTCAAAACGGTTGCCATGGCAGGCTGAACGTCCAGGCATGCAGGATGGCGGGTAAACGACCCAGTTATGCCTGCTTCGCCATGCGCCTCAGCCACTGTTCGCCCCAGCGATGCAGGCACAAACCTGACACGATGCTTGCCGTCCCCAGCCACACCTGCGGCGACACGGCTTCGTTATTCAATCCGTGCCCCAGCAGCAGAGCCATCACCGGCGTGATCAGCGTGATGAGCGCAATGCGGCCCGCCTCCATATGCTTGATCAGGTAATAGTACAGGGCGAAACCCAGCACCGAGCCAAACGTGCCAAGGTAGAGCGTCGCCGCCACGGCCCGTTCCGGTATTTCCGCGGGCACTTGCCCGTCGGCCAGCCACCAGGCTGCGAAAAACAACGGCAACGCCACCACCAATATTCCCAGCGTCATCGCCAGCGGCGGGCTGTCGTCGCCGATGCGCTTGAGCCACACCAGCCCCAGCGATTGCGACACCACCGCCAGGAACAGGGCGATCAGGCCGAGCGCAGAACCGGCGTGCAGATCCAGCCCGCCGCGGAACACCAGGAACAGGCCCAGCAGCCCCATCGCCATCCCGGCCAGCTTGCTCGCGGTGATCGCCTCTTCCTTCAGCCACATCATCGCCCCCAGGCTGGTGATCAGCGGGGATAGCCCGAACAGCACCGCGATCATGCCGGAACTGACGAATTGGGACGACCAGTAGGTCAGCACCATCGCGCCAAACATGCTCAGCCCTCCCGCCAGATAGGCCTGCAGCGCCTTGCGGTGCAAGGGCACCGGAACGCGCCAGGCGGCCAGCAGGACAGCGCACAGCAGCGCACCAACAGTCATGCGCATGAATACCGCGAAGCTGAAGCCCACTCCCACTGCGCTCCATTTGATGGCGAGCGGCGTGGTGGACCAGATCAGGATGACCGAAACGAATGCGGCTGGCAGCGACATGATGCTCTCCCGGGCTCGGTTCATACAGCTCCGTTCTCCCTGAGCCTGTCGAAGGGAAACGGCCAAAAAACAAAAAGGCCACAGAGATCTTCTGTGGCCTGATGAAAACTGCGAATACCAAACTGCCGCGTACTAGCTCTCCAGGCCACCCTGCGTGCGATGCCACGCCTTGCGCAGGAATGCGCACGGGCGGACTCGGACGTTGCGAATGGAATGCATGGAGTTCATGGGCCGGATTATGCGGGTGCCGACGGATCGCCGTCAACGTTCGTTTGCAACCACCACTCCAGCAAGGCGAGATGCCACAGCTTGCTGCCCTGGATGCGGGTGAGGTGCGCCTCCGGATCGGCCAGCAGCTTCGCCACGTAGTCGCGCCGGAACAGGCCGCGCCGGATGCAGGCTTCCGAATCCAGCAGCTCGCGCATCCGGCCCAGGAACTCTCCGCGCACGTATTTGAGCGCCGGCACCGGGAAATATCCCTTGGGCCGGTCGATCACGGCATCGGGGATGAGGCCGCGTGCGATCGCCTTGAGCGGGAACTTACCGCCCTCCTTGAGTTTCAGCGAGGGCGGCATACGCGCCGCCAGCTCGACCAGTTCATGGTCGAGGAAGGGCACGCGCGCCTCCAGCCCCCAGGCCATGGTCATGTTGTCCACACGCTTGACCGGATCGTCCACCATCAGCGCGGTCACATCCAGCCGCAACACTTCATCGAGGAACTCGTCCGCCTGCGGCAGCGCCAGCTCGCGCTCCACCCATTCGGCGGTCACGTCCGGCACGGCATAGTCATCCGTCACCATCGCCAGAAATTCGCTGTGGTCGCGGTCGAAATAATGCTGCGAGAAACGTGCCAGCGGCGTGCCGCTCGCCGCCTCCATGCGCGGATACCAGAAGTAGCCGCCGAACACCTCGTCCGCCCCCTGCCCCGCCAGCACCACCTTCACCTCTTCCGCCACCTTCTCGCCGAGCAGGTAGAACGCGGTCACGTCGTAACTCGGCATCGGCTCCGACATCTGCGCGATGGCCTCCGGCAGGCGTTTCAGCACTTCGCTGTTGGGCAAGGCGAACTTGTGGTGACGCGTGTTGAAATGCCCGGCGACCAGATCGGAATACTGGAATTCGTCCGCCAGCTCGCCCGCCACCTCCTCGAAGCCGATGGAAAAGGTATTCAGGTCATCCACATGATCGGCCAGCAATCCCACCAGCAGGCTCGAATCCAGCCCGCCTGAAAGCAGCACTCCCACCGGCACATCGGAAGCCAGGCGATGCCGCTCCACCGCACGGACCAGCACGGCGCGGGTAGCTGCCAGCCAGTCCTGCTCGGAAAGCGCCTGCTGCGGCCGCGTCGCTTCCAGCGACCAGTAGCGCTGCAGCTTGACCTCGCCCGATGCGCTGAACGTCATGGTGTGTGCTGGCGGAAGCTTCTTCACCCCGCGCAAGATGGTGCGCGGTGCAGGCACCACGCTGTGCAACGTGAAGTGGTGATGCAAGGCCACCGGATCGAGGCTCTTGTCCACTCCCCCGGCCGCAAGCAATGCCTGCAGCGTGGAGGCGAAGCGCAGGCGCACACCGTCCAGCGTGTAGTACAGCGGCTTGATGCCGAGACGGTCGCGCGCCATGAACAGCGTCTTGTCGCGCATGTCCCAGAGCGCGAACGCGAACATGCCGCTGAAACGCTGCACGCAACGCTCGCCCCAGGCGTGGTAAGACTTGAGTATCACTTCGGTGTCGCCTTCGGAGAAGAAGTCGTAGCCCATCTCCACCAATTCGGCGCGCAGCTCCTTGTAGTTGTAGATCGTACCGTTGAACACCAATGCCAGGCGCAGGTCGTCATCCACCATCGGCTGGTCGGCATGCGCGGAAAGATCGATGATCGACAGTCGGCGATGGCCGAATACCACCGCACCGCCATTGAAATGCCCCTCGTGATCCGGCCCGCGCCGCGCCAGTTTCGCCGTCATGCGCTTCAGCGCCTCCATATCGGGCGTCGATCGGTCGAAACGCAATTCACCACAAATGCCGCACATGCAGAACTCCAGTCGATTCGGATGCCGGATTATCGCCTACCCTCGGAGCATTTGGGCGAACCCTGTTAAAATCCGCGCAATGCACAGCCATCTTACCCCGCAGCACGAAAAGTATTTCCTGCTCACCCTCGCGGGCATCCAGTTCAGCCACATCCTCGATTTCATGATCATGATGCCGCTCGGTCCGGTCCTGATCAGGGAGTTCGGCATCGGCACGCACGAATTCGGCCTGCTGGTCGCCTCGTACAGTTTCAGCGCCGCCATCTCGGGCCTGCTCGGTGCCACGTTCGTCGACCGTTTCGAGCGCAAGCGCCTTTTGCTGGTGATGTTCGCCCTGTTCGGCCTGGCAACGCTGGCATGCGCCATCGCCCCTGGCTACCTCACCCTGCTGATCGCCCGCGGCCTGGCCGGCGCGTTCGGCGGCGTCATGGGAGCGCTGGTGCAGACCATGGTGGGCGACACCATCCCCTTCGCCCGCCGCGCCAAGGCCAGCGGCACGGTGTCGGCCGCCTTTTCCATCTCCACCGTTGCCGGAGTGCCGCTGTCGCTGTGGCTGGCCAACCACCTGCAGTGGCGCGCGCCGTTCGTGTTCATCGCGGCGCTGGTCATCCTGTTCATTTTCGTCGGCATGCGCGTGCTGCCCGAACTGCGCCATCACATCAGCGCCGAAAAGCGCGCGCATCCTTTCTCCGCGATGTTCGAGGTGCTGCGCGACACCAACCACCTGCGTGCGCTGCTCTTTTCTGCACTGATCATCTTTTCCGGCTTCACCGTGATCCCCTACATCACGGTCTATGCGGTAGGCAACGTCGGCATCGCGCTGCAGGAAATCCCGCTGGTCTACCTCGTCGGCGGCGGTGCGACCTTCTTCACCGCGCGCCTGATCGGGCACTGGGCCGATGTCCGCGGCAAGGTCAGGGTCTATCGTCTGCTGGCCTTTGCCGCATTGCTGCCGCTGCTGGTGGTGACACATATCGGCGCAGCCCCGCTGTGGCTGTGGCTCATCGCCACCACCGCCTTTTTCGTGCTGATATCGGGGCGCATGATCCCGGCGATGACCATCATCACGTCGGCGGCACAACCCAAACTGCGCGGCACCTTCATGTCGCTCAACGCCACGGTGCAGTCGCTGGCCATGGGACTCGCCACCACCCTGGCCGGCTTCATCATCACCCAGAACGGCGATGGCGCCATCGTGCATTACCAGTCGGTAGGTTATGTGGCGATGGCCGCCAACCTGCTGGCGATCTGGTTCGTTTCGCGCATCGTCATGCACGACCAGCACCCGAACCTGCCCGACGTCGCCCCGAAATAAGGACAGGCCATTTTCGTTTAGACTATCTGCGCGTTTTCCCTCCATCTCTACCCACAGGAGCTCATCATGTCCGGCACCCCCTTGAACCAGGCAGCATTCGACCAGTTGTTCCTCGATGCACATACCCACAACGCATGGCAGGACAAGCCGGTCGCGGACGAACTGCTGCATCGCCTCTACGACACCTTGCGCATGGCGCCCACCTCGATGAACTGCAGCCCGGCGCGCATCGTGTTCGTCAAATCGAAGGCGGCAAAGGAAAAACTCATGCCGGCCCTGATGGAAGGCAACCGCGCCAAGACCATGGCCGCGCCGGTCACCGCCATCATCGGCCACGACACCCGCTTTTACGACAACCTGCCCAAACTGTTCCCGCCCATCCCAGGTGCGCGCGACATGTTCGCCGGCAACGCCGCGCTGGCCGATATCACGGCCTTCCGCAACGGCACCCTGCAAGGCGCTTACCTGATCCTCGCCGCACGCGCACTGGGCCTGGATTGCGGCCCGATGTCGGGCTTCGACAATGCCGCCATCGACCAGCAGTTTTTCGCCGGCACGAACGTGAGATCCAATTTCATCTGCAACCTCGGCTATGGCGATCCCAAGGGCGTCTATCCGCGCAACGTGCGGCTGGAATTTGCCGAAGCCTGCAGCATCGCCTGAGCACGGCCGTCCGGCGATGAGCAAGCTCCCGCTCGACCGCGTCCTGCAATCGCAGGGCTTCGGCACACGCAAATGGTGCCGCGAACTGATCGAGGACGGCGACGTCGCCATCGGCGGGGAGACGATCACCGACAGTCGCGCCGTGGTCGAGACCGACGGCCTCGAGTTCAGCGTGTACGGCGAGCCATGGACGTATCGCGAACATGTGTACATCGCACTGAACAAGCCCGCCGGCTACGAATGTTCGCGCAAACCCAGCCATCACCCCGGCGTGCTTTCGCTGCTGCCGGAACAGTTCGCCTTGCGCGACGTGCAGCCGGTGGGGCGTCTCGATCACGACACCACCGGGCTGTTGCTGATGTCGGATGACGGCGCCTTCATCCATGCCCAGTCCTCGCCCAGGCGCCACATCCCCAAGGTCTACGTTGCCAGCACGCACGATCCGGTGACGCCGCAACTGGTCAGGCAACTGATGGACGGCGTGAAGCTGCACGACGAACCGGCGCCGCTGGCGGCGGTCGTCTGCGACATGCTGGATACGCACCGGCTGATGATCGTGCTGGAGCAGGGAAAATACCACCAGGTGAAGCGCATGCTGGCGGCAGCCGGCAACCACTGCACAACATTGTGCCGCATCCGGATCGGCCAGCTCGGGCTCGACGCGCTGGGATTGGCGGAGGGTGAGTGGTGCTACCTGGAAGGAAAGCAGCTGGACTTGCTGGCGGGCGAGCGAAACGACCGCGGTTAGTCGAAGGGAAAACCGATGATCGCCTTCATCACCCAGGTGTCGGTGGCATTCACGAAACCGCGACCGATACCGAAATTCACATCGAAGCCGCCCTTCTCCATATCGGCCACGGCATACAGCGTATGCCCGAACTGGTTGCCCGGCGGCAGGTGGCTCAACGAACCGTATGTCCCGTAATACTCGAACCCGCTGCGCACCCCGTCGCCCACGCTGCGTGTCAGCTTGAATGCGGGCTCGAAGTGCGGCTGACGGCTCACATTCGCTGCCAGCCCCATGTTCAGGATGGGATTGAAACTCACCAGCCATTTCGCATCGCGATAGCCGATGATCGGCCGGAGTTCCATCCCTGAGATGCTGTCGGAGGTGCGCAAGGTATCGCGGCCGACTTCCACGTTCAGGCCATAGAACATGTCGTCGTCGTGTTTGGGCGCGATATATTTCAGCCGCAAACGCAACGCGTTGAGGAAAGTGTAACCGCCCGGCGTGGTGGCCAGAGGCACGTACAGCCCTGCCTCCAGGGTGTCCGAGATGCCGTAGGAGAATTCGGGAGTGACCTGCGCCACGTGGTTCGTGACCATTTCCCCCGGATAGGCCGGGGTCTGCGTTCCCTTGAGGACGTAATTCAGGTGCTGCTCCAGGCCGAACTTGCCCGGAGCATTCATCTCGTCGGTGTAGACCTGTATCTCGTCCGGCGCCGCAAAGGCGGCAAATCCGCGCAACGCGCAGATCGCCAGCAACCCGAAACGCAGGTAGTTCCGCACCAACCGGTTAGACGCAACCGGTCGGCTTGGGCATGCCGCCGTATTTGGTGATCGGTTTCATCGGCCCGGTCATCCACAGGTCGAACACATCCTTCTGATCTTCCTCGATGTATTTGGCGAACTTGCGGATCGGCGGCACCGACGCGAACTCTTCGTAATATTCGCGTGCCTTCAGGATCTGCTGCCACTTCTTGTCATTCAGCTCAAAGCCGTCCGCCTCGGCCATCGCACGACCGATCTCTTCCGTCCAGTCGCTCATGTCGACAAGATAACCATCACCATCGCGTTGCGGGATTTGCATGATCTACACCTTTCAGCTTATGTAAGTGGCACGCATTAAACTATACCCGAGTATTTTAGGCAACTACTCCGAAGGGGGATGCGCAAGGAGTATAAACCAGCCCAAAATCGGGCTGCAAAAAACCGGCTCATGCGGACCGGCGCCATCCGCACTATGCCAGAACCCACGGATCGACAGATCAAATCTTCGTTAAAGACAACAGGGTTTATGCCGATAGCCACAGGACAAGGATCGCCCGCCGAGAAAGCGGGTCGCGATTCAGGCAGGCAGTCGCACCGACGGCCGCATATCAATTTCAGGGAATGGTAACCAGGAAGATGTCGATCAAAACAAAGATGCTGGCAACGGTGTTCTCGTCGCAACTCATCATCCTCATCCTGGCGATGAATCTGGGCTCCTCCATCGCGGGATGGTCTGCCGGCATCGGTGTCGCCCTGGTCTCGCTGGCGATCCTGGTGGCACTCATCCGGTCCAGCCTGCTGGCCCCGCTGGAAAAACTGCGTGGCGCCATCCAGACCGTCAAGATGGAGGGTAACCTCGCGCTGCGCCTGACCGGCTCGAACGGGGTGGCAGACGACACCGCCAGGACACTCAACGAACTGCTGGACAACTTCCAGAGCATCGTCGGCAAAGTGATGTTCAACTCCAGCCAGGTCGCCAGTTCCGCCCTGTCGCTGGAGAGCATGGTGGGGCAGCTGAGCGCGGGATCGCTGGCGCAACAGGATGCCGCCGAAGCCGCCGGCCAGGCCATCGAGGAGATGATAGGCAATGTGCAGAGCATCGCAGAGAACGCCAGGCGCGCTGCCGACAACGCCCGTGAATCGTGCCAGCTCTCCAGCAACGGCGCCAGGGTCGCCCAGAATGCCGCCGGCGAGATCGAACGCGTCGCGCAAGCCTTCGAGGATTCGGCCAGCTCGATCAACCAGCTGGGCGAACGCACCCAGCTGATCAACGGTATCGCCGCCGCGATCCACGACATCGCCGACCAGACCAACCTGCTCGCCCTCAACGCCGCCATCGAAGCCGCGCGTGCCGGCGAGTACGGCCGCGGATTCGCGGTCGTCGCGGACGAAGTGCGCAAGCTCGCCGAACGGACCTCCACCGCCACCAAAGAGATCTCGGCCATGATCGCCGGCATCCAGACGGAGACGGCCACGACCATCGGCAAGGTACAGTCCGGTACCGCGCTGGCTCAGGGGGGCGCGGCACTGGCGCGTCAGGCAGCGGATGCGCTGACCCAGATCAACCGCAGCTCCCAGTCGACGCTGGACGAGTCGACCTCCATCGCCGCGGCGATCACCGAGCAGACGGTAGCCAGCGAACTGGTGGGCAAGCAGATGCACCACATCCTGGCGCAGGCCGAGAGCAATGCCAGCGTAGTGGGAAAAATGCAGGAACAGGCCACCCATCTCGACCACCTGGCCGTGAACCTGAAAGAGCTGGACAATGTATTCAAGCTCGGCGATGCCGGGCTGAAGGGGCTGGAAACGCACGGCAAGGTACCCGCCGTGGTGCAAGCAGCGGCACGCGCCATCGGGGACACGCTGGAACGGGCGATCGCCGCGAAACGCATCAGCGAAGCGGATCTGTTCGACGACAACTACGAGCGCATCCCCGATGTGGAACCGCCCAAATACCATACGCGCTTCGACAAGCTGACCGACGAGCTGTTTCCCGCCATCCAGGAACCGCTGCTCCAGCAGCATCCTGAATTCGTGTATGCGGGCGCGGTCGACCGGAACGGATATTTCCCCACCCACAACAAGAAGTTCTCCGCCCCGATCACCGGCGATCTCAAGCAGGACACGCTGCATTCCCGTACCAAACGGATCTTCAGCGACCCGGTCGGCAAGCGTTGCGGCAGCCACAACCAGCCGTTCCTGATCCAGACCTACCGCCGCGACACCGGCGAGGTAGTGCACGACATCTCAGCCCCGATCTTCGTGTGTGGCAGGCAGTGGGGCGGCTTCCGCATCGGCTACAAGGCTTGAATCCCACGCAGGCCGCGGCTCTGCGCAAAATCCTCCGGCCCTTCCCCCCGGCAACGGGGCGAAAAAATCCAGCCAGTGCGCTGCATTCTTGGTAGTCTGCGCCCGTACATCCACTGCACATCGACAAGTCATCCCATGGCAATCAAGGCAACCATCTTCAAGGCCGATCTGCAAATCGCGGATATGGAGCGTCACTATTATCAGGATCACGCGCTGACCCTGGCCCGCCACCCTTCCGAAACCGATGAGCGACTTATGGTCCGCTTGCTGGCCTTTGCCCTGCATGCCCATGAGCACCTGGAGTTCGGTCAGGGCATGACCAACGACGAAGAGGCGGATATCTGGCTGAAGGATCTGACCGGGGCGATCAAGCTATGGATCGATGTCGGCATCCCCGATGAGAAGCTGATCCGCAAGGCGTGCGGCCGCGCGGATCAGGTGGTGGTATACAGCTATGGCGGGCGTGTGGCCGACATGTGGTTCGCGCAGAACAGCGCGCAATTCGAACGGCAGAAAAACCTTACCATCGTCAACCTGCCGACCGAAAGCACCCAGGCACTGACCAGGCTGGCGCAACGCACGATGCAATTGCAATGCACCATCCAGGATGGGCAGATATGGCTAAGCGATGGGCATACCAGCGTGCAGGTGGATCGAATGCCGCTCAAGACGGCGAGCGGCCGGAAATAGACCGGCCGCCCCGCTCGATCAGGCGGAAGCGGTTGCGAGCAGCTTCTGCAGTTCGCCCTGCTCGTACATCGACAGCATGATGTCCGAGCCGCCGATCAATTCGCCCTTGATGTACAGCTGCGGAAAGGTCGGGAAGTCGGCGTAGTATTTCAGGTTGTCGTACACCTCCTGGTCGGCCAGCACATTCACCGCGACATACTTCTCCACGCCACAGGCCTTGAGCACCTGCGCCGCCCGCCCCGAGAACCCGCACTGGGGGAACTGCGGTGTGCCTTTCATGTACAGCACGACGGGGTTCTCGGTAACGGTCTTCCTGATCTTTTCCAATGCGATTGCTTTTGCGTCCATCTCTCTCTCCAGAATGTTCAGGCCTGATTGGCCCATTGCTCGGGGGTAAAGGTTTTCATCGACAGGGCATGGATCTGCTCCATCCTGTCGCCCAGGGCGCGATAGACAAGCTGGTGCTGTTGCAGCATCCCCTTGCCCTCGAAAGCCTTGCTCACGATCACCGCCTCGAAATGGCGCCCGTCGCCATCGACATCGATGTATTCGCATTCCAGTCCCTGCTGGATATAGCTGCTGACATTTTCCGGTGTCACCATGGACAAAACTCCTGAGTCTTCGAAACCGCTAGTTTATCCTTGTTTGCCGCCGCTGCGATGGGACATGTGCCGCTTACCCCCTTATCCAGTAGGCCGATACGGCATCCTGCGTCACAGGATCGCATCCACCCGGCGCAGGCGGTCCGCAATCACGCGCATCACGTGCAGCGCGAAGTTCGGGGTCTGCTGGACCAGGAAATTGAAACGCCTGCGGTCCAGCGGCAGCAGCGTGCAATCGGTCATGGCGATCACCGTCGCCGTGCGGGTCACATCGTCGATCATCGCCATCTCGCCCACCATGGCTCCCGCCTCGGCAATCTCCACCAGCTTGCCGCGTACGAAGATGCTGGCCTGGCCCGACATCAGCACATACATCAGCTCGCCCTTTTCCCCCTCGTTGAACAAGGTCTGCCCCGCCTGCAGCGGTTGCAGGTCGGTCTCGTGACGAAACAACTCAGCCAGATTCATGTTGCCCCCTTCCGTTCCTGTCGATGGAATGATTCCAGTGCGGATTGTGCCGCAATATGCGCTTCACTTCGACCTCAAATCCATCCGCTCCACCCGGTAGCCGCGCTTCTCCATCAGCGCCGGCAAACCCGTCGGCCCGAACATGTGCAGGCTGCCCACCGCGGCGAACACCCGCTTCCCGCTGGCGTGCAAGCTGTCGATCCGTTCGGCCAGGTTCGGATTGCGCTCGTCGAGCAGGCGCCGCATCTCCTTGCGCTCGATCTCGGTGTTCAGGCAGTCGCACCACTCACTGTAACGCGCCAGCTCGTCGTAATCCGCATCCGCCCAGACCCTGGCGATACGCCGGAAGCCGGTCCGGGTACGGCCGCTCTCGATCTCCTCCAGTCCATCCTCGACGAACGCCACCGCATCCCGGGGATCCTGCATCTGCAGCGTCCGCAACTGGGCTTCCGGCGTCTCCAGCGACACCACGTTCTTCTTCGCACCGTGCCCTATCCCCGCCAGCACCGCATCGATGGCATAGGCCGCTTCCAGCCCTTCCCGGCGTCCCTCCACCAGGGTCAGCGCAGTGATCTGGAATTCGACTGGCAACCCGGCGATCTCGCCGTACGGGATGCAGGCCGCTGCGGCCTGCCGCTGCAAACGTTGCAACAGGGGTTTCGGCAATGCCGGGCTGCGCATCGACTTGATGCCCTTCGCCATGCGTTCCCGGATGTCCGGGTCCAGCATGTCGAGTTCCAGGGCCATCGTGTCGGTCGAGCGCAGGGCCTGCAGCACGCCCGGCCCGGGGAACATCCAGTCGAACGCCGCGACATGGATCGTCCCGTACAGATAGGAAGTATGGCCATCCCTGGTGATGCGCCACAGGAAGCCGTGGTCGCGTGCATCGCGCATCGCAGCCTGCATCATCTCGGGCGTGGGCTGCGCAGGAGCGGGCGGGCAAGCCCTCTCGTCCGCGGCGAAAAGCGCATGTGCAAAAACCGCCAGCCACACCAGAAGAGCGATACGAATCCGGTTCGGCATGGCCAGCACGGTCAATTGAGGCGGACCACCTGATTGCGGCCGTTCGCCTTGGCGGTGTAGAGCGCCGCATCGGCCTCCGCCAGGATGCCCTTCAACTCCCGCTCGGTGTCGGTCGAACAATACGAGACGCCGATACTCACCGTGACCGACAGATCGCCATACTCCGTGCCCAGCACAGCGGACGCGATGATCTCCCGCAGCGATTCGGCCAGCTTCATCGCGCCGTCGGCATCCGTATCCAGCGCCACCACGCAGAACTCCTCGCCGCCATAACGCCCCACCAGGTCGCCGCCGCGCAAGCGCCCCGCCAGCAGGCCCGCCACCTGGCGCAGGATCTCGTCGCCGGCCGGATGGCCGTGGGCATCGTTGATCCGCTTGAAGTGGTCCACATCGATCATCAGCAATGCCAGATGGCGGCTGTGGCGCAGGGACAATGCCCGTTCGGCATGCTCCATCAAGGCGCGCCGGTTCGGCACGCCGGTCAGGCTGTCGGTCATCGCCAGATGCATGACTTCGCGATCCGCACGCTCCTTCACCATCAGCAGGAAACCGATCGACCCCAGCAATGATGTCGCCATCAGGGCGACGAACGTGACGATCTGGACCCAGTGCGGGGTACCGCCGTTCTGCGGGACAGACAGGAGGGTTCCTCCCGTCAGGGCGACGCTGGCGCGCAGCGCCAGCACCAGCAAGAGCACGGCAAAACCGCCCAGCAGCAACCGCCACGCGCGGCCGGCACGCGTCGCCTGGTCGGACCACAGGGCCCGGGCGATCAGCACCATCTGCAAGGCGTAGACGCAGCCGCCCCAGATGAAACGGCTGCGTATGTCGTCGGGCAGAAGAGTCGCCACCAGCAGCGCCAGGACGATCGGCAGCCAATATTGCCAGTGCGGCAGCCTGCGCTGCTGGAACTCGCAGATGGCCGCCAGCATCAGCGCATAGCTGGCGGCGACAAACCCGTTGGCAACGATGATCGAAATGGCGTCCGGCAGGGTTCCGCGCATTGCGATCAGCACCCAGGCCAGCGTCTCCAGCAATATCGCGGCGGCCCATTTGCCGATGCCGTCGGGCCTGCCATCTCCCTTGGCGCTGGTCGCGGCCGCAAACAGGCTCAACACCATAATGGCATTGGTCAGGATCAGCGAAAACAGCAGGGTGCGCGCATCCAGATTCATGAAGTTACAAGACCATCGTTTCGAGCGGGAGCAACAGCCCGGAGCGGCTCCCATCTTTGTTCATCCTTGATACATTTTCGGTGCCCCTGCAGGAGGCACTGCCGGAGCAATCTTTCATGCCGGCCGCGTGGAACTACAGGGCCGGCACTCCGCTTGTCCCGTCGATCCGCTTCAGCGATGCATCATGTTGAGCTGCTTGGCGATCACATCGTGGTTCAGCCACAGCACCGGCCCGGCAGGATTGGACGCTTCGTGGAACATCAGCGGACCGGTTCCTTCCAGCACCAGCGCACTCAGCTTGTCGGTCACCAGCGCATCGCGGCTCTTGTGCATCTTGGTGATTTCTTCCGAAGTGCCAATCATGATATCGGCCAGCTCGGCCGAATTATCCATCGGCCACGCAGCGAAATCGCGGAACCGCTGCATCACGCTGCTGGCATTGTAGTCATCGATCTTCTGCAACAGGCTTTCCAGCGACTGCCCTTCCAGCAACACCTCGCGGCACGCCTGCCATTGCGCCTCCGCCCACGCCCCGCCCTGCTCCTTCTTCAGTGCCTTGAGCAGGGGGAACAGCGAAAGCTCGACGCCAACGAAGATATCCGACGAGTTGGTGCGGATCTCGGGACAATTGAATACCGTGGCCTTGATGCCCTGCTGCCACGCGGCTTCCGCGATGCGCTCCAGTCGCATCTTCGCCTTGCCCTGGGTGTAGCTGGTGTAGGTCTGCCACTGGTATCCGCCGTCGATCATGATCTCGGTACCGTGATAGCCATAGGCCGTGTAGCGCACCTGCCCGCCGGTCTTCTCCACGCGCGCGCGGATCGCCGCGCTGCCGTCGATCAGGTGCTGGAAAGTATTGGCGGTGACTTCGTCGAAGTTCATCAGGATCAGCTTGCCCAGATCGCTGTTGAGCAGCGCGCTGGAAGACAGGAAACGCTCGCCGCGCCCCTTGTAGATGCGGTTGGCGATGGCCAGGAACACCTTCACCTTGGGAATGCCGCCGGCCATGGTGTGGGCGAAGAACACATTGCTGCCGTCCGGTATCGACTTGTCCAGCTCTGCCATCACCTGCGCTACCGAATCCTTGAAACGCTTCACCCCCGCCGCGCGGCATTTCTCGATGTGCGCCCAGTCCAGCTTGTCGTCCTGCCAGCTCTTGAGCGTCATCTCGCCCAGCATGTCGGTCGGGGTCGGTTCGCCTGCGGGCGCATCCAGATCGAAACCCGCCATCAGCGGCACATTGATGATGCGGCCGCCCAGATTGGCTTCGGCGGTCGCCAGCTCCTCTGCATTCAGGGCACGCAGCGCATTGTTCTCATCGCGGCGTCCGACGGTCACGCCGACGATGGTCATGCCGGCCTTGCGCGCCTCGTTGACCAGGCCGTTGGCATAGCCGCGGCCGAACAGTTCGCCAAACAATACGAATACATCGCCTTTACGGAAAATGTTGGACTGCGGAACATCGCGTAGAGGAATGGGGGCTTTCATAAAATATGGACTCCGATTTAATGAATGTTGCAAAACGATATCTTTGTGCGTTCCTTCAGCAAGAACGCCATTGTACAGAACACCCGCGGATAAATTAGTTCACTTGGAAAAACTATTTCAGGCATGGACCGTTCCTGCATGCCGTGATTTTCCTTGATTTCACGGCGTCTTGCCGCACTCTTCACATTTAGCCCGGAAGCCGATTGCAATTGTCAGGAATATCTGGCAGCGCAGGCGGACGTGCCGCCGCCCCGCTCTGCTATCATCGCATCCATGCTCAACATCCAGAACCTGACCTACCTGCAAGGCGGCATCCCGCTGCTCCAGAACGTAAACCTGCAAGCCTTCGCCGACCAGCGCATCGGCCTCGTCGGCCAGAACGGCTGCGGCAAATCCACGCTGTTCCGCCTGATCCGCGGCGAGATCAAGCCGGACGGCGGCGAGATCGCCATGCAGTCCGGCAAGACCATCGCCTTCGTCGAGCAGGAGATCGCCAACTCCGACCTGCCCGCGCTGGAATTCGTGCTCGACGGCGATGCCGAACTGCGCCAGCTGGAAAAAATACTGGCGCGCGACAACCACGACGCCGCCTGGTTCGACGCGCAGCACCGCTACGAGGCCATCGACGGCTACGGCGCCAAGGCGCGCGCCGCGCAACTGCTGAACGGGCTGGGCTTCGCCAACGACACGCTGGAGCGCACCGTCGCCAGCTTCTCCGGCGGCTGGCGCATGCGCCTGAACCTGGCACGTGCGCTGATGCACCGCGCCGACCTGCTGCTGCTCGACGAGCCCACCAACCACCTCGACCTCGAAGCCATCCTGTGGCTCGAACAATACCTAGCGCGCTACCCCGGCAGCATCCTGCTGGTGTCGCACGACCGCGAGTTCCTCAACGCCTGCGTCAACCGCATCGCGCATGTGCACGACAAGACCATAGACACCTACACCGGCGACTACGACGACTTCGAGCGCGCCCGTGCCGAGCGCATCGCGCAACAGAATCAGGCGTTCGCAAAACAACAGGACAAGATCGCCCACCTGGAAGACTTCGTGCGCCGCTTCCGCGCCAAGGCCACCAAGGCCAAGCAGGCGCAGAGCCGCATCAAGGCACTGGACCGCATCACGCGCATCGCGCCGGTGCATGTCACCGACGGCCATTTCGAACTGGAGATCGAAGCGCCCGAACGCAGCCCGGACCTGCTGCTGCGGGCGGAGAAGATGGGTTTCGCCTATGGCGACAAGACGCTCTTCAAGAACATAGAACTGGTGCTGCGCGCCGGCGCGCGTATTGCGCTGCTCGGCCCCAACGGCGCGGGCAAATCCACGCTGATCAAGCTGCTGGTGGGCGAACTGCAGCCCACCACCGGCAAGCTCGAGTTCACGCCCGATATCCGCATCGGCTACTTCGCCCAGCACCAGCTGGAGAATCTCGACGGCAATGCCACGCCGCTGCAGCACATGGAAAAGATCGCGCCCAAGGAGACCATGCTCACGCTGCGCAGCTTCCTCGGCCGCTTCGGCCTGGCCGGCGACAGCGAAGACCGCCCGGTTGAGAGTTTTTCCGGCGGCGAGAAAAGCCGCCTCGCGCTCGCGCTGCTGGCCTGGCAGAAGCCGCACCTGCTGCTGCTCGACGAACCCACCAACCACCTCGACCTCGACATGCGCGACGCGCTCACCATCGCGCTGGAGGAATACACCGGCGCCGTGGTGATCGTCTCGCACGACCGCAGCCTGATCCGCGCCGTGGCCGACGAGCTGTGGCTGGTCGCCGATGGCGAAGCCAAGCTGTTCGACGGCGACCTGGAAGACTACAAGAGCTGGATCGAGAACCGCCGCCCGCGCGAAGCGGCCGCACAGCCGCAGGCGGAAAAACCGAAATCGCAGAACGCCCCCAGGCCCAACCGCAAGGCGCTGCAATCGAAACAGGGCAAGCTGGAGACCGCGCTGGCTACGGCGCAAGCGGAGCTCGCCGCCATCGACCGGCAGCTGGCCGACCCAGCCACCTATGCAAACCCGGACCGCGCGAAAGTGGACCAGTTGAATGCCGAACATGCGCGGCTGGCAGCGAAAGTGGCGGAGCTGGAGGAGAGCTGGCTGGAACTGGAGATGGCGCTGGAACAAGCCGGCTGAGCTGCTGCTGGCTATTCCGCCAGCAGCAGCACCGCAGCGACTGCGGTCGACTTGTCGATATCCAGCTGCACCTCGCAGTACTCGGTGTACTCGCTGTCGGTCGTGGGATCGCCCGCACAACTGCAGCCGCCAATCAGCCCCTCGTAGAATATCCCGGCCTTCACGCGGATCGCACCGCCCAGATCGGCCATGCCGAGGATCACCGCCGTGATCGGCGTGTCGGCCACGGAACTGCTGCACGACAGTCCCTGCTGCAACGGTAACTGCGCGGCCTGCCGCGCCAGTTCCTGTTTGAGCAATGCCTCGAATTCCGGCCTGCCCCAGGCAGGCAAGACGTTGTCGAGCTGGATCATGGAATGGCTCCCACGGAAGAGTCCGGCAAATTATGCCTCAATCCGGAAGCCGGGCTATCGCGCCGCCCGTGCAATTCCCATGCCGATACCTGGATCATGAAATCATTTTTAGACAGGAAACTTTGACCATTCCGGTCTATTCTAATCCGTGCGAACAAACCCACCGGGGCCTGTTCACGAGCTTCATGGTGTTTTCCTTCACGCTGTTTCGGGGAGATCGCAATGGATCCTTTACTGGGCGTCAACGCCTATGCACCTGTGTTCAATTACGGTTCGTACGGCGGTATCTCGTCGACCTATCCGGCATACCAGTTGCTGGCGTCCGAGCTGAGCCTGTCTACACCGGGATCGTTCAGCAACACCTCCACCCTCGTCGGGCTTTCCGGTCTGGGGCAAGTACTATCCGCCACGGCCACCTTTCAGGACCAATTGCACCCGCTGCTGCCCGGCGGCAGCGCGGGTGGCGGCAGCGACCTTGCCAGCCTGACCGCCGAGACACAAAGCTTCGTCGACGCCTACAACAACCTGCAAAGCGCCATCGCCAGCGTCAACAACACCGGCGACCTGCTGGGCGGCAACGTTCCGGGCGCATCCGGCCTGGTGCAGTCGCTCAACGCACAGGCGCAGGCCGGCTACAGCAATGGCGGCTCGGCACTGACCGATCTGTCGCAGCTCGGCATCACGTTCCAGCCTTCCCTGCTTGCCGGCGGGGGCGGCAGCCTGAGCGTCGACCAGAACACCCTGCTGTCGGCCTTCAACACCGATGCGGCAGGCGCCTTCACGCTGCTATCCCAGGCCGCGAGTGCCTTCAACGACCTGGCGAGCAGCTTCATCGCCCAGTCGAGCAGCCAGTATTCTTCGCTGTCCGCGCTGATGTCCACCGGCAATACCTCGATCACCGGCCTCCTCACCAACAGTTTCCTGCCGCCGCAATTGAACCTCGACAGCCTGCTGTCCACCGCCTCGCAGTCGGGCAGCACGAACCTGCAGCTGGTATTCCAGGCCCTGAACGAATACACGATGGTGTCGGCGCTGTTCGGCTGACAGCGCGAAGACCGGCTGCGGATAGCGGATTGGATGCGCGGCGTTGCGGAATCGCCGCAGTGACGAGATCAGCCCTTGGCCAACCCCTGCAGTACCGCCTTCAACAACTGCCAGCAGCGCGCGACGGAAGCGATCTCCACCCGTTCGCCGGGGGCGTGCGCACCGCGGATGTCCGGACCGAAGGAGATCATATCCAGATGCGGATGGCTGGCCGCCAGCAGGCCGCACTCCAGGCCGGCATGGATCACCTGCAGGCTGGCGGGACGGCCGAACTCGGCGGTATAAACCTGCTGACACAACGCCAGCAGGCTGGACGACGGATTCGGCATCCAGCCCGGATAGGCGCCGTCCTTCCACGCGCGCAGCGCATAACTGACCGCATGCAGGATCAGCTTGTCGGCCAGCGCATCGGCACGTTCGTCGTGCAACGAGCGCACCTTGAAAGTGGCGCGGAACTGCCCCTGCGCCAGGCTCATCACACCGAGGTTGTTCGAGGTATCCACCACGCTGGGGAAATCGTCGCTCATGCGCGCGACACCGTTCTCGGCACTGTCGAGAAAACCGAGCAGGTTGTCGCGATCCGCGCGCGCAATCGCCCTGAAAGCATCCGCTTGCCCGGCTGCGGTCGCCGCAGGAACGGGTTTGCATGCCAGCGCAATGTTGTCCTCGCTCTCGGCGAACCATTCCTGCCACACCTCGCGTTCGTCCTTCACCCAAGCCTCCAGCAGCGCGGTATCGGCCGCGGGCACGGCGAACACCGCATAAGCTTCGCGCGGGATGGCGTTGCGCGCAGTGCCGCCGCCCATCTCCACCAGGTGCAGGTCGAAAGGCTCCGACAGGTCGTGCAGCGCGTCCGCCAGCAGCTTGATCGCATTGCCGCGCCCGCGATGAATGTCGATGCCGGAATGGCCGCCGCGCAATCCGCTCACTTCCATCCGCCACAACACATAGCCGGACGGCAGCGCCTCCAGCACGCACGGATGACTCACTTCCACATCCACGCCGCCCGCACAGCCCAGATAGAAATGCCCCCACTCCTCGGTGTCCAGATTGAGCAAGCGCCTGCCGTGCAAGGTGCCGGGCAGCAGCCCGCGTGCGCCGTCCATGCCGGACTCCTCGTTCACGGTGAGCAGCACTTCCAGCGGCGGATGAACCAGGCCGGACTCTTCCAGCGCCGCCAGCGCCAGCGCCACGCCGATGCCGTTGTCCGCCCCCAGTGTGGTGTCCTCCGCGATCACCCAGCCGTTGCGCACCTGCGGCTTGATCGGGTCGCGTTCGAAATCATGCACCGTGCCCGCATTGGCCTGGCACACCATGTCGAGGTGGCCCTGCAGGATCACGCCGGGGGATGTTTCGCAGCCGGGGCTCGCCGGCTTCTTCAGGATCAGGTTACCCGCATCGTCGACGAGGGATTTGATGCCGCGGGCATGCGCCCATTCGATCAGGTACTGGCGCAGCGCTCCTTCATGCAGCGAGGGCCGCGGGATCGCGCACAACGCGGCGAAATGCGCCCAAACAGTATGTGGTTGCAGGTTAGCCAGAACATCAGTCATCGCCATAACGGAACACCAAATTAAAAACGCATCGCACTCTATACTGACTGGCGCAGTTCTTTCAACTCTGTCAGACACAGATGGATGAACGCCAGTGCGACATAAACCGGCGAGAACAGGTTGAGCACCGGCACGAACTGCAGCAGGGCCACGATCAGGCCGAGCAGGTAAAGCTTCATCGAGGCACGTTCCATGACCTGCGCATATTCTTCCTTGCTGGCATGCTCGGCCAGCGCGTCATAGCGGAACAGCCGCTGGTTCAGGTAGGCCATCAGCACCAGCGGCAACAGCAGCGCGAGCGGCGAGAACAGCCACAGCGGCAGGCTCAGCACCCAGCCCGCGCAATACACGGCGATGGCGACCAGCGCGTTGGCGATGCTGCCGGCATTGGTACCGCCCTGCTTGCGCTCCAGCCGCGGGTAATACTTCCCGGCGACATGGTTCACCATCATCGGCATCGCGAAGATCGCCGTGATCAACAGCGCGGTGACATAGATCGACGGCAGCAGCAGCAACAGCAGGATGATCACGATCAGGTAATGCGATGCGACAGCGAAGTAACCCTGCGCCATCCATTGTTCCAGCGGCGTGGCCTGCATCATGCCGGTCATGTCGTTGACCCAATTGCTCCAGAACAACATCGCCGCTCCCGCCCACAGTACGATGGCCACCAGCATGGGCCACAGCACCAGCGACAGCATCCTGGGATGGAACAGGGTCTTGAGTGCCTGGATGAGTGCGAAAAGAACGTTATTCATGTGGATGGGTAAAGTAAATACGGTGTCCCGGAAAATTCGTGTCGTCCAGATCGCGGCGGCGTCTGCTCATCGATCCCCCGCAGCCCGCCTCCACCTGCCGCGAAAACTGCGGCGATTCTAACCTGATTGCCAGGCTGCGGTGAACGCACGCAAGCCTGTGCCGTTCGCAACATGAAGAGTCCCCCTTCAATTGCCGCCCCTTCCATGTGAGAATGTCCGCATAGAACCCAACCCGGCATTGAATCATGGACAACCTGCTCGAAGTCGACAACCTGCACCACGCCTACGGCGAACGCGCGGTGCTGAAAGGCATCAATCTCACCATCCCGCGCGGCAAGGTCGTCGGCATCATGGGCGCCAGCGGCAGCGGCAAATCCACCTTGCTGCGCCACTTCACCGGCCAGCTGCACCCTTCCAGGGGCAGCGTCAAATTCATGGGGCAGGTGCTGCACGAACTCAGCAACGACGAGCTGTACAAGCTACGCCTCAAGATGGGCATGATGTTCCAGGTCAGCGGCCTGTTCACCGACCTGTCGGTATACGAGAACATGGCCTTTCCGTTGCGCGAGAACACCAACCTGCCGGAAGAGGTGATCCGCGACCTGGTATTGATGAAGCTGCAGGCCGTCGGCCTGCGCAACGCCCACAAGCTGATGCCGAGCCAGCTTTCCGGCGGCATGGAACGCCGCGTCGCCATGGCCCGGGCGACCGCCACCGACCCCGCGCTGATCATCTACGACGAGCCCTTTGCCGGACTCGACCCGATCTCCCTCAGCACCATCGCCAACCTGATCCGCAAGCTGAACGATGCGCTCGGCATCTCATCCGTGGTGGTGACCTACGACCTGGCGGAATCGCTGAAGATCGTCGACTACATCTATTTCATCCACGACGGCGTCGTGGTGGCGGAGGGCGAAACGAGCGAGATGATCGGCTCGCAAGACCCGTTCGTGCGCCAGTTCCTGCACGCCCAGCCGGACGGCCCGGTGCCCTTCCACTATCCCAGCAAACCGTACCCGGACGAATTGATCGGCAAAGGCTGACGCGCCGCATCGACGCAGCGCGCCCTGCTACCTGCAATCCTGCGGCAGGTAACGCCTGTCGATCTGCTCGCTCATGCAGCGCCAGCTCAAATGGTCACCTCCCGCCAGCGTGGGCACGAACCTGAGCGACCGGTCCTCGATCGCCTTGTTTCCCTGCATCGTGATGGAAATCGTGCCGGTCTGGCGATCGATGGTCACTGCCTTCACCGCAGGCGGCAACGATGCCATGAAATTGGCCGCATCCAGGTTGCTCGGGGTCGAGCGATACTGGTCGAAATAACTGTCGACATAGGCCGTTGCCGCCCGGCCTACCGGCATCGCCTGGGCCATGCGCGCCCTCGCCGTGTAATCCTGGTAAGCGGGAATGGCGATGGCCGCCAGCATCCCGATGACGGCAATGCCGACGACGACCAGGATGACGACATACGCTGCGCGGCTCGTACCGCCCTTGCCGGCCAGCTCGCCCAACTGCCTCTGCGTGCCTTGCGTCGTCGCACGCACCGCCGCGATGGTCTTCTGACAGTGCTTGTAATACAGCCCGTTCGCATACATCGGGATCACGATAAAGGCCGCGGCCAGATAACCGAAATAGCCCAGGCTGACCACGAAACCGACCGCGCCGCCGGCCACCGCCCCCACGATCCAGAACACGAGCCACAGCGCGTAAGGCAGCAGGAAGTAGATCGCGGCGAGCCCCCACATCTTGCGGTAGAGCAGCCAGTAGAAGGTCACCAGAAAAGCCGGCCAGTTCCAGGTCGGGCTGATCTTTCTTTCGTCATCGAAACGGAGAAAACGGTCCAGGTAATAGTCCTGGTTGGCGGGACCGATAACGGCCTTGTAATACTCCTCATCGCTTGCCGGTCCGTCATCATTCGCACGCGGCGCGGCTGCAGCCTGACTGGTCGACGCAAGCGCCGCACCGCACTTGATACAGAACTTCGCAGCATCGTCATTCGAACTTCCACACTCGGGACAAAACATGATTCCCTCCTATCAGACTCGAAAACCGGATAACGGCAGACTATCGCGTTGTTTCCCCTATTCGCCGACCGCCGCGATCTGCTGCGCCCAGGCCAGCGCCTCGATCATCAGGCCGGCCACCTCGGCTGCGTCCACGTCGCATTGCGCCGCAGCGGCAGCCATCTCGCCCTCCCCCGATTCGACCGCAACCGCCAGCATCAGCGCATCGCGCATCGCGCCGGGCTCGCCCCGAAGTGCCGCAGCCACGGCTTCCGGCAGCGCCACCTGTTTCAGCACCTGGTCCAGCGGCTGCGCCAGCATGACGTTCATCAGCGAGAACAGGCCGGCCAGGAACAGCTGGTCGGCATGCGCGGGCACCCGCCCTTTCCCGGCCAGCGTCTCCATGAAGCGCCCGCGCGTCAGCGCCTGCTCGCGCAACACGTTCTCGTGGTAACCGGGCTTCTTGCTGTCGAACAGCAGCAGCGACAGCCAGCGGTAGAAGCGGTCGCGTCCGAGCAACAGCAGCGCCTGCTGGATCTCGTTGATCTTCTGCTGCAGGCCAATACCGGGCGAATTGATATAACGCAGCAGCTTGAAGGTCAGGATAGGATCGGTGCGCAGGCACTCCGCGATGGCATCGAACTCGGCACCGGACCGTATCATCTCCAGCGCCTGGAACACCCGCAGGTAATCGACATCGCTCTTCGTCGGATGCCAGTTCTCGCGGCTGGAAACGAACGGCCCCATGAAGTAATCGAAGCGGCGCTCAAAACAGTATTTGAAATCGTCCGCCGTCTGCAACCGGCTGGCGATCAGCTTCTGCCCGGCATTGGCGGCACGCAGTTCGGCGATCATCGCCTTCAGCTGGATGCCGTCGAGCAAAGCGGGGTCGATCTCGATAAAGTCGGCCCGGTGCAGGAATTCGGCATATTCGGGGCGCGGCTGGTTGATCGACCAGCCGTGCCTGAAGCCCAGCGCTTCGATATGCGCCAGGCTGGCGCGTAACTCGATCCGGTCGATCTCGGCGATGGGCCGCGGTGCGATCATGATCACCGTGTTCGGGTTGGCCAGCGCCGCCAGTTGCGGACTCTTCAGCGACTCCGCCGACAGGCGGATGAAAGCGCTGCGTTCGCCCAGCAACGACGACACGCCGAGCGGCGCCAGATTGTTCAGCATGACATCGTCATACACGCGCCGTATCACCGCGCTCTTGTCCATCATGCGCGACTGCACGCTCTGCCCCAAGGCGAACTCGTAACCCGCGATGCGCTCGTTGCGGTCGAGGATCGCCTCGCGGCAGATGAAGGACGAATGTTTGTGTACGTTCTCTTTTGAAGCCTCCGGCGCGGGGCGCAGCGGCGCCACGGCGTTCAGCTGCTGGAAGGAATCCTGCGGCGTAGGCTCCTTCGGCGAGCCTCCCAGCATGCGGCGTATCGATTCGAGCATCGGCTGTCTTCCTCTGCGGTATGGGCTGGAACCGACCCGTTAATCCTTTTTAGCGCCCGGTTCGCCCGGCTGTGCCCGGCACATCGCACCGACCTTGTCCAGGGCGCCCGCCAGCCTTGCCGCATCGTCCGGGGAATTGATCAGGTAAAGTATGCGGATCTTGTCCCTGGCCGGCGTACCCATGATGGTATCCCTTGGATATCCGTACTCGTCCGCGATCCAGTAATCGTCGTTCGGTCCGTCCAGGGCGACAAACGAACGGTCCGTCGTATATTTCGAATAGTCGCCCTTGATCCGGATGGCCACCGAGATGCCGATGTTGTTGCCGGCCTTGTTCTTCGGCTCTTCAAAATAGATCGCCTCGCCGCCGAGATCGCCCGCCTTGGAAGACACCTTGCCCATCGAGCCGAACGCATCGCGGCCGACAGTGCGGAAATCGACCGCGGAATCGATCTTGAAATCCTTCAACGAAGTGATGAGATTGCCGAACTCGATGTGCAGCTTCTCTTCCACCACCAGGCGGCATCCGTCGAACCTTGCCGTCCGCTCCAGGCTCTCCGGCACCTTGCGTGCCGTTGCCGGCAGGCCCTTGTCCAATATATCCACCACCACCTTCTGCGCCTGATCGAGATTGAGATCGCCGATCGGTGGCAGCGGCGCTGCACTTTCTTTCACCGCTGCGGCTGCAGGCGCAGGTGCGGCCGCTGGTACAGGCGCAGGCACGGCGGCCGGAACCGCTGCTGAATCGGCCGGCGTAACCACCGCGTTCACCGGCGTCCCGCCTTCCATCGCGCAAGCCGCGGCCGGCAACGGCACCAGCGAACCGCCCTTGAGCCGGCAATATATCGCCGCATCCGCCTTGGCGCCCAACGGCGCAAGTGCCAACAACATCAAAATCGCGGAACGCGTCATCTTCATCAACATGCTGGAACTCCCTGAGTCTTGTTCATTGTGATTGACCGGAATGATGCTGGTTGCCCGGCCCTTTGTTTCCCCGCACCAGGCTCAATAACGCCCTTGCGTCTTGTTGATGTAGTTCGCCAGTTGCCGGGTCTCCTGGTTCATGCGCGACAGGTTGGCATGGGTCACGCGGAACAGCGCACGCATCACCAGGAAGGCCACGCGTGGGGCGGAATCGAGCAACGATTCGAAGTCGGCCGGGGCCAGCGTATAGACGGTGGAATCGCCCACGGCACGCAGCGTCGCCTTGCGCGGCGACTGCTCGACGAAGGCGCGGGTACCGGCGCACTCGCCTTCCTTCATGGTATAGACCACCTGCTCCGTCCCATCGGCATCCTTGCTGATCACGGTAAGCCTGCCTGCGGCCAGGATGAACAGGGTCTGATCGGCCTCGCCCTCCCTCACCAGCAACTCGCCATCCTTCAAGCGGCGCACTCCCATCTTCGCCGCCAGCAGCTTGGCCTTCTCCTCCGTCAGCTCGCTTCCCACCGTTGAATTCCGGACCACCTTGTAATCTGCGACTTCGCTCATCACTCAATTCCTCCTCTTCATGTTAATCGGTGAAACAATTGATGCGACATTCAATATCAGGCCATCATGCCGGCGCAATGCTGCACGCATTATCCTTGAGTCTCAGGCATTTTGGCGACCCGCGGAAAGAACTTTTTCATTATCTCATCAGCGCTTCTGCTTCAACACCGTCTTCACCATCTTCCCGAACGCCTTGTCCTTCTTGCGCTTGTCCACGTAAGACATCTCGTTGAAATCGGACTCGGCCTTGAGCTTCAGGTAGCTCCGGTAGTGCTCCGCATTCAGCTCGCCGCTTTCGATCGCCTTGCGGATCGCGCAGCCCGGTTCGTTGCCGTGGCTGCAATCGGCGAAACGGCACTGCGAGGCAAGCGCCTTGATGTCGGCAAAGCTGTCGTCCAGCCCTTCGCCCGCGCTCAGGATTCCCAGCTCGCGCATCCCCGGCATGTCGATCAGTAGCGCGCCGTTGTCCAGCGCAACCAGGTGGCGGCGCGTGGTGGTGTGCCTGCCTTCGCCCGTGCCGCTGACTGCGCCGGTTTCCAGCACATCATGGCCTGACAGCTGGTTGATCAGCGTGGTCTTGCCCACGCCCGACGAGCCGAGCAGGCAATAGGTCTTGCCCGGCAGCATGAGCTGCTTCACCTGCTCCACCCCCTCGCCCGTCACATTGCTGAGCGCGAGGATACGGGCCGTGATGCCTGCCGCCCGGATGTTGGCGAGCATGCGCTCCAGCTCCGCCGCGCCGACCAGATCCGTCTTGGTCAGCAGCACCACCGGCTCGATCTGCCCCTCGTTGACCATCACCAGGTAGCGCTCCAGCCTGCGCACATTGAAATCGAAATGGCACGACTGCACGATGAACGCCACATCGATGTTCGCCGCGATCATCTGGAAATCGATGTTCTTGCCGGGAGACTTGCGCCGCAGGAAAGACCGCCTGGGCACCACATCATGGATGCTCGCATGCGACTCCGCATCGTGGTACTGCACGCACACCCAATCGCCCACGCAAGGCATATCCAGCGAGGAGGCGGCGGCATGCAGGAACTTGCCCGTCAGCTCGGCAGGCACTTCGCCGTGTTCATTGCGGACGACATAGCGACCGCGATCCACTGCAGTCACCCGGGCCAGGCACAGGCCTGCCCCGCACAGCCGGCTTGCCTGCTTTTCAAACCAATCATCCAGACCGAGTTCGATCAATTCCATGGTGAGTTCGCCCCGTGATTCAGGAAAGCACATCGCGCTTGCGGTCGATATGAGCTGGCCCCATGCGATGCCCCCGCCAATTCTAGGACAATTCGGCCCGGTCTCTTGTGTTTCACCATTGGCCGGCGATAAAAACTGATAGCATTGCCTGTCAAAACCAACTGACGCAACATCGCCAGAATCAACCATCAGCGTAGCAAACATGAACCACACCCCGGAAAACAAATGCGCCTCCTGCAAAGGCGCAACCTGCTGCACCTACATTACCCAGCCGATCAGCACCCCGCGCACCAAAAAGGATTTCTCGAACCTGCTCTGGCAAGTGTCGCACCGGGGCGTCCACGCCTTCCGCGATGAAGGCACCTGGTACCTGCTGTTCGATAGCCGCTGCACCCACCTGCAGGCGGACGGCCGCTGCGGCATCTACGACACCCGCCCCCACATCTGCCGCAAGCACAGCAACGACTATTGCGAGTTCGATGCCCCGCGCGAAGAAGGTTTCGAACTGCACTTCCAGAATTACGACGAATTGCTGGAATACTGCAAAAAGAAATTCAAGCACTGGGACAAGGCAAAGAGCAGCGAAGGATCAGGAAAGAAAGGCAAGAAGAAGAAACATTAGCCGGAGTTTTGCCAACATAATGGGCAAGGCTCCCAATCAAATGGGGCCGGACGAATCCACCCCACTCATCCCCGGTGCAGGGAAGAAAGGCAGTGCCATCGCATGAATGAAACCGCCTGGCGGGACCTTGTGTTGCTGTCGCTTTGCTGGCTGGCGTACTTCGCCCTGCACTCCGCATTGGCATCGCTGGCGGTGAAGCGCCGGGTTGCCGCCGCCTGGCCCAGGCTGATGCCGTATTACCGGCTGACCTTCAACCTGCTGGCATCGCTGCTGATCCTGCCGATCCTGTGGCTCACCTACCGCGATCCGGGGCCGCTGTTGTGGCGCTGGCAGGGCGCCGCAGCGTGGCTGACAAACGTACTGGCGCTGGCCGCGCTGCTCGGCTTCTGGCTGAGTCTCAAGAGCTACGACATGCAGGAATTCCTCGGCCTGCGCCAGTTGCGGCTCGACGTCCGCAAGGTCGAGGATCAGGAGCACTTCCACCTCTCCCCGTTCCACCGCCACGTGCGGCACCCCTGGTATTTCTTCGGCCTGGTGCTGGTGTGGACGCGCGACATGAACGCGACGACGCTGTTATCGAGCGTGTTCATCACGCTGTATTTCATCATCGGATCGCGGCTGGAAGAGCAGAAACTGCTGGCCTATCACGGCGACACTTACCGCCGCTACATGGCGCGCGTACCCGGCCTGATACCGCTGCCGTGGAAATCGCTCACGGCCGAGGAAGCCGAGGCGCTGTTGAATACGCATGCTGCGGATTAATGCAGTCTGAGCCTTCAAGCACCTATTCCAGCGCACCCTGCCAGAGCATGTCGTAACCCAGCTCCTTGCTCTCGACACACAGCCTGGCCAAGGCCGCGAATTTGTCCTTGAATGCCTTGTCGGCATGCGACCGTTCATGCTCCTCGAAAGACTTCCAGTAGGTCACGATCGCAATGTGCTTTTCCGCCGATCTGGAATCGCTCAACGAGCCTTCGTCCGAAACAAAACCCGAGAACTCGTAAACCTGGCCGGCGATGAAGCCGCCCTTGTCGCCGCCGTAAGTGTCTTTCACCACATTGCACATCTCGGCCAGCGCCAGCTCGACATCCTCGAAAGCCACACCGGGTTTGATCGTGACCGTATTGAAAAGCATCTTCGCCCCAAAAGGGATAGTGACAGGTGAGTACATGATGG